>DCIO01000114.1:0-13333 GCA_002315885.1 Lentisphaeria bacterium UBA1724
TAAAATTATGGGACGGCTGTGATTTATTTTGTGAAATTTCATGCAAAGGGCTTGAAAACGGGAGAAAATTTTCCTATAATAGGAGCGTTGTTTGTTTTTTTCATCAAAGCCAACCCAAATCCCACACTCATGAAAAAGTCCTTTACCCTCATTGAATTGTTGGTGGTCATCGCCATCATCGCCATTCTGGCGGCCATGCTGCTGCCTGCTTTGTCCAAAGCCCGTGCCAAGGCCCGCGCCATCTCCTGCGTCAACAACATCAAGCAGATTGGTCTCTTCGTTGCGCTCTACACCAACGATTTTGACGACTACTATCCTACTTTCTATATCGCCACGAACACCACTGCCGACCGCAAGGCGGATTATATCTATTGGTTCAGATACATGATTGAGACCATGAAGATGGATGCGAAGGTCTTCCAGTGCCCCGCCTCCAAACGCGGTGTCAATTTCACGGGCAGCAACTGGAGCGAGATTTACTACAAGGTGGGTTATTCCTACCAGTATAGCGCCTACGGTTATGCCTGGGGTAAGGCTCATAAAACGGACAAGGACCACCCAAACCAGCCCGAGACCATCCATTCTCTGGCAAGCCATTGCACCAATGGCGAGACACCTGTCATAATCGCTGATGGTGCCGACGACATCGTTACTGGGCAAACTGCTCTCACTAACCTGAATATCTACTTCCAGGGTTGGAACGTAGTCGCCCAGGAAACCAACACCTCGGTGGCTAACGTCCTGTCCATCCGTCACGATGGCCGTTGCAATGTCCTTCTGCCCGATTTCTCCGTCGGCAACATCGGCCAGGCACAGTTCGACGAAAACTACAACACCCACAAGACCACTTACTTCCGTCCTCTGCGTCACGAAAATGGCTCCTGGTACGGCGGCAATAAGAAGTAGTATCTCTACGGGATAGAATCGATTCCTGCAAACGGAGCTGTCCGCTAAAACGGGCAGCCCCGTTTTTTTTCGGAATTACAGGGACCAAAGGGCCAGTTCGTTCTTCCAGGTTTCAGAATCGTGAGTCGTGGGTAAATCCTCCCACGGAAGATATATTAGCGGTGTGTTCTTTTCCTAGGGAGTTATGGCTTTTGTCTTGCAATGATAGGAGTGATTTGATGTCCGTCACCTGGATGAAATTGTCGAAGGAGCCTACCGAAGCGTATATCGGCGTATTTCGCTGTTGCTTTGAGGGTGCCGGGAAATTGGATTTTCGGTTTGGCGCCGACGAGATGGCGCAGTTGTATCTGGATGGGCAACGTCTGACGGAAGGACCCGAGCGCGGTGCGCCACAGCTCTGGTATTGGAAGCGCGTGACGGTGGATATCCCTGCTGGTACGCACGTCCTGACTGCCCGGGTGCTGTGCCTAGGGGATAAGAGCACCGCATACGGTCAGATTACCATCCGGCACGGCTTCTGCGTGGAGGACTTCTCGGGGATGCTGAAGACCTGGGAGGCACGCGAGGAGGACTGCCTGACATTCACTATGGGCTATCCCGACTGGGGGGCATTCCCCCGTGTGGAAGTCCATCCGGGCTACTGCGACCAGATTCCCGTTGGCGGTGGCGAGGGCTGGCTGCCTGTGGAGTATTTCCAGGATGACCGCCGTATGATGGATGGCGAACTGCCCGAAATGCGCTACGAGGAGGTCACCCCCATCCACAAGGGGAATGGCGTCTATTATTTCGAGCACTACACCAACTCCTGGGCGCGGATTGACATGAAAGGCCAGGGCGTTGTCCGTGTGCGCTTCTGCGAGACAGTCTATCACACCGATGACTTTTCCGACTGGAAGACTTTCCTGACCACGGACAAAGGCAAGCGTGACGGAAAGTATCTGGTGGGCAACGAGGATGTCTTCCACGTGGATGGCACGCTCCATTGGGACAACTACTGGTGGCGCGCAGGACACTACGTCCAGGTGACAACCGAAGGCGACGTGGAGGCGAAGATCCGCTACTTCAAGACGGGCTATCCGTTGCCGGATTTTGCGGGGAACAGCGAGTTAGGCAAGATGGCGGTGGAAACCCTGCAGTGCTGCATGTATTACACCTACATGGATTGCCCCTTCTGGGAACAGATGCAGTATATCGGCGACACACGATTGACGGTGCTGTGCACCTATTTGCTCACCCAGGACCATAAGCTGCCTGAGAAGGCACTTCGGATGTTCTCCCTTTCCCAGACGCCCGATGGCGCAATCATGGCGCGCTATCCCACCAAGGAAGACCAGTTCATTCCCTCTTTCATGACCATCTGGCTGCTGATGCTCCACGATTACTGGAAAGTCCATGGCCGCACGAAACTCCTGGAAGAGCTTCTTCCCGCCGCAGGAAAACTCCTGGATTACTTTGATGCCAACAGCAAGGACGGCCTGGTGGATGCGCCGGGATGGAATTTCGTGGACTGGTGCACGGGGTGGGATTTCGGTGCACCCCTGAAAGGCGATGGACCAGACAGCATGAACAACTGGCTGCTGGTGATGGCATTGCGTGGGCTGGACGAAATCGGCTTGCGTCCCGGTCTGAAGGAGAAGGCGGATTGCCTGGCGGCGAAGATCAAGGGGAGATACTACGTCCCCGAGCGGAAGCTCTACGCCATTGACTTGGCGCATAAGGAGTTCTCGGAGCACTCCCAGGTGCTTTCCATCCTGGCAGGCGAGTCTCCCGCAGAGGTGGAAGGACTCCGTCACGAGGAACTGACGGAGTGCAGCATCTACTTCAGTTTCTACTACGCCGCCGCATGCCGCATGGCGGGCTGGGAGGATTTGGTGCAACGTCGCATGGGACGCTGGAATTCTCTGCTGGGGCAGGGGCTGACCACGCTTCCCGAGGAATTCGGCACCACTCGTTCCGACTGCCATGCTTGGGGCGCATACATTCTGATGTATCTGGATGCCCTGGAGACCCCTCTGGGCAAAGAGGGCTTCCACTGGGTGAAGAAACAATAACGCTTTGTTACCCAGGAGGGTAGGTAATTGATGGCTTCACGGACCCCTCCAGGGTCCAAAAAATCTAAAACCCACCTACCCCGGGCTGCACCCGGGGCTGTATTCACTGACCCCTTCCGGGGTCGAAATACCTACCTTCTAGGGGAACAAAGCGAAAAATTAAAACACTTTTGTTCGACAACTTTAATGCAAAGGAGAAGAGATGATGTCCAATGCGAATGAATTGGCAATTCGTGGCGGCGAGCCCGCAGTGAAACCCTATCCCACGGGACGTTTCCATTTCGGCGTGGAGGAAAAGGCCGCGGTGGATGCGCTCTTTGACGAGGCGATCGGCACGGGCAACGCCATCGGCTACAACGGCCCCCAGGAGACTGAGTTCTGCAAGGAATTTGCGGAATACATCGGCGCGGGCTATGCGGATGGCGTGAATTCCGGGACCACGGCGGTCTTTGTTGCACTGAAGGCGTTGGATTTGCCACCTTTCTCCGAGGTGGTGGTGGGATGCGTGACCGATTGCGGTGGCGTCATGCCGATTGTGATGAACAACTGCATTCCCATCATGGCGGATACCGCACCCGATAGCTTTGCGCCAGGACCTGAACAAATCGAGGCGCGGATCACGGAGCGCACTTCTGCTATCGTGGTGGCGCACGTATCTGGCTATCCCGCAGATATTGAGGGCATTATGGCGGTGGCAAAGAAGCATGGCATCCCTGTGGTGGAGGACTGCGCACAGGCGCTGGGCGCACGCATCCACGGCAAGCACGTGGGCACCTTCGGGACCATCGGCGCATTCTCGCTGATGTTCGGAAAGCATATCTGCACAGGCGGGCAGGGCGGCGCCGTGGTCTGCAATTCGCAGGAGCTCTACTGGAAGGTGCGCCGCGCCGCCGACCGGGGAAAGCCCTTCGGATTGGATGGCGTGGATACCAATGTCCTCACCACACTGAATTTCAACATGGACGAATTCCATGCGGCAATCGGACGCGTGCAGTTGAAGAAGTTGTCCGCCATCGTCGCCGAACGCCAGCAAAGCATGGCGTATTTGGCAACGGAGATTTTCCCGAAGCTGAAATGCGTGCGGTATGTAGCGGAGAAGAATATGCCTGCTGGTAGCGAAGCCAGCTTCTGGAAGGCCCAGATTCTCTTCAATCCAGAGGCGGTCACTTGCTCACGCAAGGAATACTGCGAGGCGTTGACGGCGGAGGGCGTCCCCATGGCGGAGCATTACCTCTTCGCCTTCATGCCGAAGCATCGGTGGTATTTGGAACGCTCCAATGCCTTCCCCTGGAACTCCCCGCAGTATCTGGGAGACCGCTTTGCGGAATATCCCTGTCCCAACGCCCAGAAGATGATGGACGAATGCATGTTCCTGCTGATTCAGGAACACACCAGCGAAGAGACCCTCAGGCAATTCGGCGAGGCGTTCCTGAAAGTCGACAAGGCGCTGGCCAAATAATTCTCAATTCTCAATTCTCAATTCTCAATTCAATATCGGCTACGGAAGCCAGCATAGAGGAATAAGCAATGAAAATCATCGATGCCCACAACCATCCCGATTGGCACGGATACGACTTCCAGAAAATCGTGGAAAACATGGAGAAGTATCATATTGACCAATCCTGGCTCATGAGTTGGGAGAGCCCCCTGAAGGAGTGCTGTGAAGGCACCGCGGGGTTGGTCTGCGGGTCGCTCTTTGGCAAGCGTGATGTGGCAATTCCCTTCGAGCGCTGTGTGGCATACGCGGAACGTGCCCCCGAGAAATTC
The DNA here is from genome assembly GCA_002315885.1 of Lentisphaeria bacterium UBA1724. Lineage (GTDB taxonomy): Bacteria > Verrucomicrobiota > Lentisphaeria > Oligosphaerales > Oligosphaeraceae > UBA1724. The sequence goes on from DCIO01000114.1 coordinate 4,725, forward strand.
ATCCTGGGCTTCTGTCCCGATCCCCGTGATCCCCAGGCGGCGAACTATCTGAAGGCCGCCCACGACATCTACGGCGCGAAGGTCTGTGGCGAATGCAAATTCCGCACCACATACGACAGCCCCGACTGCACGCGACTCTTCCGCAAGGCGGGCGAATTGGGCATGCCCGTGACATTGCATTTCGACTACGATTGGCAGACCACCATCGAGAAGCCCTGGGGGGAATGGTGGGGCGGCGATATGCAGAACTTGGAACACCTTCTGCAACTCTGCCCAGATACCAATTTCCTGGGACACGCACCCGCCTTCTGGATCAATATCTCCAAGGACGACCTGTGGAAGCAGGGACCATATCCACCCGAAAAGGCAAAGGTCGTCGAAGGCGGCGCGGTGCCTACGCTTCTGCGCAAATACCCCAATCTCTACTGCGATATCTCCGCGGGCTCGGGATGCCGGGCACTACGACGCGATCCCGAATTCGCCAAACAGTTCATCCTGGAATTCCAGGACCGGATCCTCTACGCCAGGGACTACTTCGATAATATCCACCAGGAATTCCTAAATTCCCTGGAACTACCCACCGAGGTCCTGGAAAAACTCTACCACAAAAACGCCGAAAAACTGATTCATGATTCTTGATTCATAAAAATACGTCCACAAAATACACAAAATACACAAAAGGTTCTTTCTTCCTCTATCTTTTTTACCGATACTGTGGAATTTACGGACACGACAGCGAGCGCCTGCTTTTCCTTGCTCTTTCTTTTCCGCTAGTTTTGCAGGAGGGAAAAATCCACAAAACACCCAACCGTACGACAAAAAACACCGCATGCAGGAACTGGGTAATGAAGTCATTTGACGTCTTGGATCCCCCGTAAGCAAAAACGGTCGAAAAGAAAGAGCAAAAAAGATTCCTCATTCCGCATTCCTAATTCCGAATTAAAAAAGGCGCTTCCGGGAGATTCCGGGAGCGCCTTTTGCGTTGGGGATTAGCTCAGATGATTATCGGCCCAGGTCGCCGCCCTTGCAGTTGACACCAACGTACCAGTAGTAGTCGTAGAGTCCGCAGTAGAAGTTGTTGACTTCGGACTTGCCAATGTTGATGGCTTCCACATGGCCGTCGCCGAATGCAAAGTTGCACTGCTGGCTGTGACGGAAGTAGCGGGCGCGGTATTCAACCGTGTTGTGCATGGAGTTTGGGAAGACCAGGCAGCCGGTCAGGTTGTCGGTGCCCAGCTGGTTGCAGGAGGTGCCATCGGTCACATTGACGAAGATGGAGGGGTACTTGATGGCGGAGAGACGGTGCCAGGTGGCGGATTTGGTGCAGCCAGTGTGTCCCCATTCGCTGTAGTCGCCGTTATAGAATCTGGGGAAGATACTGGCGCCGATGTTGGACTGGTAGGAGATGTTGCCCATGACGCGATACTGGGTGGGGCAGGAGGGGCACTGCAGGACCTTGTGCCAGGAACCCTGGTCGGCGCGGTCGCTGAGGCTGGTGGCGTTCATGGCGGCGGCGGGATCCTTGGAATACCACTCGTAACCAGTCATGGGGGTGCCGGGAACGAGGGGATTCATGGTGAACCAGTAGCGGGAGTCCGCAGCGGCAATGTCGTCACCATGCATATTGAGTTTGTCAGTGGAGGGGCTGTAGGCGTTGGGCGGCAGGTAGTCGTCCGCATCGTTGGTGTAGAGGATGTTGCCCAGTTCGATCTGCTTCAGGTTGTTGGTGCAGGAGATGGCGCGGGCTTTCTCACGGGCCTTGGAGAGCGCGGGCAGCAGCATTGCCGCCAGGATGGCGATGATGGCGATGACCACCAGCAATTCAATGAGGGTAAAGGACTTTTTCATGGTTGTTGGGGATTGTTTGGGGTGAAAAATGGAAATCAAATGAGCCTATCGACCCTTGTCGCCGCCGTAGACATTGCAATTGGGATACCAGTAGTAGGACATCTTCAGGTTGCCCTGAACACCACCGTCCACAAATTTCGCCTTGTTGACGGCTTCCACGTGACCATCGGAGAAGGAGAAATTGCAGTTCATGGAGTGGCGGCAGTAGGCATCCTTGGTCCCCACATAGCCGGACTCGTTGGTCATGGCGCCAGGGTAGGTGAAGATCATCCATTGGCTGTTATTGGCAGGCTGGATGCGAGTTCCGTCAACGATGTTGACATAGATGGAGGGATATTTGACGGAGCTGATGCGATGCCAGGTGGCGGCGAGATTGGAACCAGATTCATCGAAGCCGGACCAATCGCCACTGTAAATTCGCATCGCATGGCCCATGCCCATGTTGGCCTGGTAGCTGATGTTACCCATGGTACGCTGACTGGTGGGGCAGGAGGGGCACAGGAGGACCTTGTGCCAGCCGCTCTCGTCGGCGTTGCTGGCGGTGGGGTCGGACGCCTTGTCCTTGTTGTACCACTCTTTTTCTGTCATGGGGGTGCCAGGGACAAGGGGATTCAGGGTGAACCAGCTGACGGTGTTGGGGCAGTCCTTCATGTCGTTGCCGTTCAGACCATATTTCCAGGTTGCATCGGGATCGAAAGCCAGGGGGGGCAGGTAGTCGTCGGCGTCATTGGAATAGAGGATGTTGCCCAGCTGAATCTGCTTCAGGTTGTTGGTGCAGGAGATGGCGCGGGCCTTCTCACGGGCCTTGGAGAGTGCGGGCAGCAGCATTGCGGCCAGGATGGCGATGATGGCGATGACCACCAGGAGTTCAATGAGGGTAAAGGACTTTTTCATGGTTTTGTTTTTGGGGTTTTTGGGGAGGGAATGTAATGATTGGGAAGGAAACTATTGAAATTATACGTACTTTCTCGCAATAAATCAACACTTTCATCAAAAAAGAATTCGGATTTTTTGAGTCTCTTGTTCTTTTCTGCCGTTACTGCGGTTCATTCGGAATTGAAGAAGAGGGGGTAGGGGGATACCTCCCCCTCCGACATTAAGCATTGAGCATCAAGCATTAAGCATTGAGCATCAAGCATTAAGCATTGAGCATCAAGCATTAAGCATTTCGAGTTATCACGCCTTTCCGCATTCGGGGAGGAGTCTGACCCGGATGAGTCCAAAGAGCGAGACAAGGGTTGCGAAGGCGAAGAAGAGCAGGTATGAATTGGCGCCGTAGATCTTGATGTCATCCACGACTGTGGGCGGGAAGCATTCCAGCAGCATCCCGCAGAGATTGCTGAAGAGCGCCACCATGAGGTATGAGGTGAAATTCAGGACTGCCACGGTGACGCCCCCGGTCTCGGGGGTATTGAGTTCGTGCATGGCGGCCACCTGGACGGGTGACTGGCTGGCGGTGAGGGTCACCAGGAAGAAGAGCACGCAGAGGAATGGCGACTGGAATTTGAAAGCCAGTGCGATGCTCATGAGGAGGTAGCTGACAGTCGCCAGGCTTGCGCCGCCGATGAGGAAGGGCCTGCGACGGTTTCCCAGGGCGTGGGAGAGGATGCCGCTGAGGCAGTTGAAGCCCGCGGAGAGCGCTCCCATTATGGTGATGACCCACGTGGCGTCAATGGTGCTCATTTTGCAGTAGTCCTCCAGGTATTTTTTGCCGATGACGGTCAGGAGGGTGTAGTAGAGTCCCCAGTTGAAGCAGGTGAAAGATGCCAGCATGCGATTCTTCGGGTTGCAATAGACCATCAGCAGTGGCTTGAAACTCCAGGGCGTGGTCTTCTTCTCGGGCTTTGGCATGGAGATGATTGTGGCGCTGTAGGCGATATACACTGCCACTGTCAGCAGACCGATGCTGCCTAGGACGGAACGCCATGGAAATTGATTGATGGCGCCGACAAAAGGCCTCCCCGCCGTTATGCTGCCCGCGTATCCCACGCACATGAAGATTCCGAAGAGGACGGTGAATTTCTTGGGATAGAGCCGCGTCAATTCCTTGATCATGCTGAGGTAGACGCAGCTGGCTCCCAGTCCTGTGAATGCCCGGGAAAGATACATCGGCCACAGGGATTTGCAGAAGGGGAAAGCGAGGCTTCCCAGCGCGAAGAAGAATCCACCCAGGAGGATGGTGCGGAAGCCGCCTTTTCTATCCACGAAGAGCCCTGTGACCAGCTGGCAGGTGGCGTAGATATACATGAATGCGGAACCCAGTGCGGTGATGTAGCCCGCGTTGGAACCCAAGCCACTCTGCAATTCGTTGAAGATGGCGCCAGGGATTACCGTGCGCTGGAAATTCACGAGAAAGTAGAAGATCGTTCCCGCAATCAGGAGAATGATATGACGATATTTCATAGGACGAAGAAGCGAGGGCGAGAGCGAAAACTACAGCAGATTCTTTGCGGCTTTGAACCACTCCTGGGCAATCAGCCAATGTCCTGCAGGTTGGGGATGGACGCCGTCCACCAGCCAGTATTCCTGTGGGGCGCGCTTCAGGGCGTCATGGAAGGCACTCTGCAGAGGCACGAATGCGGTGTGGTATTCTTCGGAGAGCTTCCGGACCACGGCACGGCGCTGGTCAATCTCTGGCACCCAGTCTTCCTGGACGGCGCCAAAGGGTAGCACGAAGGGCTCCAAAAGCACGAACTTCATATTCGGATTGCTCTCCAGGGACCAATCCAGCAACATGCGGTAGAACTGCTCGTAGCGGGGGACTTCCACGCCGTTGTCGGTACACTTCCCGTGCCAGGTGTCGTTGACACCAATGAGAATGCTGATGATGTCGGGATGGAGATTCAACGCGTCGATCTTCCAGCGTGCATAGAGGTCCACAACCCGGTTTCCGCTAATGCCGCGGTTGATGATGTTCCAGCCTTCCTCGGGACGGCTTCCCAGCAATTCAGAGGCAATCAGGCCGGGGTAGCCAGCTCCCCACAGGTTCAATGGGTAACCCGCGCCACCAGTCGTGATACGACCGCAATCCGTAATGGAATCGCCTTGAAAAAGAAGAGTCTTCATTGTCGTGTTACTGAAAAAAGAGACAAATTTGGTAATTGTGTCAAGATAATGCGAAAACTCGGAACTGGGGGGAAACCAATGCTCAATTCGTAATGCTCAATGCTCAATTCAAGGGACCCAAGGGACACTTTCGCGACGGCGAGGACGCCGTCGGTACACCCCGGGTGAAATCCCGTCTTAGGGATTTATATTTTCTCCGAAGACAATTTCATTTCGTCATACCTTTTTTACAGGAGTTTTTACATGAATTTTGAGAAGCGCATTACGGAGATTATCGGCAAGCTTTCCCTCCAGCAGAAGACCGCGTTGCTTCATGGTATCAGCACCATGGAATTTGGTGGCATCCCCGCGTTGGGCATTCCCAGCGTGAAGTGTGCGGATGGTCCCCAGGGAATTCGTCTGGAAGACGGCACCAAGACCACCGCGTTGCCTTGCGGAATGGGCTTGGCTGCCACCTGGAATCCCGAGACGGCGAAGGCATTTGGCGGTGTGATTGCGGAGGAGGCGATTGCCAACAAGATCCATGTCTCCCTGGGGCCTGGCATCAACCTAATGCGCACGCCCCTCAATGGCCGTAATTTCGAGTATTACGGCGAGGATCCCGTGTTGGCGGGCAAGATTGCTTCGGGCTATGTGAAGGGCTGCCAGGCGAAAGGCGTTGCCGCCACCCCAAAGCATCTGGCATTGAATGACCAGGAAATCTGCCGCACAGTGGGCAGCAGCAACTGTGACAAGAAGACGATGCGTGAACTCTACCTGGAGGCATTCGAAATCGTCATCAAGGAAGCCAAGCCCTGGATGCTCATGTCCAGCTACAACCGCATCAATGGCACCTACGCCTCACAATGCAAATACACCCAGCAGGATTTCTGCAAGGACGAATGCGGGTTTGACGGCGTGATGGTCTCCGACTGGGGCGGCACCCACGCGGCCAAGGAGGCCCTCCGTGGCGGACTGGATCTGGAGATGGGCGGCGATGTCTCCAATTGGATGAACAATCCCCTCATGGACCAGCTGGTCACCAATCAGATTACCCACGAGGAATTGGACGACCACCTGCGACGGGTTCTGCGGCTGATTTTCCGTGTGACCACGGCCGACAACAAAGCACTGGGCAAATGCGCCACTGCCACACAGGCGAAAGTGGCCCGCGCCATCGGTTGCGAGTCCGCGGTGCTGCTGAAGAATGACGGCATGCTCCCGCTGAACGTGTCCAAGAAGCGCATCCTGGTCTGCGGACCCACCGCGGATTTCCATCATTGTGTGGATCTGGTCCATGGCGGTGGCAGCGGTGCCGTCCATCCCAAGCACGAAGTGACCGCCCTGGAGGCGATCCAGGCCCGCTTGGGCAAGAAGTGCACCGTGGAATACGAGCCGGGCGTGCTTTTCCATGACGCATACATCTTCCCGGACGCCTTGCTGGATGGCGAAGTCAAGTGCGAGTTCTATGACGACCTGGCATCGTTGTCCGCGGGCAAGAAGCCCTTCCTGAAAGAGAGCCACAAATCCCTCCAGCTACATTTCGGCGTCATGCTGGCGGCGGGCATTGAGAGCACCAACAAGAAGTTGCTCCAGCGTTGTTACGCCATGAAAGTCAATACCAAGTTCACGCCGAAGAAGAGCGAGACCTGGCATCTGGGATTGTTCTGCACGTTCTTCAATGAGGCGACGCTGTCCATCAATGGCAAGCGTCTGCTTTCCGGCGAACAGACGGCTCTCATGGACCATTCCGTGGAATTCAAGGTCAAGGCAGGACAGAGTTACGAGTTGGAGTTCACGGGCTTCCACTTTGCCGCTTCCGAGGATTGCATCTGCTCGGTGTTGTTGCATTCCGATTTGGCCTCCCAGCAGAAGGCCGCTCTGGATGCGGCGAAGAAGGCGGATGCGGTAATCTACATTGGCGGCAGCAACCACCATTTCGACCGTGAGGCGCTGGGATGGGGCGATGTGAAAGGAGCCGATGTGCCTGGCCTGGAGTTGCCCGACGGGCAGTCCAGATTCATTTCCGCGCTGACGAAGGCGAATCCCAATGTCTTCGTCGGACTAGTCGGCGGCACTGTGATGGATGTGGAGCCCTGGATTGACGGCGTGAAGGCGCTGGTGGATTTCTGGTATCCCGGTCAGGAGTGCGGAAATGTGATTGTGGATATCCTGACGGGCGCCGCATCTCCCGAGGGCCATCTGCCTTTCACCTGGGGTAAGGATATCAACGACTACGCATGCCACGCCAATGGCAATTATCCCGGCGTCCGCGACGGCTATGACCCCCACGTCAATTACGACGAGGGCATCTTCATCGGCTATCGACACTTCGACCGCGCAGGCATCGCGCCACGCTTCCCATTCGGTTTCGGTCTGAGCTACACGGCCTTCAAATATGCTGTCGACAAGAAGGCGGTCGTCACTGGTAAGCTGAAGGACAAGTCGCTGAAGGTGGTGATTTCCGGAAGCGTGGAGAATACGGGCGACCGTACAGGCCAGGCGCTGGTGCAGCTCTATGTCAGCCAGCCTAATTGCAAAGCCGAAAAGCGCCCCCTGAAAGTCCTGCGGAATTTCACCAAGGTCGCCTTGGAACCTGGAAAGAAGGCACCATTCCAATTGGAACTGGGGTGGCGGGATTTCGCATTCTTCAGCACAGCAACCGATGGCTTCATCGCAGAATCCGGAAATTGCAAACTCCTGGTGGCCGACGGCCAAAGCAACATCATCGTGGAAATCCCCGCGAAGATCTAATGCTTAATACTTGATGCTTAATGCTTAATGTCGGAGGGGGAAGTATCCCCCTTGCCCCCTCTTTCCCAATTCGAAATTCGTAAATTCCCCTCAAGAAGGAACCGTAACCCTGCAGGCCGCAGGCGGCGTTCACGCCGCCCTCAGCGCACGGGCGCATGCCCAGTGCGCAGTGACGCGCACACATCCGAGGAACGATGCTTGCGGCACATTTCAGGGAATCACATCGACTGACACCACGAACAAATCGTCAACAACGCGTTTTTTCTGTCTTTTCTCCCTGGCCGACTTGAAATTTCCGTATCTGCGCTTATCTTAAGCACCGTTACGAATTGGGGCTATAGCTCAGTTGGTAGAGCATTACGTTCGCAACGTAGGGGTCGCGGGTTCGAATCCCACTAGCTCCACCAGTCCTTAAAACGCAGGCCGTAGAGACCACACTCTCTACGGCCTGATTCTTTTTCGCCGTAAGTTGCCGTAAAATCAGCGACTTACGGCTTTTCTCTTGCCAGTCTCTACTCCCCCCAAGAGACTGCTTTTTCGGCCGTTTTTTCGTCCAGGAGACTCCGAAAATCCCGAAAAGTCTCTGCGGTAGGAGACAACGACCACACCCCGAAGACCACACTTTTCATGCGAACCCACGACTCCTACCCGAAATCAGAGACTTTTAGAGACTTTCGTCTGCGTAAGTTGCAAAATCCGTGGGTGAAATCAAAAGTTAGGTAGAAGACACAAAATTCAAATAGTGGAACTTTGCTCGTGCGTGGAGCATTGGTGGTGTAAGCCGATTTTTCGTCATTTAGAGACACTTTTTCGGGGTAGGAGACAGTCTCCGATTAGAGACAGAGACTATTAGAGACTGCCAAAGTTGAACACATTGTGTTCTTCCGATTCTACGGACACCACCTAACTCCTCTATTTCCAGCATATTATCGGTGTGGTCATTTTGTGGCGGCTTGCGTACC
>DCIO01000114.1:13483-20649 GCA_002315885.1 Lentisphaeria bacterium UBA1724
CGCGTGTGACGCCGATGACAGAAACATCGTCATTGCCCCCGCGAAATCCTTGTCCTGGTATTTTCGTCTGCACGGGGTATGCACAGATTTTCCGCCTTGTGGAAGAAAGTCCTTTCCAGCATGGCGTATTCTTCTGGGGAACAAACTTCCAGGCATCGGCGCTGCCAAATGTCGCTTTTTACGAGGACGTCGGCAATTTTCTGGCAGGGACAGTTCTTGCACTCCCCACATTGTGACACGGCTTCGTTTGCCTGGCATTCCCGAATTCCATACGCGCAATGCTTGTCGGGCGTGCATCCGCTGCATCGCATCTCATCTGCCGAGACGACGGTATCTCGCCAGCCGATACGATGCCACCACGTTTCGTGGTCGTATCAACATCGCTATGTCGTATATCAAGAAGACCTTCCCAATGCAACAGGTCTTCCTCATGACGCCCATCCATCGCGCTTTCGCTACATTCGGCGAACAGAATGTCCAGCCTGACGAAAGCTTCCTCAATCGCATCGGCATCTACATAGACGAATATGTGCAGGTGCTGAAGGAAGCCGGGACCCACTGGGCGGTGCCTGTCATCGACCTCAATGCGGTGAGCGGACTCTATCCACTGGAAACCTCACATACGCAGTTCTTCCACATGTGAGATACAGATATGATCCATCCCAATGCGGAGGGACATCGCCGAATCTCATTGAGCATGATGCATCAGATGCTGGCGTTGCCTGCGGATTTCACGAATGGTGTCTTTTGACATCCAATGCCTGGACAAAGCATTTGAGGTGTCCCTCCAGGTGTTCCAGCAGCCCTTTCTTCTGTTGTCGTGAAGACATGGCGTCATATTGATTCAGGAAGAGATGGAAGAGTGAGAAAAAGGACTCTGCGAGGAATTTCGGGTTCCCCGCGGCGTTTTCCCGCATGATGTCCTCCAGATATTTTAGGACTCCCGTGCCCAGGTATTGCTGGTAGAGGTGTTGGAAGCGCTTGTCGCGGTATTGTTCGATGGTCAGGAGATGGCGAAAATTCCTGGCGAAATCGTCCTCCGTCCAATATCGGAACATATCCAATGTAAAGGCAATCAGGTTGTCGAAATTGACATTCTTGTAGGTCTCCGGGGCGTTCTCGTAGGTGTCCTGTGGCACGCCGTCCCCGATGGAGATATCCGCGTCGCGCGCTTCCATTCTGCGCAGAATTTCGTCAAGGATATCCTGTTTGTTCTTGAAGTGGACATACAGCGCGGGTGCGGTCAGTTCCAGTTCGCCGGAGATGTCTCGTACGCTGACGGCCTCAAAGCCCTTTTGTGAGAAGAGCCGCAGTGCGGTTTCGACGATCTGATCCTTTGTCTTGCGCATTGAGTCGCTCCGTTGCTAGAAGAGTTGCCCAGGCAGACGTAGGCGTTCCTTGGGTGGGAATGACTTGTCAAACTCCGCGGCGGCAACTTCGTTGACGAAATATCCCTGGGGGACGCGATAACGCGCACCGGTCAACTGCCTGCACTCCGGGCGCAGGACCCGGCAGAGGAAATACGGCACGTCATCCTCCGCGGGTTCGTCCATATACCGAATTCCCAGGGATGACGCGATGACGAATCCGGATTTTCCGTAGAAATCGATATTTCCTTCTAGGAAGACGCCCACTGCGTCTGTCTTGGCAGCCTCTTCCAGCGCATAGTCCAGGAGGAGTTTCCCGTAGCCTTTGCGCTGGTATTCGGGCAGGATGCAGATGGGGCCCAGGGTCAGGACCGGAAGCTGCCGCCCATCGCAATCGGGGAGGGCGTTCCATACAAACATCACCTGACCAATCAGAACACCATCGGACTCCATGACAAAATTCAGCTCCTGGACAAATTCTGGTCTCGCACGAAATGTGTGCATGACAAAATGCTCCAGGCATCCCGGGCGATAGACATTCCAGAATGCCTCGCGAATCAGATTCTCCGTCTGCCTGTAATCACTGTTTTTTTCTTGTCTAATGATGAAATCCATTGCTTTACTTGTGATATTTGGTGATTTTGTGTGATGGATGACTGAAAAAATATGAACGACTGTTAATATAATGAACAATTGTTAATTTTAAAGCGAGATATGGAAATTTTGGGCAATTAAGACAAGAAGAAGTCCGTGATGCCGTGGTTATATCCCAGTCGTCGTTGAGTCACCCCCCACACTTGGTTTATAATTCTTCTCATTCCGATTGGCCTGACTTCCTGGAAGCGTGGCGAACGTCAGAATCGCGGCAATGAAGTGGCGGAGGAGGTCAGTTCGAAATGGGGTGGGCAGACCTATCTTGCCGCCCCAGTGCTATGTTTGCCGGCCGACATCTGTTCTGGAGGAAGTCAGTATAAATGGTGTTATATCGCCCCTGGCAGCGTAAGGATTGAATGCGAGATTATACCCGAGATTCGCCGACGCAGCATCTATGAAGTGCTCCTGTATCGCACCAAAATCAGAATGATGGGCTCCTTCAGAGTGCCTGATTTTGACAAGAGTATTGTTAAAGAGGCAGATGTCTCCAAGGCTGAACTGCGTTTCTTCCTCAGGAGCGCAAAGGGCATTTCAGGCATTGCATCTTCGTTTAACTACAACAATCTGTCAATGGGGGCTTCCACGGACAGTATGTTCTCCTTCAACGTATCCACCGATGAGGGCACTGCTCTGGCTGGTGAGATTCCCTTTACTGCCGAGATTGAGTTGAAGGGATACCAGAAAATCATGTTCCTTCCCAATGCGGATGTTATGGAATTGGTCATGAAGTCCGCATGGCCCCATCCGAGTTTCTGTGGTGGAGACCTGCCTGCTGAACGAGATATATCCTCGGATGGTTTCACAGCGAAATGGAAAATCAACTCGATCATGACCCGGCAGGGCTCGAAATACTGGCGGTATGCGGAATCAAAGGAAAGTGAATTCACGAACAACATCTCATTGTCAGGGGATTCCTTTGAAACGCTGGATTCGTGTTGCATTGGCGTGACGCTGGTAAAACCCGCCGACACCTATGCGCAGATCAAAAGGGTCACAGATTATGCCTTCGTCTTGATTGCGGTTCTTCTCATAGCTTTCCTTTGTGGCGAAAAACTCGTTGGCATCTGGGTACATCCCTTTCAATATCTTTTCGTGGGACTTTCGATGGCTATGTTCTATCTGCTGCTGCTCGCCCTGGCCGAACATGTCAACTTTAACTTGAGCTACTTGATTTCCGCAGTTGTTATTTCTGGGATGACAACTGCCTATTGCAGAATGATCTTCTCAAGAAAGAGTGGCACAGCATTCGTGCTGGGAGGTGTCATGCTGGTCGCATATGCGTTCATCTATTTCCTGACGCGCCTGGAGGACTGCGCATTGCTCATGGGGGCAATGGTGCTGCTTGTGCTTTTGGGAGTTCTGATGGCGTTCACCGGGCATCTCAACCAAGGAAAACCATCTTCTGAAGCTGACATCTTCAACGGAAACAACAGTGCTGGCAATATGTAACTAGACCATAATTGTCCTTAACCTCGCCCTGACGGGACAACACCCCGTCGGGGCCTTTTTATTTTGCCCTCTGACCATCTCGGTCAGGGGGCTTTTTTTTGCGCTAGCATCCTCCGAAGCCTTGGCGAAGGAGGACTTTTGTGCTCGGCCCAAACTTTTTTCAGAATTTTTCAAAAATCTCCTGAACGCTTTTGCGATTTTGTCGAAAGCATTGGTGACGGGAGGAAAGAGACCTCCCCGACAATCCAACCAAGGAGTCACCGATGAACACAGACAAAATCCTTACCATCCCTGCGGAAGAGTACCACGCCGAGAGCCGAAACGGCCACTACATGTCGAGCCACCTGCTTGCTGACTTCCGCGAGTCCCCCGAACTCTATCACCGCAAAGTTACCGGTGAAATAGCGGCGACCGAGAGTCCCGCGCTGGCACTGGGCCGCGCCGCCCACTGCCTCATCCTGGAAGGCCACATGGCATTCGACGAGCAGTATCTCGTCAGCGACGGTCCCGTCAACGCCAAGACCGGCGAGGCCTTTGGCAAGACCACCAAGTCCTATTCCGACTGGCTTGCCGCCCAGACGAAGGAAGTCCTCTCCTGCAGGGACTACGGCTTCATCACCAAATTGCAGAAGTCCGTCTGGATGCACGATATCGCAGGTCAGCTGCTGGACAAAGGCAGTCCCGAGGGCGTCATCCGAGCTGAATACTGCGGAGTTCCCTGCCAGATCCGCATGGACTGGTTCAGCCCCGAATACGGTCTCGGCGACCTCAAGACCTGCGACAGCCTGAAGTGGTTCGAGAACGACTGCCGACGCTACGGCTACCTCTACCAGATGGCCTTCTATCACGCCGTCATCGAGCAGGCGCTGGACGTAAGCGTCCCCGTCCACGGTAATGCGTCCAACTCAATAAGTTGCCAGATTTTGGACGCAGTGAGTCTAAAATTGGGAATACCTTGTAGAAGCTGGCAGGAGACACTTCGCCCACGACCACACACCGAAAATCACCCGAAAACGCCCCACAAAACGACGTTTTTGGGCGTTTTTGCGTGGTAGGAGACACGGGTAGGAGACAACCGTTTCCAGGTGAAATTCGGCGCGTGGTGCGCTATTGGCATGCAGCATCATTCAGAGCATCTAGGATCTGCATATCAAGGAGATCCTTTTCCCGTGGTTCGTAGCCCGTATGAAACAGCCTTTGTGCGTCAAGGGAGAGGCATGGAATCCAGCGTCCCACGAAGAACGCCCGCGTAAAAAAGGTTGTCTTGAACTCAAACCATCCGCCGTGATGGTCATCCTGCCTGGCGCTGCCGTCTTGGGCGATTTGCAATGGATGGATGTCAAGGTAACTGTACTTTGGATGATACAGTTCAATCCTGCAGTGATTCACTTCTCGCCATTTTGCGGCAACGAGTTCCAGCTTTTCCGGAGCGTTCAGCTGTGTGGCGCGATAGGCATCGCACCGTGAACACACCAGCCCACAAGGGGCGATCTTGATTTGTGAATCCATCTGTATTTCTCCTGTATTCATTTCATTAACTTTTTCAATGCCTCGTAAGAAATCTTTATTCTGACAAACTATTCGGATTGAGGAGGAACTTCCGAATGCCAATAGAAAGAATACCGTTCTCGTTCAACTGCGGACCAAAGTTGTCACCCGTTATAATGATTTTCCTGAAAGAATCTGGAATATGCGTCAGTGAGCGTTCTTCCTGTTCTTTTTTGGCGAATGTCGGCATTGAAAAGGCAGATTGAATGTAATACCGCCTGTTGCCTGAATTGGCAACGAAATCCACTTCCAGAGGTTTTATAATATGTCTTCCATCGGTGTCACGTCCGTGCAGCGGGACTACTCCGACATCGACTTCGAATCCCCGGACCTTTAGTTCGTTGTATATGATGTTCTCCATTAGGTGGCTACTTTCCATTTGTCGGAAACCAAGCCAGGCATTACGTGTGCCAATGTCTTCAAAGTAGTATTTTACGGGGGTATTTATATAACGTTTTCCCTTGATGTCATATCGTTTGCATTGATTCACCAGAAAGGCATCCTGAAGATACATCAAATAGTTTTTGATGGTTCGTGGCTGAATCGTCTTATTCTTTACGCTTTTAAATGTATTTGACAGTTTCAGCGGATTGACCATGGAACCAACGGATGAGCAGAGGAAATCAATCAGTTCCTCCAGTTCGCCTTCATTACGGATGTCATGCCTGTCTCGAATATCGGACATATAGACATTTCTGAAAAGGTGTTTTAAATATTCTGTTTTCTTTGCAGGCGTAGGCAAAGACACGAGAGCAGGTAAACCGCCATACAGGACATACTCTTCCCATGCTTCCTCTTCACTTCTGGAATATGCTGATACGAACTCGCGAAAGCACAAAGGATGAATATGTATTTCATCCCCACGTCCACGAAATTCCGTAACGACATCAGATGAAAGGAATCTGGAATTGCTTCCAGTTACATAAACATCCAGATTCCTGATATGCAGGAAACTGTTGAGAATATCTGCAAACTCGTCCAATAATTGGACCTCGTCTATGCAAAGATAGTATGGAGCATCATCTGTAATCTGTCTTTTAACATATTCCAGCATGGAATCTGGATTGCGCAGTTCCTTGTTCGCCCAATCATCAAGAGAAATCTCAATAATGTGCGAAGGTGGAGTTCCATTGGAAAGGAGGTAATTATGGAACAGGTCAAGTAACAGAAATGATTTGCCACAGCGACGCAATCCCGTGATGATTTTTATCATCCCGTTCCCGATGCTCTCAATTAATTGCTGAAGGTAAATATCGCGTTGGATAATCATGGTTGTATGGTGGTGACGAAATTTATGAATTATGTCATGAAATTTGTCATAATATAGCTGGTCTTTTAAGGAAGAATAGTTTTGTTATGATTTTTTTTATGACATTGCTCAATGTTTTTTTAATACGCTCTGTTCCGCAAGAGAGTAGGTAATTGACGGCTTCACGGCCTCCTCCAGGGTCCGAAAAAAACTAAACCCCACGTACCCCGGGCTCGTGCCCGGGGCTGTGTTCACTGACCCCATCACGGGGGCAATATACCTACCATCTTAGGGAATATAGCGTTTCAATAACTTGTCGGTATTTGAACTATTTGAACTATATCGCATTTTTCTGGGTTTCCTCCGGGTTGACGTTTTGCGAAACATGTAGTACGTTATGGAAAAATTCAGGATAAACAATGCGGAGTAACGGTTGCCCGCAAAAATTCCTGAAGGACCTGATTTTTCTGGAGGCATCATGGTTGATTACGGGTTGAACGATAAAGTAGTGCTGATCACTGGGGCAAACAATCCGCAGGGGATTGGAGCGACTGCGGCACAGGCTTTTGCCCGTGAAGGGGCAAAGGTGATTCTGGTATATAAGAGGATTGCAAGAGCGTTTGATGAAGACAAAACCGGCCGCAACGGAGCAGACAGATATTACTCGTCCAACGCCGGCAACGCCGACATCGTTGAAAGCAAACTCAAAGCAATGAACGCCGATTTTCTCGTTCTGGAACGTGATATTTCCGATGAAACTGCGGTTCGGCAAATCTTTTCGGCCGTCATTGATCGGTATGGGAAAGTCGATATCTTGGTCAACAATGCTGCCGATTGCGATTGCGACGGTTTGGACACCATCGAAAAAATCTCCTCCCGGGTCATTGAGGATACCTTTG
>DCIO01000114.1:20684-47935 GCA_002315885.1 Lentisphaeria bacterium UBA1724
TGATGACCAGGGAATTCATCAACCGTCGCGGAGAGTACGGCAGAGTCATCAACCTTTCCACTGATGCCGCACAGATTTTTGCGGGACAAATCACATACGGCGCAAGCAAAGCCAGTGTGGAAGCACTTACCCGCAGTATTGCCCTCGAGGTGGCGAAGTATGGTATCACTGTAAATTGTGTCGCCCCTGGGCCGACGCAAACCGGTTGGATCGATGACGAGTTGGAAAAATCAGTCATTCCGCTCATTCCGATGAAGAAGCTAGTCCAGCCGGAAGATATTGCCGAAACGATTCTGTTTTTGGCAAGTAGACAGGCCAAAATGCTTACCGGGCAAGTCATAAAAGTATCCGGCGGACACGCATTGCCGTGATTCTGACAAAACAAAAATCCCGGATCGTCTCGCCATGCCAGGGACATACTTGGAAAACAACCATAAACAAACACATTTTTTCTCTCGGAGGCAACACAATGGAAAAGAAAAGACTCGCCAGTCATCCCCACATGACCAAGATTGTCGCGACTGTCGGGGTGTCTGCCAGTAAGCAATTTTTGCAGAAACTCCACAAATTGGGTGCGGATGTATTTCGTCTGAACTCCGCCCACATGTCCGTGGATGACGTGCAAAAGATGGTCTCCCTCATCCGAAGCGTCTCCCCCAAGTTGGCGATTTTGCTGGATACCAAGGGGCCCAATATCCGCACCTGTGGAATGACTGATGAAGGTCTGTCCCTGAAGAAAGGTCAGGTCATCAAGATCTCTGGCGTGGAGGGGAATGACGGACGGGTTTGCGTGAACTACGCGCCATTTGCCAAAGAAGTCCCCATCGGCAGCCGAATTGTATGCGATGACGGCGCGGCGAAATTCCATGTCACCGGAAAATCAGGTGCATGCCTCCTGTGCACCGTGGATTTTGACACCGTCCTTAAGAACCGCAAATCCATCAATGTTCCCGACGTATCTCTGAAAGCGCCTTCGTTGACGGAGAAAGACAAGGAGTTCCTGAAGGAGGCGGTTGTGCAGAAGGTTGACTTCATCGCCCATTCGTTTGTGCGTGACGCCAACGATGTGCTGGCCGTTCGCCAGGCGTTAGGTGACGCGGGCAAAGCGATCAAGATTATTGCGAAGATTGAGAACCGTGAAGGCGTCACAAACATTGATGAGATTTTGGCTTCTGCGGATGGCATCATGGTGGCCCGTGGCGATTTGGGCATTGAGATTCCTCTGGAGGAAGTGCCAGGCATCCAGAAAAAACTGATCTTCAAGGCACGAATGTACGGCAAGCCCGTCATCACCGCCACTCAAATGCTCCAGAGCATGGTGAGTGCCCCCGCTCCCACCCGTGCAGAAGTCAGTGACGTAGCCAACGCAGTCTATGATGGTTCAGACGCCGTTATGCTCAGCGGCGAGACCGCCTGCGGCAAATATCCCTGCGAGTCCGTGGAGATGATGCGGAACATCCTTGTCGAGGCAGAAAAAGCCCCTCACGAATTCTTCACCGAAATTTTGGATAATATCAAGGAATGCGATGCGAGTGTATGCCTTTTGGGTACAGCGGTCCGCGTCACGAAAATCCTCCCGATTACCGCAATTGTCTGCAGCACCCTATCGGGAGATTCCGCACGTTCCTGTTCTGCCTTCCGTCCCAACGTCTGTGTCTTTGCCGCCACGCCTAGCGAAACCACCATGCGACAACTGGCATTGAGCTACGGTGTTTTCTCTTCGCTGGTGGATTTCGACCCCACACCCGAAACACAGGTATCTTCCGCATTGGAAAGTGTTTCCACCAAGGATCTGAAATTCGACAAGAAAGACCAGATTGCTTTGCTGGGCAAGATGTCTCCCGTAATCGAGAAAAACAACTTGCTGGGAATCATATCCATTGACGAATTGAACCACATCTATTCGGCCTCCAAATAGCCGAGGTTCGAAACGTGAAAAGTGGGGACTAGTAGCCGGCGAGGCCCTGGAATTGCTGGAAGAAATCCGGGTAGGACTTTCGGACGCAGTCGGGCGTCAGGATTGTGACGGGGCCATTGGCGACGGTAGCCGCCACTGCCGCCGCCATGGCGATGCGGTGGTCGTTATGGGGATTGATAGTGACATTCCCCTGGAAGTGTGGCCCGATTCCCTGGACGGTGAAGGCATTTTCTTCGCTGGTGGTGGCTACGCCTAATTGGTTCAGGAGTTCCGCCATGGCGGCCAGGCGGTCGGATTCCTTCAGCCGCAGTCTTCGGACTCCCGTG
The DNA here is from genome assembly GCA_002315885.1 of Lentisphaeria bacterium UBA1724. Lineage (GTDB taxonomy): Bacteria > Verrucomicrobiota > Lentisphaeria > Oligosphaerales > Oligosphaeraceae > UBA1724. The sequence continues at coordinate 22,929 of DCIO01000114.1, forward strand.
AATAGTGTGGTGGCTGGAGTTGCGGCTGCGGCCACGGCCAGGACGGGGAAGATGTCGGGACACTGCGAGACATCGATGCTGGAGCCGAGTCTTGTCAAGAACTCCGTGATCTGTCTGTCGGGTTGCTTGGAGGAGGCAGGCATGGGGGGGAGGGTGATCTGCGAGCCCATGCGATTCATGGCAAGCCAGAATGCCGCGCCAGACCAATCCAACTCGGGGGAGAGGTCGCCTGGCGAGATGTAGTGCTGATTGCCTGGGACAACGAAGGCGTCTTCGGTGGCGGTGACTTCAATCTGGAAGGCTTTCAAGACTTGGAGGGTCATTTCCACATAGCCTTGGGATTCCATTGGCGTGGTCAGGCGTATCGTGCTGTCGCCACCCAGGATGGGCAATGCAAAGAGCAATCCCGTGACAATCTGTGAGGAGATATTCCCCGGGAGGGTGTATTCGCCTGGCTGGAGAGCTCCTTTCAGGTGCAGGGGGAAGAGATGGTCGTCTGGCGAAAGGCACTGGACGCCATGGTGCGCCAGCAATTCCAGGAAAGGCGCGATGGGACGTTGTGGGAGGCGTCCCTCTGCGGTGAAGAAAGCCTCATTGCGGCATGCCATGGCCACGGGGAGCAAAAAGCGGAGGGTAGAGCCGCTTTTACGGCAGGGGAGAACCGGGATGGCGTCGCTGCATAGTGTCTCTAAACAGGATTTCGTTGCCAGAATATCCTCTGCTTGAATAACATCTGATGTTATAGGAGCGGTGTTCCTGGCGAGGAATTCCGCAATCATCAGCCGATGCAGATGGGATTTGGAGGGCGGAATGGATACGGTTCCATTTCGCAATCCAGGTAGGATGGTCAGTTTCAATGGCATTACTTGTAAATCAGAAAAAAACTTGCCGCCTCGCGCGCGTCTAGATATCTTGATAAACTAGCTAGAAACTCTAGCTAGAAAGTCTAGAAGCTCTAGCTAGAAAGTCTAGAAACTCTAGAAGCTCTAGCTAGAAAGTCTAGCTAGAGAGTCTAGCTAGAGAGTCTAACTAGAGAAACGAGATTTAGAGATTCTAGCTAGTCTGTCTAGAGATTTTAGCGATGTTGTGGCGGGCTATTCGTGCAGTTTGACGGCTTTCACGTCACCCCAGTTGCATGGCAGTGCGTATGTGATGGTTCCGTTGGCGTGTTTCTTGTCCAGTCGGATGCGTTCTGTCAGGGAGTCTCGTGTCATGCCTTCTGGCAGTTCAGTAGGGAGTCCCGCCTTTTGGAAGGATGTGGCTAGTTCGTCAGGCCAGTTCTCTGGCGCCAGCCCCTGTTCCACGGCGATTTTGGCTTCTTCGACGCACCCGATGGCGACGGCTTCGCCGTGGGAGAGGGTGTAGTTGGAAGCACTTTCCACGGCATGGCCGATGGTATGTCCGCAATTCAGAAGAATGCGCTTTCCGAGGGTCTCTTTTGGGTCCTGGCGGACGATATTGACTTTGACCGCCAGGGAGTCGGCAATGGTCTTGGCGGTTGGGATGGCGGTGAAATCCATCTGGGCGTTTTTACCGCCGATGATTAGGTGTTTGATGAGTTCGCCATAGCCCGAACGGAGTTCTCTGGGAGGCAAGGTCTTGAGGAATTCTGTGTCGATGACTACCAACCGCGGGGAATGGAATGCGCCAGCCAGATTCTTGCCTTCGGGAAGATTGAAACCCGTCTTGCCGCCAGTGGAGGCGTCAATCATGGAAAGGAGCGTGGTGGGGATGTTGATCCATGGGATGCCGCGCATCCAGGTGGCGGCGGCAAAGCCCGTCAGGTCCCCTGTGACGCCACCGCCGCAAGCAACTACGGTGTTGGTTCGTCCAATGCCTGCCTGTGCGAAGTCATGCCAAAGCTTCATGACTGTCTCCGGGGTCTTGTTTTTCTCTCCCGAGGGGATAATGTCAAGGGGAGAAGCCGCCAGCTGTGGGTAGAGTTTCGCCACGGTGGCGTCAAAGACGGTGCGGTCTGTCTGGATGAAATCCGGCGCAATGCCAGTGCCCACCAACACCAGCGAGTCCGACAATTCAAACCATCGGGTGATGCGATGCTCGAAGGATGCGTAGTGCTGGGCGCGGGCTTCTGCCTGGTTGCCCAGGGGACGGCTCTTACCACCAGCGGCGAGGCGGCGGGATAGCTCCTGCGCGTCGGGTGTGTCCAGGCAGAAAACTGTGCCATGTGCTTGGCAGAGTTCGCGGTTGCCCTGCCGAAGGAGGGTCCCGCCACCCAGGGCGATGACGCGACGGAAGGCGGATGGCGCTTCGAGAATGCCCGCCAGGACATCGGTTTCCACATAGCGGAAGGCATCCTCGCCTTGCTGTTGGAAATAATCCGCAATGGGCATGGCGATGCGCTGGACAATCGCTTCGTCCAGGTCGATGACAGGCAAGGCCAGGGCCCTCCCTAGCGCTTTTGCCAGGGTGCTTTTCCCTGAGGCGGGCGCACCGTAAAGGAAGAGGTCGGATTTCATTTCAATGCTTAATGCTTGATGCTTAATGCTTAATGCAGGAGGGGGAGGTGTCCCCCTTGCCCTCTCTTTCAATGCTTAATGCTTGATGCTTAATGCTTAATGCAGGAGGAGGAGGTGTCCCCCTTGTCCCCTCTTCGTTCAATTCGGATTTTAAGCATTTCGTGCATTGTAGAGGCGGCGTTGTTCCTTGGCCTGTTCTATGAGCATGCTGAGGCCGTTTTCGGTGGGACAACCCGCTTTGCGGGCCCGTGTCATGACGGGTGTCTCCAGGGGCGAGTAGATGAGGTCGTAGAGTGCTTCGGTTCCCTGGAATTCGTAGAAGGGAATTGGGTCGTCGCCGTTGTTTTCTCCGGAGGAGAGTCCGACAGAGGTTGCCTGGATGATGACGTCGTTGTATTGTGCGAGCAAATCCAGGGATTCGGTGGCGAGTGGCGCGGCGCGGAAATGGTATTGCCTTGCCAGTGCTTCTGCCTTGGCGAGGGTCTTGTTGAAGATGCATGCCTCGCCATGCAGTTGTGCGATGACGTATGCCACGGCGGTGGCGGCACCGCCTGCGCCCAGGATAGACACCTTCTTGCCTGCCAGGGAGTCCACTCCCAGGAACTGCAGCAGTGCGTTTCGGAACCCCGAGATGTCGGTGTTGGCGCCATGCCAGCCCGATACGGTGCGGATCACCGTATTCACCGCACCGATGGCGGAGGCTTCGGGGGAGACGCTGGACATCAGGGGTAACATGGCTTTCTTGTGTGGGATGGTGACGGCGATGCCACGGATGCCCAGGGTTTCCGCGCAATGGAGGAGTTCCTCGGCGGTTTCGGAGGGCAGGGGGACCATGATGGCGTTCTGCGCTTCGGCAAAGAAAGCCTCGTTGTTCAATTCAGGGCTGCGGGAGTGTTCCAGGGGCCAGCCCGTTACGGCATAAAGCGCAGTGCGGGAGGTCAGATGCCGGAGCCCATAGCGCTCTACGAGAATTTCGGGTGTGAAATGGCCGATGGCTTGCATTTTGCCCTGTGGGGAGACGAAGGTCAGCATGGAGTGTGTCCGTCCCGCCAGGATGCGTGATGCCTGGCCGATTTCTCCCATGGCGCAGATGATGTGCGGGAAGGTGGTGAAATCCGCGGTCTCCTGGAAGATACGGTCCAACTCCGAACAGTGGTGGACCATGCAGGCGATTTTCGGGATGTCGTCGGAAGTGCCTTTCAAGGCGGTGGCTCGTTCCACGAGATTGGTCACGGGGCCCGAGAAGTCATGGAGGCTGCGGATGATCTTTGTGCCACGCTGGCGTGCGATGGCTTCCAGAGAGGCGATACGAAAATCCTCCTCGAAATCCACGTATGTGAAGGGGGGGGAGTCAGATGACAGGGCGGTCTTTAGTAGTATCGTCCGTTCTTCCTCGGTGCCGTGCCATTGACCTCCATCCAGGGGGCGTCGGCAGGTCAGAATGACTGGAATACGTGCCTTGGCAGGGAATTCGGCGATTTGACCGAACTGGTCTTCTTTTAGGCAATCGGTCCGCAGTTCGCACATATCCACGAAGGGCAGATGCTTTCGCAGGACCGCCAAGTCCTCTTCCAGAGATTCCTCCGTGAGTGTAAGGCAGATGCGTGGATGGCTGGCTTCATCGGCAAGAATCATGTCCGCGAAGACGAATGCGGTCAGGGCTTCTGCCACGGGCATGGCGCGTCGGGCAATGCAGGGATCGTGGCGCCCCGTGGTTTCGCAGACCGCATTCTGCATGGTATGCAAATCCACGCTGTCCTGCTTTTTGTAAATGGATGGCGTGGGCTTCATGGCAATGCGGAAGACTACTGGCATGCCCGTGGTGATGCCGCCCAAAAGACCACCGGCGTGGTTGCTCTTGGTGACAATCCGCCCATCCTCCACGGCAAAGGGATCGTTGGATTGTGACCCATGCATCCCCGCCAGCGCGAAGCCGTCGCCAATCTCAAAGCCCTTGACGCCCGGAATGGCGAAGATGGCGGAAGAAAGGTGGTACTCCACACCTTCAAAGAGCGCACCCCCCAGTCCCGCAGGAAGACCATCAACGGTGATTTCGATGACGCCACCGACGCTGTCGCCTTCTTCCCGGGCCTTGCGAATCGCCTCTTCGGGAGAAGTGGTGTTACCCCCTGCGGAGAGCAGCTTTGAGGTCACCGTAATGCCGCGTGCCTGGAGCCACTGGAGGCAGAGTCCCCCCGCAATGCAGAGCGGCGCGGTCATGCGTCCCGAGTGATTGCCGCCCCCCGAGGGAATGCGTCCCCTCTGGAGCCACTGTGTGTAATCTGCGTGCCCTGGTCGGGGGATGGTGCGTGTCTGGGAGTAATCCTGGGGACGGCAGTCGGTGTTTTGGATAACTGCCTTAATTGTTTCTCCTGTGGTAGTTCCGTTGATGATACCAGAATGGAAGTCGGGCTTGTCGGCTTCGTGGCGCTGTGTGGAGAGGTCATCCCGTCCAGGTGCGCGGCGTTCCAGGAATGCCTGCAGTGCGTCCATGTCGACCTGGAATCCTTTGGGCATATTTTCCAGTTCCATGCCGATTTCGGGTGCGTGGGAGGCCCCGAAGACACGGAGTTTCAGGAAGTGACCAAATTCACCCATGGTGATATGTAAATCAGTTTTCATCGAGGTGGGCGTTTTCTGTATTGAATCCCGTCTTATCGATTTGGCGGGATGTTAACCAGTGGTAGTTCCAGGCAGTCGGGATATTTTTCGTCGCCCTGGGAGGGGTAGACCTTTTCCCGCAGTTCGTACATTGCATCCACGGCAGTGCTGACCAACTTGAGGCCGCTCCGTGCGGTGATGCGTTGTGCTCCGGGTTCGTATCCGCCTGACACTAGGAAATTTCCTGGGCAGAGATAGCTGAAGTATGCCGTGGAGCAGTATGCGATCCAGGCTTTTCGGAAGGGGCTATGCCATTTGATTTCCAGGCCTAACTCGTTGCAGAGTTCGCCAGGGACCCCCACGAAACAGGTATCGCCGATGCTGACGCACTGGATTTCCAAAGTCACTTCGTTGCTGCCACGGAATTCCGGAGGAAGTCTGTCCGGATTGTTGATGACGCAGTTTCGGAGGGGGACGGTGAAGGTCTTGAGGCATGATCCGAGCTTGACGTCCTTCATACGGAAACGCGCGGGATTTCGCATGCTGTCGATAAGTCCGTCTATGGTGTTTTTGCTCAGGATGGTCCCCATTTGTTCGATGGCGTCTTTGCCCAGTTCGTCATCGATTGGGACCAAGTCCCCTGCTGCGCCGGAGACGAACATTGCGTCCGCACCGGTATTTTCCGTGATTTTGCGTCGGAATGCGCCTGGGTAGTCCGCGGAAATACGTCGTCCTCCCAGTCCTGGTGCATGTCCCGCCAATGGGTGTGCGGCGTAGTTCCCGATGACATAGAGGGGGTCACCCGTGGCGGCATCCATGAAGAAGAGACACCCCAGTTCCTTGTCGGCAATGCCCTCTTCCGCCAGTTGACGCATCTCCCGGCGGTGTGGCAGGAAGGACCCGCAGTTGTCCCTCGTCAGGAAATGCCGATTGGTGTTTGCGTCGCAATTCTTGGAGTAGAAATTGACATTGCACTCCTTGAAGGGTGGGAGATTCTTGACGGCATCCAGGATAAGTCCCTCCAATTTGGCAAGATATTCCAGATTGAAGTGCTCCCTTGAACCCAGGTTGTAGCGGGATTCCGGTCCCGTATGGGTATGGGTGCAGGTGCAGAGGACCGCAGACTCAGGGACGCCCAGGATTTCCCCGCATTGTCTGCGGAGCCGTTGAATGAATTCCGCATCCAAGCCCAACAAATCGAAGCTGATCATGACGACTTTGGTTTCGCCGTCATCCAGACAGAGTCCCGTGGCAAACAAGTCATCCAATTTTGCGACGGATTTGTCTTTGTTGCTGTATCCTGCCAGATATGCGCCGATTTCGGGGGAGATGATTTGGGAGAACCAGGAGATTTTCATTTTGAGGAAGAGAGGTAGTGCGGATTATTTCACTTCGCCGAAGCGTCGATTGCGGTGCATGTAGGCATCCAGGGCCTTCTGCAGGTCTTCTTCACTGAAATCGGGCCAGTGTGTGTCGGTGACATAGAGTTCCGCATAGGAGAGTTCCCAGAGCATGAAATTGCTGAGCCTCAATTCCCCGGAAGTGCGTATCATGAGATCGGGATCGGGCAGGTCCGGTGCGTAGAGGTAGCTGGCCAGGGTCTGTTCGGTGACGGGACCGGCGGGGCGGTTGGGGTCCTGTAGCAGCTTGTTGACCGCGTCCGTCAATTCCGCCCGTCCGCCATAGCTCAGTGCGATGGTGAGGGTGAAGCCCGTGTTGTCCTTGGTCTTTTCGATGGCATCCAGCAGTGCGGTGCGTGCGAAATCCGGCAAGTCGTTTGTGCGTCCGATGGTACGCAGGCGGATGTTGTGTTTCATCATGTCCTTGACTTGGCGCTGGCAGAAATGTGGAATCAGCCGCATGAGGTAGGATACCTCGTCTTTGGGGCGTTTCCAGTTTTCCGTGCTGAAGGCATAGACCGTCATGTATTTGACGCCCGCTTTTGCGGCGGCATTGGCGATACGCGAGATGTTCTTGGCACCGGCGAAATGGCCCGCGCTACGGGGTAGTCCGCGCCGTTGTGCCCATCTGCCATTGCCGTCCATGATGATGGCCACATGCTGGGGAATTGTTCTGGGAGAGTTGTCGGACATAATGCAGTATCTTGTTTGAGTAAAGTATGTTATTTCTCGTTTGATTGACGAGGGAATCCCTGGGCTTCAAAGAACTGGATGGTTTCTTCGATAAGTGAATCCGGTGTGCTAGTGGCGGCTCCCAAGCCGATGGTGGTGGCGCGAGCAAATTCGGTGGGCGGGATTTCTGCGGGCCCTTCCACAAGTCGCACAAAGGGCGCGCCTGCTTCCTGGGCGATTTCCACCAGTCGTCTTGCGTTGGAGCTATTGGACGAGCCGAGGATGTAGATGCTGTCGCATTGTTTGGCAAGGGTCTCCAGGGCCTTCTGACGCTGGAAAACCGCATCGCATACATGGGCCTGGTCGTCCAGTGAATCGACTTTGCTCTGGAGGAGTTCCGAGATGCGCTGGACTTCCGTATGGCTCCGTGTGGTTTGGGAGAAGAAGACCCCACGGCCCAAATGAGGGAGTGCCTGGACTTCGGTTTCGTCTTTGACGAGAAAGACGGTATGCCTGGACAGCCGTTCCAGAATGCCACGGACTTCCGGGTGGTTCCCATCCCCAAGGAAGATAATGGGAATCGTTGTGTCGAAGGAAGCCGCCAGATTCTGGAGTTTCGAGACCAGGGGGCAGGTGGCATCATGACAATCCAGATGGCGTTCCTGGCATTGACGGAAGATCTCCGGTGTGCTGCCATGGGCTCCCAGAAGGAGCGTGCTGCCTTCGGGAACCTGCGAGACCGCCTCCACAAAAATCGCGCCTCTGTGACGCATGCCGTCGGTGACGGAACGGTTGTGCACCAACTCGTGCAGGACGTAGATGGGAGCCCCAGAATGGGTGCTCTCGATTTGGGAGAATATCTCCATTGCCCGCCGGACGCCACCGCAGAAGCCAATGGGATGTGCAACTAGCAAGGACTTTGTCATAACGCCGAGATGATGTCACTGGCCGTATGTCGTGCCAGACCATCGGAATGGATGATTTCGTCCAATGTGCTTCCTGGCAGTTTCCCTGCGGTAGCTTCCAATGTCCGTTCAACGACTTCCGCAATCTGGTCAAATCGGATACGGTGTTCCACGAATGCCTGGACGGCGATTTCGTTGGCGGCATTGAAGACCGCCCCTGCGGCACCGCCGGCATTCATGGCAGCGCGTGCCAGACGCAGGGCAGGGAAGCGGTTTGCGTCGGGGGCCTGGAAGGTCAAATTCAGCATCTGGGAGAAATCCATGGGTGTGGCCACGCCTGGGATGCGTTCTGGGTAGGTCAGGCAGTATTGGATTGGCAGGCACATGTCCGGATAGCCCATTTGCGCGATGATGCTGTTGTCGGCGTATTCCACCATGGAATGGACGATTGACTGTGGGTGGATGACCACTTCGATCTGGGGTTCTTTCACATGGAAGAGCCATCCCGCCTCGATGATTTCCAGCCCCTTGTTCATCAGCGTGGCGCTGTCGATGGTGATTTTGCGCCCCATGTTCCAAGTGGGGTGTTTTAGGGTCTGTTCCAGGGTGACGCTCTTCAGGTCGATTTCTGGATGGGCGTGGAATGGTCCTCCAGAACAGGTGAGGAGGATTCTGCGGGGCGGTGTGTCCGGATGGCTGTCCAGACATTGGAAGATGGCGCAGTGTTCGCTGTCCACAGGCAAAAGCGGCACGCCGTTGGCTTTGGCGGCGGCGGTTACGATGGCTCCCGCCATCACCAGCACTTCCTTGGAAGCCAGGGCGATCTTCTTGTGGGCCTGGATGGCGCTTAATACAGGCTTCAGGCCACCTGTTCCCGAGATGGCGCATAGCACGATGTCCACTTCAGGAGCTGTGACCGCGTCGCAGAGGTCTTCCGGGCGGGAAATGACCCGTGTTCCAGGAGGAAGTTCCTGTGCGTTCAGTGCCTGCGGATGCAGGGTATAGACCCACTGCGGGTGGAATTCGCGAGCCTGTTGTGCCAGCAGCGCGGTGTTTTGACCGCCCGCCAGTCCCACAATGGGGAATTGCCCCGCGAGTTTTCGGACAACCCGCAGTGTGTTGGTTCCGATGGAACCCGTGGAACCTAGAATGACCAAACGAGGCATGGGATAGGACTAGGAAGAATTTACTGAGAAGAGGAAGGCAATAAGCTTGGATTTCACCAGAAAATCCGTGGAACGGACATAGTATATCATTCTCCGTGGGGACTGTGAAATCCCCACGGGAAAATGATGATAAATTTGGAGCAGTTCTCTTTAAGGTTATTCAGAGGAAAAACACCTCAAAGGCACATCAGGACGGCGTATGCGGCGATGACCAGCACAATGAGGATTCCTCCCACGAGTCGTGCGTGTTTCCAGGGGGTCATTTCCACGGGATTGGTCTCTACGACGCATTTTTCCTGTGGGCGGAATTTGCCTGCCAGAAGCATGAATGCGATGAGCAATGCGAAGACGATGCCCGAGTAGTGGAAGGGATTCATGAATGAAGGCGTGAAGACCCCCAGGAACATCAGGACGCATCCTGCAATCATGGCATAGAATGCGGCGGTGGAGGGGACCTTCCTGGTCCACAGGGCGATGATGGTCACTGCCAGCAGTGGGGTGGAATAGATGGAGGTCATGTGTTGGAGGTATGTGAAGATACTCGTGGTCTTCGCTAAGAGCGGCGCTACCAGCATGGCGAGGATTGCGATGAGCCAGCCGAAAGTCCTGCCCGAGGATACGACTTGTTCCTCCGTGGCGTTCTTGTTGATGATGTCTTTGTAGATGCCGAGGCTGAAGAGTGTGCAGGTGGAATTCAACACGGAATTGAAGGAACTGAGGATTGCGCCTACCATGACGGCGGCGAAGAAGCCGGTAAGCGGCGCGGGGAGGACGTGGCGCACCAGAGTGCCGTAGGCGTGGTCGGCTTTGATTCCCTGTTTGCTGAAGAAATAGAATGCGATGACGCCTGGTAGCACCAGATATAGCGGTCCCAGCATTTTCAGCACCCCGCAAAGGAGGACTCCCTTTTGGCCTTCAGCCAAGTTTTTTGCGCCGAAGGTCCGTTGGATGATTTGCTGATTGGTGCACCAATAGAAGAGATTGACGACCAGGACGCCCGTGAAGAGAGTGGGGAAGGGGACGCTGCTGGATGAAGAGCCAATTGGGTTGAATTTTGCGGGGTTGCTATGGAAAACATTGGCGAACCCTGCGAGAATTCCCTGCCCGTCTCCCGCTTTTGCCAGGGCGAAGAAAAGAATCATGAATCCGCCGATGAGCAATCCGATACCGTTCAGCAGATCGGAGACCGCGACGGTGCGCAGTCCGCCGAAGAGCGCATAGAGGGAGCCCAGGATGCCGATGAACCAAATCATTCCCCAGAGGAGGAGGGTGTCATTCTGGATGCCGGTAAGTGCCTTCATGTCCAAAATGCCATTCAGGCCAGTGGCTCCCGTATAGAGGATGATAGGGAGAAGCCCCAGGGTGTATGCTACAAGGAAAATCAGATTACATGCCCTGCCAGCAGTCGGATTGAAGCGCATGGATAGGTATTCCGGGACAGTGGTGACGCCTGCACGCAAGAATTTAGGCAGGAAGAACCACGCCATGGCGACCAATCCCAAAACGGCCACGACTTCCCAGGCCATGACGGCGAAGCCTTCTGTGAATGCCGAGCCATTCAGTCCCACCATCTGTTCCGTGGAGAGATTGGTCAGCAACAGCGAGCCCGCAATGAAGGGGAAGGTCAGGGAGCGTCCTGCCAGGAAGAACCCCTCCTCCCCCTGGGATTCCTTGCCTCGGACAATCAGCCAGGTGCCCAGAGCAACAAGCGCTGTGAAGAATAAAAACGAGAACAGGGTTATCCAGTACATCTACACTTTCTCCTAGTATGAAAAGTCGAATTTCGAAAAACTACCTAGAATAAATCCAGCATGCTGTCTAAATATATCTCCTCTCTGACAAGAAGTTGGTATTCCGGCTTGGTCATGTAGTAGAGGAGGAATTCCAAAAGCATTGCGCTGCCTAACCCGCGCCCCTCGATTTTGAATTGGGAGAAACCCTTGGGTAGATAGGTCTCCTGGATATCCTTGATGCCGATGAAACCAGGATTTTTCATGGCTTGGGAAAAACGATAGCCCCCTTGACCACCAGGGGCGTGGCAAATGTGGTCGGGACAACTCTCCCCTAGATTTTTACGGCTGACATTCTCGTAGCAGGCTTTGCGTTCCTGGCATCCGAACCAGCAGCATTCGTTGCAGAGGAATTCGATTTTGTCCTTCTGCCCAGGGGATAGTGTGTCGAGGTTGTTGAAAGCCCTGTTCAATCGAAAATCCGGGACGACGAAACGGAAGTCGTCACGATTGAGTTCCGTCAGGAGGTCCTGGAATTCCGTCAGGACTTTTGTGGTGGAGGAGACGAGATAGAGTGCGGGATAATGTGCCTGCAGGTATTTCAGAAGTCGTTCCGAGTGGACGATTACGCCATTTTGGGGGGTATTCTTTTCAGCGAATAATTTGCAGAGCACGTTGCATTTCTTGTCGGCGAGGTGTTCTTCGCGAAGGCGGGAATTACTGAAGGTCAGTCGTGCGGAGATGCGGTGTTTTTGTGTCAATGCGAGGACATCCTGTGGGATATCTTGTCCGAGGCCGGTGCGTCCGCCGCCCCAGAGGCATCCTTCTGGGGCACCATAGATGGAGCCGATTTCACACCAGTCGTAGAAATACTCCCTGTGGTCATGGAAGAGCGGCAAAAACAGCCGATATACCTCGTAGAACTCGAAGAGTCCAGGGAGATGATAGTAGGCTTTTTTGGGGGGAAGATGCTCCATCGCAGGAAATGAAATCAGAGGTTCTGGCTAGCACTCCCCGACGGCGGGGACGCCGTCGCTACCTCCCTAGCCGGCGGTTATTTTTTCTGTGGGATATCTTCGTCGGAGACAGTTTCCTCTCGTGCATCGAAGCGTGTGTAGTACGGGAAGAAGGTCAGGGGCTGTTTTCCCGTCTGGCCGTTTCGGTTCTTTGCGATAAGCAGGACTGCCTCCAGCCCCTGGGAGTGGTCTCCCTCCCTGGAATACTGTTCTTCGCGGTTACGGTGGAGCAGAGCGACCACATCGGCGTCCTGCTCGATAGCACCGGATTCACGCAGGTTGCTGAGTTTGGGAAGTGCATCGCCTTGTTCGGCCTGTCGGTTGAGCTGTGCCAGCACCACCACAGGAATGGAGAGTTCCTTTGCCAGGGCCTTTAGTGCACCGGAGATACGGGCGACGTCATTTTCACGGTTGGCATTTTTATTGGAGTTGATGCTGATGAGCTGCAGATAGTCGATGAAGAGCACTTTGATGCCGTGCTTTTCCACCATCCGGCGTGCCTTGGAACGCAATTCCAGGATATCGATGCCACCTGTTTCGTCAATGACAATTTGGGCTTTTCGCAGGGCGGAACAGGTCTCCTTGATTTTCTGCAAATCCCCCTGGGGCTGGTTTGCCTGGTAGGCCAATTCGGTGATGTTGACGCGGGCACCCGAGGAAATCATACGCAAGGTAAGCTGGTCGGCGGACATTTCCAGGGAGAAAATACCCACGGGGGTGCCTGTCACGGCGATATTGTATGCCATGTTTAGGGCCATGGCGGTCTTACCGATGGAAGGACGGGCGGCTAGCACGAAGAGCATTCCGGGCTTGAGACCACCAGTCATGGCTTTGTCCAGAATTTCATAGCCTGTGGGGACACCGAGATAGTCGTCGGAGTCCTTCGTGATTAACTTGACGATGTAGTCCATGGCGGTATCCACCAATGGGGCAATCATCTGGTAGTCCTGGCGCTGATTCATCTGGCTGACTTCCAGGACTTCCTTCTCGATGTCGTCCAGCAGGTCTTCTGCTTTGCCGTCCGCCTCATAGCATTTCAGGATGGACTCCGAGCAGGTGGCGATGATACGGCGCAGGATTGCGTTCTGTTTGACGATTTCGATATAGTGATCGATATGCGCGGCAGTGGGGACCTTGTCCATCAACTGCGCGAGATAACTGGCACCGCCCACTGCGTCCAGTTGGTTGTGTTGACGGAGATAATCCGCCAGGACCACGGGGTCCAGTGCTGCGTCGCCCTTGGGATTTAGGGCGATCATGGCATCGAAGATCATCTGGTGGGCCGGGGAGTAGAATGCGCCCTGGAAATTCAGGCGCCCCTGCGCCACGCTAGCCGCATCGGCGTCAATGAGCATAGCACCCAGGACAGCGATTTCCGCATCGATATTGTTTGGTTTTTCGCGGTCCAGGGTAAGCACTCCGCTGGGGGCGACTGCGGTAGGGGCGTTGTTGTAGTTGCCGCCTTCTCGCCGATAGGTTTTGCGTTGCTGTTCCATGGTGGAAATGGTATGGATAAAAAAGAACGGTATTTGGTCTTTTTACCACGAAAAGCGCGAAAAGCGCGAAAAATGATGATTCTTTCGTTTCTTTCGCGCCTTTCGCGGTTACCGCATTCCGAATTATTTTGCTTCGGGGTAGGCTTCGAGGACCTGCTGTGCGAACTGTGCGAAGGTGCCGTTTTCCAGATGGATTCTGGCCTGTTTGGTCAGTTCCAGGAAGAAATGCAGGTTATGGGTGGTCATGAGGCGTGCGCCCAGGATTTCATTGACGTGGAGCAGATGTCTAATATATGCCTTGGTGTGATGTTGGCAAGCATAGCAAGTGCAGCCTTCCTGGATTGGCGTGAAGTCCTCGGCGTAGCGTGCGGCCTTGACAGGGATGGTTCCCGTGGGGGTGTAAGCGCTGCCGTTTCGTCCCATGCGCGTAGGCAGAACGCAGTCGAACATATCGATGCCGTTCATGATGCCCAGGATAATCTGCCGTGGAGTTCCCACGCCCATCAGGTAATGGGGCTTGTTTACGGGCAGGACTGGCGCGCAGTAGTGCAGGGCGTCCACCATCAGGGATTCGGTTTCGCCCACGGAGACGCCGCCCACCGCGATGCCGTCGAAATCCAAGGCATCCAGTTCCTTGACCGCGCGCCGGCGGAGGTCTTCGTAGACGCTCCCCTGGGCGATGCCGAAGACCAGCTGTCCTTCGGCGCGGGGCTGTTCGCGGCACTGCGCGGCCCAGCGCATGGTCAGATCCAGGGACTTCTCGGCTTCTTCGTGTGTGGCGGGCCAGGGGGTGCATTCATCGAAGCACATGGCGATGTCGGAACCGATGATGCGCTGGATGCCCATGGATTCCTTGGGCCCCATGAAGAGCGTGGAGCCATCCAGGTGTGACTGGAATTTCACGCCATCGGGGGTGAGCTTGCGCAGCTTTGCCAGGGAGAATACCTGGAAGCCGCCGGAGTCGGTGAGGATGGCGCGGTCCCAGTTCATGAATTTGTGGAGACCGCCTGCCTTTGCCATCAAGTCCATGCCGGGGCGGAGATTCAAGTGGTAGGTGTTTCCGAGGATGATTTGTGCCTCCAGAGTATGGAGTTCCTCGTTGCACATGGCCTTGACGGTGCCCTGGGTGCCCACAGGCATGAAGACAGGCGTCTCCACAATGCCGTGATGGGTGTGGACTCGGCCACGGCGCGCGCGGCTGCCGCCCTCGTCATTTTTGATGATTTCAAAACACCCCATGGAGTTATTCCTCCTCGGCTGGCTGGAAGAGCGCCTTGGTGAAATCCTGTGCGCTGAAGGGCTGGAGGTCATCCAGCTGCTCGCCCAATCCCACGAAACGGACGGGATAACCCAGTTCCTTGCGGATGGCAACCACCACGCCGCCTTTGCCCGTGCCGTCCAATTTCGTCAGCACGAGTCCCGTGATGGGGAAGAGCTTTCCGAATTCCCGTGCCTGGACCAGTGCGTTGGAACCGATGGAGGAATCCACGGTCAGCCAGATTTCCTGGGGTGCGCCCTCCATAGCCTTTCCGGCGATGCGCTTGACCTTCTCCAACTCGGCCATCAGGTCGCCGCGGGTGTGCTGGCGTCCTGCGGTATCGATGATCACGTAGTCGGCGTGGTTTCGGATACCTGACTTGATGGCGTCGAAGGCCACTGCGGCGGAGTCACCACCCAGTTTCCCTTCCACCACGGGGCAATTCAGGCGCTGGGCCCAGATGCCCAGCTGAACGGCGCCAGCGGCGCGGAAGGTGTCGCCTGCGCCCAGGACCACCTTCTTGCCCTGGGAGAGGTAATGATGGGCCAATTTGGCGATGGAGGTAGTCTTGCCAGAACCGTTGACACCCACCATCAGGATGACCGTGGGCTGGCCCTCGGTGACCTTGACGGGGGGCACATTCGCCTCGTCCAGGATGGCGAGGATTTTTTCGGAGCAGGCGGCATTGATGTCTGCGCCTGTGGCAATGAGGCCGCGGCTATAGCGGTCCTTGAGGTCGTCCAGCAGTTCCTTCGTGACCACGGGGCCCAGGTCTGTGGAGATGAGAGTCTGTTCCAGGGACTTGTAGGTCGCATCATCCCAGGCTTTCACATCGGAAAATACGGACTGGAAGCCACGCTGGATGGCGGTGGTGGTCTTCTGGAGACCCTTTTTGAAGAATCCGAAAAGAGACATGGCGCTATGCTTCCTCTCCGCCTACGGTGAATGGCGTCTGCTGGTTGGTCTTGTTAATCTGGTCCAGGACGCCGTTGACGAAGCGCCAGGAGTCCTGCTGGCCGAATTCCTTTGCCATTTCCACGGCTTCGTTGATGGCGATGCCGGGAGTGACCAGTGGCGTGGCAAAGCACATCTCGTAGGTGGCGAGCCGCAGGATGTTCCGGTCCACTTGGTTGATGCGCTGGAGTGCCCAGTTCTTGGCGGCTTTGGTAATCATGCCGTCGATTTCCTGGCGCTTTTCTGAAATGCCCTGGGACAATTTGCGGCTACGGGACCAGGATTTGCGCAGGACGGTATGGGAGGGGGCGTCCTCACTCTCCTCCCCAATCAGCGCGAATATCTCGTCGGAGAATTCCAGTGGATTTTCCCAGGCGTTGTTGGTGTCGATGGCATAGAGGAGCTGCAGAGCCAGGCGGCGGCTGGTGGAACGCTGGAGCTTGAAGGACTTGGACTCGGCGGATTTCGTGGAGTCTCCCTCAGGCTTTTGCGGTATGTTGTCGGCGATATGTTCCATGGTGAGGGGCTATTTCTTGGCGGTTTTGGGGAGGATTTTCAGCAGATTGGCCATTTCGATGGCGGTGGTGGCGGCGCTGGCACCGCGGTTTCCTGCTTTGCTGCCGCTACGCTCAATGGCCTGCTCAATATTTTCGGTGGTGACCACGCCATAGACCACGGGGATGCCAGTGGCCAGGGAAATCTGTGCGTAGGACTTGGAGACCTCGCTGTTGATCATGGCGGCGTGCTGGGTGGCACCCTGGATGACGACGCCCAGGCCAATCAGGGCATCGAATTTGCCGGACTGAGCCAGCTGCTGGATGACGAGGGGCGTCTCGAAGGAGCCAGGCACCCAGGCGACGGTGATGTCTTCCACATTTGCGCCGTGGCGGACCAACGCGTCTTTTGCGCCAGCCAGGAGCTGTTCTACGAAGATGCTGTTGAAACGCGCGCAGACGATGCCGAATTTCAGACCGGTCGCATTCAGTTTGCCTTCCAGAAGGGTGATTTCTTTGGACATGATTTTCTCTCCTTTCGTATGAAAAAATTGAGAATTGAGAATTGAGAATTGAGAATTAGATCAAGTGTTCCATCCGGTCCCGTTTGGTGTCCAGGTACTTCTTGTCGTGGTCATTGGGGGGCATGACAAGCGGGACTCGGTTAGTGATTTCCAGACCGTATCCCGAGAGACCTGCGATTTTTCTAGGGTTGTTGGTCAGGAGCCGGATGCTCTTGATGCCCAGATTTTTGAGAATTTCGGCACCCAGGCCGTATTCCCGCAGATCGGGTGCGAAGCCCAGGCGGACATTGGCGTCCACGGTATCCAATCCCCGTTCCTGGAGGTGGTATGCGTGGAGTTTGTTTGCCAATCCGATGCCTCGGCCTTCCTGGCGCATATAGACCAGCACGCCCGCGGGCTCCTGGGCAATCATCCGCAGGGCGGTATCCAGTTGGCTGCCGCAATCGCAACGGCAGGAGTGGAAAACGTCCCCCGTCAGGCATTCGCTATGGACGCGGCAGAGGACATTCTCTTTGCCGGAGACATCGCCTTTGACCAGCGCCAGGTGCTCCTGTCCCGTGGTCTTTGCCACAAAGCAGTAGAGGTCGAAATCGCCGTAGGAGGTAGGCAGTTTTACGGTTTCCACCAGCTCCACCATCCGTTCATTCTTTCGGCGGTATGCGATGAGGTCGGCGACACAGCCCATCTTCAGACCGTGCTTCTGGGCGAATTCCTGGAGTTGTGGCATTCGCGCCATCTCGCCATTCTCCTTCATGATTTCACAGATGGCGGCGGCGGGAGTGAGACCCGCCAGATGCATGAGATCCAGAGATGCCTCCGTATGTCCGGCACGGACCAGCACGCCGCCGGGTCGTCCCATGAGCGGGAACATATGGCCTGGGGCATGGAAGGCATCCGCCAATTTCGTGGGATCCGCCAGCGCGCGGATGGTCTTGGCGCGGTCGAATGCGCTGATGCCCGTGGTGGTGCCTTCGGAGGCATCCACGGAGACTGTAAAGCAGGTGCCTAGGGGATCCGTATTGCGGGTCATTTCATTCAAGCCCAGTTCCAAGGCACGCTCTCGGGTGATGGGTGCGCAGAGCAATCCCCGGGCGTTGGTCACCATGAAATTCACGATTTCGGGGGTAATGGACTCGGCGGCGGCCACCACATCGCCCTCGTTTTCGCGGCCTTCGTCGTCGGTGATGATGATCATCTTTCCCTGGCGGAGGTCCTGGATGAGTTCTTCAACAGTGCTGAACATGGTTCTCTGTCAAAAGGTTATTGGAGCAAGGTATTCACGATTGCATGCTGGTAGTCTTCGCGTGCCATGGCTCCCAGGTGTCCGCCGCGGTCGAAGAGCATGCAGCGGTTACCGAAGGTCTGGGTATACCAATCGGCGTCCTCGGCTTTGATGAGGAAGTCGTTTTTGTTTTGGAAGACGAAGAGGTTGTCGATGCCTGATAGCTCATCGGCGATGGCGTCCAGTTGACCGAGTTTTGCCATATCTTCGACGGAGTTGAGGTCGTAGCCGTGTTTCTGATACCAGGGCAGAAGGAGTTTTTCCAGGTAGTCTTGGAAGGAGAAACCGATGGCTTCCGCAAAGAGCGCGTTTCTGTGGAAATACGCCTGGGGGTCATTCTGGAAGATGCCCGTGGGGGTGCGTTTTTCCAATGCCAGGGTGGTGTTGACCAGGTCAAGACGCATGTAGATGCCCAGGAGGAACATGGATTCCTCGTGAGTCAGAGGGGGAATGGGGCTGGCTTCTTCGCCAGGCATGGGCATCAGCCAACGCCCCAGGCGATTGACCAGGGAATCCAGGTGCTCGTCACGTGTCTCCGCGGGCCAGCTCTCGGGGATGTCGAAGAGTTCGTCGGTGGAACGCAGTGCCGCCAGGGGATTGCGAGGCGGGTTGAGAGTCAGGACGCGTTCGAAGGAGAGCTCGGGGGCGCCGCCTTGCTTCTGGTATGCCAGCAGATGAAGAGTATTGAGGGCGCCTAGGGAGTATCCGAAGAGGACGCAGGGCTGTTCTGCGGGCACATCATAATGCTTGCGGTAGTCCGAGATGGCGGCCTGGAGGACTTGTGAGAGGGTCTTCACGTCTTCGGGTAGGAAGCCAGGCGGGGTGTCCGTGGCGAGCTTCTCGAAATAGTCCGGCAGGAAGGTGGAGGAGACGATGAGGGTGTCGCAATCCTGGGAACGGAAGAGCTCCGCGAAGGCGGCGATTTCCTGGGATTGGCGGTGGGTGCCGATGCCAGGGAGGATAACCACAAGCTTCTTGGCGCCGCCACGGGTGGGATAGCAGGTGTAGGGGACGACGCTGCCGTCGGCCAGCTTGACCTTCCGCTGGCGGCTCTGGTAGATGAAGGCGTCATCTTTGGGCTTCAATGCCAATGCGCCGTAGGTGTCGTCGGGCTCGGGATTTTCCAGCATTTCCACATCCTTGAAGCGGATTTCGCGGTTCATGGCGATGCAGCTAAATGCCTTGAAGAGCTCGTAGTCGTTCGGCTGGGTCAGGAAGGTGGAATAGAGCCTGGGTTCTTCGATGGCAGTCTTGTTGGTCAAGAGGGTGCCGGTGAGGGCGATGTTGCATCCTTCCGATACGAAATAGCGGTGCAGAAGGAATGGCAGATTGGCCAGCTGCCCCGCAGTATCACGGAGACTGCCAGGTCCCAGCAAGGGAAGGTTGACGTAGCACCCCTCGCCCATGCCCCACTTGGCGAAGGTGTCCTGGAAATCCGTGTCCATGGCGGGCATGCCCCACTTGGCCGCGTTGTCCCAGAAGCCCAATCCGCCTGCGGTGGTGTTAATGACAAAGCGCTTGGTGTCATGCCAGGCAAAGCCCGGTTCTCCCTGCAGAAGGTGGTTCACGGCATACAGCGGAAAATAGAGGTTCTCGCCAAAATGCGCGATGCCTTTGCGCAGAAATTCCGGCGTCACAAAACGATAGATTTGTGCAATGGGGTGGACGACGCCTACTTCCAGACCATAGTTGATGTCCTGGACAACGCGGTTGATGGGTTCTAGCGGGTCGTCAATGGGCTGCAATAGCGATGCGGTGGTTTTCGGCGCATCGGGTTGACAATTCCCTGTCCGACTGGTGACGCAGGAGGTGGCAATCAACACAAATAGTGTTGCGATAAGGAGAACGAGTGTGTTGTTTCGAGTCCTGGACATGGTCGGGGTAGGGTGTCAAAGAGCGGTATTATTTTCGTGATAGAATGGAAAACTCCCTCAATGTAAACCCAAAATGAGAATTTTCTATCCATATACATTATTTGTCATAAGATACAAATAATCCAAACACGATGTCCAATAGGTGGGAGTCGTTGTCGCGGGAGGTTCGGAATATTGTAGGGCAGGAAGCATACGGTCTTTCTTGCCGAACGCTGCCATGCGGGTGGGACGAAGTGCGCGCAGGAGATTAACATCCCCGACCGGGAAGGGGCTGAATATGGAGCTCCTTCCCGGTCGGGACGACGGCCTTTATGCGTCGATCTTCTGGACGAAGGTGTCCGTGGCCTCATCGGGCAACCAGTCGACGACCATGCCACCGCTGCTCGGGAAGTACGGGCTCACTAGCATATTTCGATTCCGTTCTCGGATGACGCGGTATTCTTTCGTCTTGAAATATTTCCGTTCATGGATGTCAAAGAGGGTGTCTTCCAGACCGGGGCAGGTTTCGAAGGGGAAGAGGGCTTTCAGGACTTCCTCGCGCTTTTCATCGGGGATGACGTATTCCGTGGCGTTGGGACCGTATGCCATCTCCAATTCACGGGTAGGGAAGGAAAGTGCCGGTGTCTCTGGCAGCAATATGCACAGCATGTCCTTTTCCTGGGGACTCATCTCCGTGGGCTTCGTTTCCGCCAGTTGTTCTTTCAACGACTTGTTCGTCTTCTTCCGCATGGTCAATACGACACGCTGGTCCAGGGGAGAACGTTCAGATTTCTTTCTCGGCATAGGTTTTCTTTGCTCCTATTTTGTGGATGAGGTCTTACATCGTCTCGATTATTCTGGGACGACAGGGGTATTCTATTTGCCCTATTTTCTCTTCGCAAACGAAAATATCCCCTTGTGCGTGAAATACATATACAATCCACACAAGTTATACAAAGCAACCAAACGGCATAACTTTCCTAAAGTCATAAACCTCTGCGTAATTTCTCCTTGAAATTCTCTTTCCAGAAATCATATTAAGCATACGCCGAAAAAAAGGCGAATATATTCAAACGGAGAGATGGCTGAGTGGTCTATGGCAGCGGTCTTGAAAACCGCCGGGGAGCAATCTCCCGTGGGTTCGAATCCCACTCTCTCCGCCATTTTGTTATTCTATGTTCCACAAGAGGGTAGATAATTGACGTATTCACGGCTCCCTCTTGGGGCCGAAAAACGAAAACCCCTCCTGCCCCGGGATTTACCCGTGGCTGTGTTCACTGCTCCCATCCGAGGACAAAATACCTACCCTCTTAAGAAGGGAACGCAGCACTTATGAAAAATCATATTCTTTCTCGAATAATTCGGCGAGTTGCTGGAGTTTCTGTTCTGCGCCTTCGCCTTCAACGCGTATCGTTATCACGGCGCCCTTTCGGAGTGCCAACCCCATCAGTGAGATGGGCATAGTGGTAATTTGTTCCTGGCGCCCATTGGAAGGAACCACAAAGGCCTTTCCTGCGAAGCCCTTCATGGCCTGGGCGATGATTGAGCAGGGGCGCACATGGATTCCCCTTTCGTTTTGCACCACGACGACCTTTTCAACCATCCGCCTTGACCTCCTTGATATCATCTTGCCGGTGCCCAGGCAGGAAGAGACACCTTCGCTCCCTGCGTCAGCCCCTGGAATGTGTGGAACTGGGTATCAATTAGATATAAATCCTGTTTACCGCCTGTGGCGCGGGTACAGATGATATGCCGTCCATCTGGAGCCCAGCTGGGTGCCTCCCAATCACCCGCCGCCTCAGTAATGATTTCGGGTTCGGCGTCCCCTGCGGGAGCCAAAACCGCGATGACATACTGTCCATTGATACGGGTGGAATAGCAGATTTTCTTGGCACGGGGTGACCAGTCGGGAGAGACGCTCTCGTTGGCACCGTGAGTCAACCGCCGTGAGTCGCCACCAGAAACGGAGATGATATAGAGTTGTGGACGACCGCTCTTGTCCGAGACATAGCAAATCTGGCTGCCATCGGGACTGAAGACAGGAGAAGACTCCACATAGCGGTCCTGGGTCAACCGGGCAGGGGCGTCCTTCTTTGACAAATCGCGGATGTATAGATCCACCTGCTTTCCCAAAGACATGGGCAATGCCACAAATTGACCGCTTGAAGACAATGCCGCAGAGGAATTCAGTCCCGGTGCCTTGGAGATTGTGCGCTGGCGATTGTTGGCTACATCCACCAGGACAATTCCCAGTGCGTTGTTCGCATTCAGGGTATAGACGAATGCCCCCGCGTGTCCCCAGGAGACTTCCGTGGATATCGCGTTGTTGTGAGTTCGGCGGGTCATGCCACTGCCATCGATGCGGCAAGAATAAATTTCCTTCTTTCCGCTCTTCGTGTCCGTCAGAGTGAATGCAATTGGACGAGAACACAGGGCAGGGATGCCGAAGAGCTTCTTCAGGATGTCATCCACTACCTTTGCTGCCGCGTCATTCCAATCCGAACCACGGCCTTCCACGCGGAAATTCGAAATCGATGCGCCCTCCACCGAGATATCAACGGAGTAGGCGAAGGAACTTGCCCCCACGGAGAGCTCCACTTGCGCCCGACCACCCTGGCCATCCTTCTGCACCTGGAACCAGTCGCAACGGCGTAGCATCGTCTCCAAAACGTTGCGGGACTCGGGCTCACCCATATACTTGACAATCGCCAAAGAAGGATTGCCCTGGGCAATCTTCACCACCTTGCCAATGCTCTGCCCATTCACCGCAAACCCACATCCCAGCAGGAGAGACAGAACCAAAATGAAAGAAATATGTCGGAGCATATAATAAGATTCCCAAACAGTCACAAAACCAATAACCACCCAACGAGAAGAACGCCGTGACTGGCAGCCGATACCACCGCCAGCCACGGTCCCAGAAAAAGACGCGGAAATTACACTTCCATCAACTCTTTCTGCTTGTCAGCCAGAACGCCATCCACCTTCTCAATCATCTGGTCGGTGAGTTTCTGGATCTTCTCGGTCTCGCTCTTCTGCTCGTCTTCGGTAATCTCGGACTTCTTCTTCGCTTCCTTGATCGCCTCGTTGGCGTCACGACGGGCATTGCGAATTTCCACACGGGCCTCTTCCGCGAATTTCTTCACCTGCTTGGTCATCTCGTTACGGCGCTCTTCGGAGAGTTCGGGGATGGGCAGACGGATGGTCTTGCCGTCGGTGAGGGGGGTGATGCCCAGGCTGCTGGTCTGGATTGCCTTCTGAATTGCATTCAGGGCATTGACATCCCAGGGCTGGATCTTCAGCAGGCGGGGTTCGGGAGCGCTGATTGCCGCGATGTCCTTCAGGCGGGTCTGTGCACCGTAGTAGTCAACCATGATGCCGTCCACCAGGGCGGGAGAGGCCTTGCCAGTACGGACCGTGTCAAAACGCTTCTTCAGTGCTTCGACGGTATTCGTCATGAGACGCTTGCTGTTTTCTTGAATTTCTGCTGCGGTAGGCATTGTGTATTTTCTCCTGTGTTACGGGGGGAATGATGTTGGATGATGGAACAAAGATGTTGCGGCCTATTTCACGGTAACCAGTGTGCCGTGTCGGAAGTCGCCAGAGAGAATTTCGGTAATGACGCCCTTGGTATCGGCCTTGAAGACCACCGTAGGCAGATTGTTGTCCTGACAGAGCGCGAATGCGTTGGAATCCATCACCTTCAGGTGCTGTGCCAATGCTTGGTCGTAGGTGAGTTTTTCGTAGCGTGTGGCGGTGGGGTCCTTGAAGGGATCTGCGCTGTAGATGCCATCCACCTTGGTAGCCTTGAAGACCGCCTCGGCATGAACTTCCAATGCGCGCAGAGCCGCCGTGGTATCCGTGGAGAAATAGGGATGACCTGTTCCTGCGGAGAAAAGCACCACGGTTCCCTGAGAGAGCATCCGATCGGCCTCACGGTAGTCGAAGGGCGGCAACACCCCCGCAATCGGCAATGCGGACTGGATTTCCGCGGGGATGCCCGCCTCCTTCAGGGCGCCCCGCATGGCCAGGGCGTTCATGCAGGTGGCGAGCATGCCGATGTAGTCGGCGCCCACGCGCTCCATGCCTTGCTTGCTACCCGCCAAGCCACGGAAGAGATTGCCCGCGCCGATGATTACCGCGACTTGGGTCCCGGAATTCACGGCCTCTTGAATCAGTTCCATCACCACCTTCTTGATGGCTTCTGGCTCCAATCCACCATGGTCGCCGCCTAGGGCTTCGCCGCTGATCTTCAAAAGAATTCTGCTGAAATAGGGTTTCGACATAGAAAAAACGCTCCTGTTTTCTAATTTTTAGTACTACTTGCATATTTTAAGGCTTTTTCCAGTTTCTGCGGAGGAAAAGGAGGCTTTTTTCGGAAATATTTCAAAGAAATGCGGCTTTTTTCCAGAAAAGGAACTCCGCAAGGTATATTCTGTCAAAGAGACAGAACACCTTTCGTCATTCTTACTCACCCAGAAAAATAGGAGACATCCCATGAAACTACGCTATCTGGCACTGCTGTTCCTCCTCTCCACCACCATGCTCTTTGCAGGAAAATTCAAGGATTTCCTGAAGGACAAGGGCCGGGCGGAGCGCTACACGCCCATCCATGTCCAAAATGATATGGTTCTTTCCATTGCACTGGATGACGACGAGTGCTTCTATGTCCCCCTGACGGAAAATCCCACCACGGGGTACCAATGGGAGGTGGAAATTGACAACCCGCAGTGCATTGAAGTCAAGAAGACGGATTTTATCGCCGCGCAGCCCCCGCCCCCGCCACACCATGGCCCCGATGGAAAGCCCCCGAAAGATGAGCGCCCGCCTATGCTCTGTGGCGCGGGAGGAACCAAGGTCTTTACCTTCGAGACGAAACGAAGCGGCACGGCAAACCTGACTTTCCGTTATCGCAGAAACTGGGAAAAGAACACCCCGCCCGAAACGGAATTCACCATGATTGTCTTTATCACGGAATAACGACACAAATAAGGGGGGAAAACCGCGGAATACGCGAAAGCCGCGGAAAATGCGCTTTTGAAAAGACACAGAATTTGTTGGGGAACAAGTGTGTGTGGAGAGGGGACGGCGTGCTTTATAGCACAAGATCTTCTAGCCTTTCTAGCCTTCATTCGCGCGTACGCGCGTCTAGAATTTCTAGACTTTCTAGCTAGAGCTT
>DCIO01000114.1:48020-48146 GCA_002315885.1 Lentisphaeria bacterium UBA1724
TCTAGCTAGAGCCTCTAGAGCTTCTCACTAGTGTCCGGTTGATAGCAAAAAATCTCGTTTGCAACTAACTAAATTTCAAGAAGATGGATTAAAGAAAAAAGCGCACGGATTTGAAATAGAATTCAC
>DCIO01000131.1 GCA_002315885.1 Lentisphaeria bacterium UBA1724
CCGGGTGATTCGGGGCGGCAGCTGGGACGGCGGCTACCCGCAGGGCTGCCGGTCGGCTAACCGCATCAGCGGCTACCCGTCCAACCTCAGCTACCCCTACGGCTTCCGCGTTGTCTGTCTGCCCTAGTTCCATGGCGCTTCCAGTAGCGGAGCCAGTTTTTTCGCGGGCCGAGTTTTCGTCGAGTTCATCGCCGTTGCGTCCCGCAAGCGGTAGCGTGCGGGCGCGGCGGAGCCGCGAGCGAGGCGGTGAGCGAAGACGAAACGATGGTCCGCGGGGAATTTTTCATGCCCTACCAATTTTTCAGCATAGCGATCCCCGATATGGGCAACCAAGATTTGCCAGGCATGCGGATACCGTCCGCCTCAGGACTACGATTTCAAACTTTTCCATTGGTGAATTGGCGCAAGGGCTCCAACCGGGTGATACGCGGCGGCAGCTGGAACAACAACAACCCGCAGAACTACCGGTCGGCTAACCGCAACAACAACAACCCGTCCAACGACAACAACAACAACGGGTTCCGCGTTGTCTGTCTGCCCCATAGCTCCATGGCTTGAATCGTCGTGGAACCGCCAGTTCTCCTGCTCCCGAGAGAAAACTCCCGGGACGAATAGCCCCAGAGCCCCATCGGCGTTGGTAGCACGTGATTGCGAAGGCGACGATGGGGAGTTTTTCCGGACAATCGCGAAAATACTCGGTTATAGAAAATAGATCAACTCAAAATAGAAGGGAAAAGAGTCAATGGACAGAATCAGGAATGTAATTTGTGTTTTATGCGGGGTGATGTGGATGTGGGGCGCGTTGTCCATATTTGCCGCGGACAGCAATTCCATTTTCATTGACTTGCGTGAGACCTGTGTTGTGACGGGGGGGGCGGTCTATCTCTCCCCGTCCTCTGGTGTGCCATCTGCCTTGCCGAAGGTAGATGGCTCTGTTGCGTCTGGCTGGTCTGTGGGGAATCCCCGTTGGGACAGCGTGTCGGTAGAGGACGGCTGGCATACCCTGTCCGTTGCGGGGGAGAGCGCGACCCCGAAGGTGTTGTCCCTCAACAGCGATGATACGATCATACACGATGGCGTGCTTAATGTGGACGAGAGCTGGCCGGCATCAAAGCTCCATGTCGTCCGAGGGTGGGTTCGCATCCCACAGGGGCGTCGCTTGACGATTGCCAGTGGTGCAATCGTGAAATTCTGTACTAGGACGGGAATCATTGTGGAAGGAACTTTACAAGCGGATGGCGCGGTTTTCACTGCACTGGCAGATGATAACGTTGGCGGTGACACGGACCACAATGGAAAGAACACGGTCGCGCAAACAACATATACCATTTCGGGGGCTGGTTCAATTTTCAATACAGGAACCCAATACCGTTTTTATTATTCGCAGCCGTGGTCGGCTCCCACCGACATGCAGAACAGTATGTCGGTGTCTCTGGTGGTTCTTCGTGCGGACGGAATGAAGATGGATGAGCCTGGGAGCATCGTGGGCTTTTTCGATGGTAATGGCAAATGCCGTGGCACTGCGCTTCTGCGTCCGACAGCCTGGGGTGCGTGGGTTTTCCAGGGGCAGGTATTCAGCAACGAGAGTTCCGAGAAGGGATGGACCATCAAGGTCTGGAACGCAGCGACAAACACAATCTCAACCGCTGTTGAGACGCTGGACTTCGTCCAGGATAGCACCTGGGGAACTGCGCGTTCTCCAAAGGAAATCCGTGCGGCGCATCATGTATTCCTGGACGGTGTGGACAAGGGGTGGTTCGATGTGAGTCAGGCTGTGACCATGGCTGCGGCAGTCCCTCGTCGGAAGGTATTTGACGTGTGGACGACGGAGGGAATCAGTTTGACACAACAGCAGAAAACCAGCAATCCCTTGATTTTTTCCATGCCCGACAATGACGTGAAGCTGTATTCGTCCTTCATGTATCCGAATTATCTGACCTGGACGCTGGCGAAAGGCTGGAACTGGGTGTCGGTGAATTTGTCTCCCAACGCGGATATCACTTATGTCCTGCGGGAATACGCGCCTTCTGACGGCGATCAGATCAAGACCAGTGATTGCTTCAGTACGTATTACTCTAAATACGGTTGCTGGGAGCCTGAAATTCCCATCGTGGCAGGACGGATGTATGCCTTCTATCGAAACAATTCCGGCACAACCACGGTGAAAATTCGCGGGGATTTACTGGAGGCAGACAACGACATCACTTTGTCCAAGGGCTGGAATTGGATTGGGTGTTTCACAGATGCCTCATCCATTGATAGGGAGGCGTTAGTCCACAGCAATGGATTTTCCGATGGCGACCAGTTAAAGGGCCATGGGGGCAGTGACTTTGCGGACTACTATGACTTTGAGGGCTGGACTGGCTGGGATGGAGCGCTTGAGAATATGGTGGCGGGAAGGGGCTACAAGTTGAAAGTCGCTAGGGCGGGGATTCTTTCCGTGTCGCGGAATCAGACGCGTGGCATGGCGGATGTTGCGTGGGAAACTCGTTCGGGCGGTTCGGAAGTGGGCGTCAGTGGTCCCTGGGCGCCTCCCGAGGGATATGCCTTCTCCATGACATTGGAGGCTGAAGTCAAGAATCAATCTGGCGAAAAACAGACTGCCCCAGGGAGCGTAATCGGGATTTTCGATGGACAGGGGAATTGCCGTGGTATTGCCACACTGCGGACTACCAAGTGGAATACGCAGGTCTATGGCGGACAGGTCATGAGCGACAATGCAACGGAAACGGGCCTGTGCCTCCGATTCTGGGATGCCGATACGGGGAACATTCAGAACATCCAGGAAAAGGTGGATTTCGCACAGGATACTGCATACGGTACGGCGGTATCCCCGAAGATGTTTACTTTGACGGGAACGATACCCACGGGAAGCTACCGCCTGACGGTCAATGGCAAGCAGACGGCGGGGTATTGCGCAGGGGATGCCATCCGCGTGTGCATCCCCACAACGCCTGCGGGGTATCGCTTCCTGCGCTGGACGGCAAACGGAGTGGTGCTTGCCGATGCCACGGCACCGATTCAGAATTTCACCATGCCCGCAAAGGACGTGGTGCTGACGGTTTCCTACGCGCCACTGGGGTTCCAGGGGCCCGACGGCTGGAACATGCCTGAAGGCTCTTCTCTGCCCATGACTGTCTTTGGAACCGTGCTGCTTGTCACGGACGAATTTGCGGACGAGCCAGACTCCATGGTGGCGGCCTTTGATGACAATGGTGTCTGTCGTGGCGTGGGGGTGCCTGATGCGTATATGAGTGCCCAATACGGTTGTTCTGTCTATCTTCTGCAGGTGGCTTCCGATGGTCAGACGAAGGGGCTTTCCCTGAAATACTGGAGTCAGTCGGAAGGGACGACGCAGGATTTGGAAGAGACGCTGGATGTGGTGGCGGGGACGGTTGTGGGTGACACGCGTCCCGTGGCATGGAATGTGGTCTATGTGGAACCCGACTGGAAGTATGTCACCTTGGAACTGGAGCCAGGCTGGAATTTAGTTTCTCCGACACTGAAGCTCACGAAGGAATCCATTACGGCCCTGATGGAATATTCTCCCAGGATACTGGTCAACGAGAACTTTTCTTCAGCGACTTCGAAGGATATTCTCCCTGGACGCGGGTTGTGGTTCTACAATCTGCATACGGATACGCAGGAGTTGATGCTGAAAGGATTAGCTGTAGAAAATTGGCAGTTGGAGGTGGTTCCTGGGTGGCAGATGATTGGTGCGGTAAAGGCTGTATCAACCAAGGAGATGCCTGCCAATGTGGAGGACATTATGGAGTGGAAGCCCACCGAGGGATATAGGCGTGTGCAGAGTCTTGTCCCCGGCGCAGCATATTGGGTCAAAGGACGATAGGTGTCGAAAGTCGGGAAAAGGACGGGGGCCGTCTAGGGTGTACCGACGGCGGGGACGCCGTCGGTACACACGGGGGACGGGCGCCGCCCTTTCTTCGACGGCGGGGACGCCGTCGGTACACTCCCTCGACGGCGGGGACGCCG
Organism: Lentisphaeria bacterium UBA1724; assembly: GCA_002315885.1. GTDB lineage: Bacteria > Verrucomicrobiota > Lentisphaeria > Oligosphaerales > Oligosphaeraceae > UBA1724. Next base: position 3,994 of record DCIO01000131.1, read on the forward strand.
TCGGTACACACGATTTCGACGGCGGGGACGCCGTCGGTACACTCCCTCGACGGCGGGGACGCCGTCGGTACACACGGGGGACGGGCGCCGCCCTGCATTACGGTCGGGGGGGGGGCGCCCAGTCAATCGACTTTTGCGAAAATTTCTTGCAAAAGTCGATTGACTTTTGCAGTTGAATTTGCATTTTTCAACCGAGCACCCCTGTTCTGGGCGACGGCGGGGACGCCGTCGGTACACACCCTCGACGGCGGGGACGCCGTCGGTACACACCCAAATATCAGAGTAGTTCCTGGAGTTCGTCGGGGGTGAGGGTAGGGGGGAGTTCCAGGGCGGTGTCGGCATCTGGGGTCTTTCCCAGTGCGGTGGTGGCGATGCGCTGCTTTTTGCGTTGCATCTGGAGGACTTTTTCTTCCACGGTGTCCGTGGCGATCATGCGATATGCCATGACAGGGCGGGTTTGTCCAATGCGATATGTCCGGTCGATTGCCTGTGCTTCCGCGGCGGGATTCCACCAGGGATCCAATAGGAAGACATAATCCGCGGCAGTGAGGTTGAGGCCCACGCCACCCGCCTTGAGGCTGATGAGGAAGACGCCCTTGGCGTCATTTTCCTGGAATTCCTTGACCACTTCGCCCCGGTCTTTGGTCTGTCCATCCAGGTAGCAGTATTGGATACCCAGCTTCTCCAGTTCCCTGGCGACCAGCTGCAGGAGTGTGGTGAATTGTGAGAAGATGAGGGCTTTGTGGCCCGCCTCCAACAACCCCGGGAGCATCTCATTCAGGATGGTGAGCTTTGCGGCGGCGTTGCCACGGCAGGATTCATTGACTAGCCCCGCATGGCAGGCGGCCTGACGCAGACGCAATAGCGCCGCCAGCATATTGATGGTTCCCGCAGTGGTAGTCTGTGAGAGTTCCTTACGGTAGAAATCCCGAAGTTGGTCGTAGTGGAAGCGCTGGACGGGATCCAGTTCGCACCAGAGGATCTGCTCGGTCTTGGAAGGCAGTTCGGGGGCGACTTGCTCCTTGCGACGTCGCAGAATGAAGGGCGCCACGGCTTTGCGGAGGCGGTTGGCGGTTTCGGCGTCGTGGAGGATGGTGTTTTCCTTGCCCAGTGCCTCAGTGAAACGCTGGCTGAAGAGTCCTGGATTCAGGAAGCACAGCTGGCTGAAGAGTTCCGCCAGGTGGTTCTCGATGGGGGTGCCCGTCATGGCAAGGCGATGGCTTGCGTGGAGAGCACGGGTGGCCTTTGCGGTGGCGCTGTCGGCATTTTTGATTGCCTGTGATTCGTCCAGAATGACATAATCGAAGGGAATGCCCGCTAATTGCACAAAGTCCTGTCTGAGAGTCCCGTAGGTAGTAAAGACCACGTCGTATTGGGCGAACCAGTCGGGAGTTGCCTTTCGTCCCGCGCCGTAGTAAAGTCCCAATTTGAGTTCCGGCGCAAAGCGCTGGGCTTCGGCGTGCCAATTGAAAATCAGTGAACTGGGCATCACCACCAGGGATGGGGAGGCGGGGCGGTCTTCGTGGCGACGGGAAAGCAATGCCAGGACTTGGACGGTCTTTCCCAGGCCCATGTCGTCCGCCAGGATCCCCGAGAGTCCCTGGTGTTCCAGGTCGGTGAGCCAGGAAAGTGCCTGTCGCTGGTAGGGGCGTAGTTGGGCGGTGAACCAGTTGGGCGGGGCGACTTCCACAGGCGGTTGCTTCTGGCGGTCACGCAATTTTGTGAGCACGGCGCCGTATTTGCCGTCCAAGTCCTTGAGTTGGTCCTCCAGCAGCGCTTGAAGGATGGTGGCCTGCTGTTGGCGGAAACGGACTTTCGCATCATCGGATTGGCCGATTTCCACCAGCGCGGTGAATTTCTCCAGCCACTCCTGTGGGAGGATGCCGTAGGTGCCGTCATCCAGCCGCACGGATTTGGCGCCTTTCTTTGCGGCCTGAAGGAGCTCCGGCAGTTCCAGAGTCAGCCCATTTCCGAAATCCACAAATGCATTCAGCTCGAGCCAGTCGATGCCGCTGGCGGCGATGCCGAAGGATTTTTCTGCGGGACGGCGGTAGGTCTTGCCCTCCGCGGTGATTTCCCATCCCATGAGGACCAGTGTCTGGACTGCGCCATCCAGTTGCGACGGCAGGAGTTTCCAGCCTGGGTCTTCGTCGCCGCCCTGTCGTGTGACATTCCGGAAGCCTAGTTGCAGGAGCTGTTCTTTGAGGCGTGTCTCGGCCTCCTTGGAACGCAGAAAGACCTGCTGCTGTCCCGCCAGACGTTCGGCGGTATCATTTTCGTCGCAGATAGCGCCATCGTAATCGAAGGAGAGCTTGCATTGGAGCTGTTCCTGTCCCAGGTGCTTATATCGTGCGGTGGTGACATAGAGATTGCCGCGGGGTTCCACGGTGACCGTCTCGCAGCGTTCGAAATCGCCCATCTGTGAGAGGTCCGCGCCGCCGTCCAATGCCAGCAGTTCCCCGAAGTCCTGTGCCTGGCGGTTGTTCATCCAGGGGGTGGGCTTGCCTGTCATCTGCGCCAGGGACGCTGCGGCGTTCTTAACTTGGATGAGATGCAGGGCGTCTCCCGCGATGACCCATCCTGCGGTGGAGAATGCCTGCCAGGTGTCAATGGGATAGTCCCCCTGGAAGGATGCTAGCCAGATATTGGGACGCCGGCCTTGGTCGCCGTGTTCCCATTTGGCGAACCAGGAGCACTTTCCCGCATACGACAACTTGTGGAGTCGCCAGGTGCTTTCGCTCTGGCGTGCGCTCCAGCGCAGTTGCGACGCGTCTCCTAGCAATTCGCAGAGTTGTTTCTGTTTGTCGTGGGGCACAGCGAAGCGGTTTCCGCGGGTGCCAGGGGCCACCTCTTTCATGGGCGCCAGAAATTTCAGGAGCGCCTGGTCGGGCAGGGTGGGGACGGTGGTGTCGCTGGATAGGACAAGTGGCTGCAGAGGCCCTGGTTTGCCTTCGGGACGCCACCAGATTTCCAGGAGGATATCCGCAGTGATGCTGGCGGGGATGGTCCCCAGTTCCAGGACATAGAGCAACTCGATACCGCAATCGGAGACGACCTGTGGCTCAAATAGTGGCTTCTTGGGTCGCTTGACGGGGACTACGCCGCGTTCTTTCTTGAGCTGGTGGCGCAGATAGCCGTGTTCGTACTCCACCAGCTGTCCCTGTTCGTCCTGCGCCTGGTCGCCATTGAAGCGGCGCTTGCGGGGCTTTTTCAGGGGCTCTGTGTGGAGTTCGTCCATTCGGTGATATCAGGGGAAGAGTTTTTTCGTGGGGGGAAGTGGGTCGTAGGTATAGGAGCATCCGAGATAGCGGAGGCCTTGTTCGTCGCCGTGCCCGGGCATGTGTGAGAGATGCACATCGCACTGGTTCAGCTTCTTCAGTGCATCCAGTGCCTTCTGGGCATCTTCGTCGGTGGCGCTGGAGACCGTCAGCACAATCAGCGCCTCGGAGAGGTTCAGGCTGGCGCGCTTGGTGCTATGGAGGCCATTCTTGAAGACGGCCACCTTGGAAAGGATGTCGGGCCGCAGGAGCAGCTTCCTGCTGTCGATGCCAGCCAGGTGTTTTGCGGCATTGAGGACCATGGCCACAGCGGAGTGCATCAGGCTGGAATTCTTGCCTGTGGCAATGAAGCCGTCGGGCAGTTGGATTGCCGCGCCGCAGTAGATGCCGTCATCGCCCTCGCCATCCAATTCGCATTCCTTGGCGGTCTGGCGGGCCATGGAGACCACGGGGCGGTCGGTGGGTTGGAGACCCGCCTTCTGGACCAGCTCTTCCGCGCGGTCCACAGTGGCTTCCGCACAACGGCCCAACTCATTCTCCGCCACATACTTGAAGTAACGGCGAATGATTTCCATGTTGGCGGCACGACGGACTACGTTGTCATCCACGATGCCAGCGGCCATGCAGTTGACGCCCATGTCGGTGGGGGACTTGTAGCCTTCTTCGGAACCCGTAATGCGGGTCAACAGCGCCCGGAGCAGTGGGAAAGTCTGGAGGTCCCGGTTGTAGTTCACTGCGGGGACGCCGTATGCCTCGTAGTGGAAGTGGTCCATGGCGTTGTTGTCCAGCAGGTCTGCGGTGGCGCTTTCGTAGGCGATGTTCACGGGATGGCTCAGGGGGAGATTCCAGACGGGGAAGCTCTCGAATTTCGCGTAGCGGGCTTTGCGACCCTGCTGGAATTCGTGGTAGATCTGGCTCAGGCAGGTGGCCATCTTACCGGAATTGGGACCAGGACCCGTGACCACCACCAATGGGCGTGTGACGGGGACGTAGCGGAGGGAGCCCAGTCCTTCCGCGCTGGCAATGCGGTCAATCTGGTTGGGATAGCCATCCAGGTTTCCGTGGAGGAAGGTCTGGATGCCATGGCGCTCCAGGCGCTTCTTGAAGGCCTGTACCGCGGGCTGTCCAGTGTAGCGCGTAATCACAACCGCAGTGACATCCACGCCCAGGCAGTGCAGGTCGTCGATGAGCTTCATGGCCGCGTTGTCGTAAGTGATGCCGAAATCCGCGCGGATGCGCTTGCGCTCGATGTCTTCGGCGTAGATGCAGACGATGATGTCCGCTTCGGCAGAAAGGCTTTTCAATAGCTGGACCTTCACGTCGGGATTATACCCGGGAAGGACACGGGCGGCGTGCAAATCCCCCATCAACTTGCCACCAAATTCCAAATAGACGCGACCCTCCCCAGAAGAGACGCGCTGGAGGATGGACGCCTTCTGGGCATCCAGGTATTTCTGATTGTCAAAAGCAGGTTTTGTAGGCATAGGTCGTTCGGGTAATAAAAAAAGCGAACAGAGTTTTTTTTTCTGTTCGCTTTCGAAGAGGCTTTCTCAACAGGAGAGAAAACTACCGGATGATACCGGCTGCGCGACGACGCGCCTCGCAGGGGGGAATGTAAGCCTGGCGGGACTTGTACTCGTCCATGACGTTCTCTTTGTCCATCTTCTTACGGAGATGACGGATTGCGCGCTCGATGGGTTCACCTTTGCGGAGCTTGACTTCTGGCATGTTTACTCACCCCCTTGGGGCCATGTTGAAAATTGACATACTCGGACACCACACGGCATCCAGACGGAAAACTTGCTTAAGATAATCCCTTTCTCAAATTTTTCCACAAGAAAAACCCGAGACACTTTGATTATTTTGCCTCTTTTTCGGAAGAAAGAATTTCCTTGGCCAGGACGATGGCGATAGGGGCGTTTGTCCAGCCGGTGTAGATGCTTCCTGCGCCGCCTTCGTAGCAGTCCCCGCCGCCCCAGTCGTTGGCGTGCAGGTCGAACATGCCGCGCCAGCATCCATGATATTGTGGCAGTGGTGATTTGTCCTGGATTTTCAGTACCAGCTCCAGGAGTTTCTGGAATGGGGTTTGGAATTCGGGGCAGAATTGAGAGAGTTCCTGGAGTCCGACTAGTGCCCAGTTGACGGTATAGATGGTATCCACCAGATGCGGCCCCATGGGTGCTTCGTCGTGTTCTGCGGGGATGTTTCCCGTGGCGTCCATCTTGTCGGCAATCATTTTTCCGATGCGTTTTGCCAGTTCCAGGTATTCCTGGTCGCCCGTGGATTTGTAAGCGAAGATTTCGCCGATGAGTGCGTAGGCCTGTTCGCTGACGATGAAGGAGTCCGCGGTTGTCTTGAGATAATCGTGGTATTTTCGGACGTAATCCAGGTAATCCTGGTCCCCCGTGGCCTCATAGCATTTTGCCAGTGCCATCTGCGGGAGTGCGCCCCAGTGTGGTTTTTCGATATGTCCCAGCCAGGTGGCGTTTTCCCAGCGTGCGCCCGCTGGGAGATTCTTTGCCCGTGCCAGGATTTCCTCCAGTGCACCCAGCATTTCGTTGCCCAGGGTGACCGCCCACTTCTTCAGGTCGTAGCGGGGTTCCAGTTCGGGGAATTCCTGTGCGATGAGGAGTTGGAGGAAGAGGCACCAGGACTGGTCGTCGAACCACACATCGGAAGATCGCTTGATATGTGACCAATTCCAGCTTCCGACCACATAGCTGCGGCCCCCGCGTTCCAGGAGACCGCTGCGGCAGTAGAGGAAGTCCAGGATATTGACGCCGATGTGGTAGTATTTTTTCTGGTCCAGCACGCGGCTAGCCAACAGGAAGAGGTATACGGCTTGGAAATTGCAATCCGCCCGTCGTTGTTCGATGATGCAGTGGTCGCCGTGGTCGGTCCAGGCCACGAAAGCCTGCTTCATCTTCTCGATGGCGGAATTTCCCTGTGCTACGGCCACGCGTTCCGCCACTCCCCACAGACCATCTGCGGGGAGCATGACGCCGGAACGCTCAAACCACTCCAGGTTGGCTAACAGCGCTTCTTTCATGGGCGCAGTCTATGCGATGGGTTCGAAGTCCACCGCGCCGTGTTTGCAGAGGGGGCAGACGAAGTCCTCGGGGAGTTCATCGCCTTCGAAGATGTAACCGCAGACCTTGCAGACCCAGCCCTTCTTGCCTTCGGTCTGGGGTTTGGGTTTCACGTTCTTCTGGTAGTAGGTGTAGGTCATGGTCTCCACGTTGGAAAGGACGCGGGCCTCCTCGATGGAGCAGATGAACATTCCGTGGCTGCCCAGGTCAACGTAGGACTCCACCTTCAGGGACATGAAGGAGTTGATGTATTTGCTGAGGAAGACCAGCCCATTGCCGGAACGGTGCAGCTCCATGCCCGCGAACTTGTCCACGGTACGGCCACTCTGGAAGCCGAAGCGCTCGAAGATTTCGAATGGCGCGTCGGTGGAGAGGCAGTTCAGATTCATGACGCCAGTCTGCTTGATGACATGGTGGGAGTAGTTCTGTTTGTTGATGGTGACCGCAATCCGGTTGGGGGTGTTGGTGACCTGGGAGACGGTATTGACGATGAGGCCGTTGTCACGATTGCCGTCCTTGGAGGTGACCACGTAGAGTCCGTATCCGATATTGAAGAGCGCCTTCAGGTCGTTCTTGTCGGCGGTGGTGTCCTGGATGTTCTTGTAGTCCTGGCAGAGTTCCTCAGCCAGTGCCTCCAGTTGCTTGCAGCTCTCGTCGTTCAGGGCGGACTTGATGTGGACGATGTTTTCGGCGATGCGGAGGTTCTTGGAATTGGCGAACATGTTCCCCATGATCTTTGCCGCCTGGGCCGCCCAGGAGCCATTCTCGATGAAGGCCACGGTGCGGTTCTGGAAATTACGCTCGGTCAGGTGTGTGATGAAGGTGTGCATGAAGGGGAAGATTTCCGCATTGTAGGTAGTGGTGGCCAGCACCAACTTCCCATAGCGGAAGGCGTCTGCCACGGCGGCGGACATGTCACAGCGCGCCAGGTCGTAGACCACCACCTTGGGGGCGCCCTTGGCCTTCAGCTTCTCCGCCAGCTGCTCCACCGCGACGCGGGTGTGTCCATAGACGGAGGTGTATGCGATGACAATGCCCTCGCTCTCCACTTTGTAGGAGGACCAGGTGTCGTAGAGGCTCAGGTAGTGCCCCAGATCCTCGGTCAGCACGGGGCCATGGAGGGGGCAGATCTTCTGGATGTCCAGCGTGGCGGCCTTCTTCAGCAACGCCTGGACCTGCGCGCCGTATTTGCCCACGATGCCAATGAAATAGCGACGTGATTCGTCATCCCAGGGCTCCTTCGCATCCAGTGCGCCGAATTTGCCGAAGCCGTCGGCGGAGAAGAGGACCTTGTCGCAGGTATCGTAGGTGACCATGACTTCGGGCCAGTGGACCATGGGCGCCGCCACGAATGCCAGGGTGTGCTTGCCCAAGGAGAGGGTGCTGCCTTCGGCGATGACCACGCGGCGGTCTTCGTATTCCGTGCCGAAGAAATTCTTCATCATGGCGAAGGCCTTGGCGGAGGAGACGATGGTGGTGCTCTTGTAGAGCTCCATGAAAGTGCCGATGTTGGCGGCGTGGTCGGGCTCCATGTGCTGGATGATCAGGTAGTCGGGAGCCTTGTCCCCGAAGACGCTGTGGATGTTGTCCAGCCATTCGTGGGTGAAATGCTGGTCCACGGTGTCGAAGATGGCGGTCTTCTCGTCCAGCACGGCGTAGGAATTGTATGACATGCCATTGGGCACTACATACTGCCCTTCAAAGAGGTCGACTTGGTGGTCGTTTACGCCAATGTATTTGATGTCGTCGGTAATCTGCATGGTGGTTCTCCTGATAGGTATGATGGGGTTCTACGGGAAATTCGAAAACTACTTTAATGTAATCTTTATTTGAGAAATCACGGGGATTTTTGGTAGATGTGTCGGTGGTGTGAAGGAAGTCATTCTTCCTGTGTCTGCAAGATTGCTTCCACGCGGTTGATGAACTCTTTTGGCAAATCTTCTTCCTGGGCGAATTTCCGGAAATGGGCGGCGGCTTCTACGACTTGTCCGAGGATTTTTTCTCCTTGTTCAATGTCACCTGATATCGCCAGTTTTAGTAGATCTTCCTTTGAGATAGCATTTCGTTTTCCATGAATGGCCATTTCGTGTGTGTTGTTCCAGGAGAAGCCATCCAACTCCCAGGCGAAGGTCATATCGTATGCGGGAGCCAGTCGCCAGGAACCTTTTTCATCCATTAGAAATGCCAGGTTCTTTGTATGGTCGTCCACATTTTTGCAGATGACATTAAAGCATGCGATGAGGAACAGTTGTCGGAAGTCCTCGGCAGGGCAGCGTAGGATGCGGAGGACACGCATGGCATCCTCGTAGCAGGAGGCGCAGGGATCCAGCGCTGCCAGGCTTTGGAGATGAATACGGCGGTTTCCGATGCGGTCGAAACGTTCGGTGACAAAATGGGAGACCTTTCCATATTGCCGGAGAAAAGAAGGCATCATGCGGATACCTGCCAAATTGGCAATTCGATAGAAGATGTACTCCATCTTCGCGTATGGATAACCATCCCTGGAGTCGTATTTTAGGATGCAATGGCGAAATCCGTCGGGGACATCTGTTTGGCCTGACATGACTTCCCCCGCGTCATTCAGAGCCACCAGTGCCTTCGGATGTTTCCCCCCTGGTGAGGAACTGACTTTCACCAAGTTCTTCCAAAGAATTGATTCGGTGGGCGCCAGGCGGAGATTCTTTTGGTGAGACAGAATCTCCTGGGAGAAATTGTAGAGCTTTTCCACGTCCACTACGAAGGCATTTTCGATTCCGAGGGGTAGAGCGGGTTCGAAGGTGAGGGCCCCCATTGCGCGTGTGCCGATGAAGGAGAGATGATCTACGGGAGTAATCTCTTTCAGAGGGATTTTGTTTGCGACAAGCCATTCACGGAAGAGTGTCCCACCCCATTTGTCGGGCAAGGAATCCACAAATAATGCAGGAAGGCCTTGGTATAGTTTGTCGCTTTCCCCTTGCCAGGGGAGATTGCCATGGGAGAGAGTGGCAGATAACGGCATGGCCAGCGGTGAGATATCCAGCCCACTGGCCAGAAATTCTGGCGAGTATTCAAAGAGACCACGATTTCGCTTGTTGTCCCAGCTAAGAAATCCTACCTCACGCCCCCAAATGCGGACTCTGACTACAGTGTTATGCATTAGGATGTGCTCCTGCTATTGCGGTGTTTCGCATAAAATTGCGCACGGGGACTCTCGGGTAACTCCGGAAGCAGCTTGTCTATCTCCTCCAGAAAACCAATCCCGCGCAACAATTTCAGTAAGGTCGACAGGGTCAGACCCGTCTGAGAACCATTCTCAAAGGTGCTGATAGTGAAAACACTGATGCCACTCTGTATCGACAGGTCCTTCTGCGTCATCCGCACTTGCTTCCGATAGGACGCAAAACGACGGCCGAGTTGCTGAATCAACTCGTGACCCGATTGACCATAAAATTCGTTGATGTCCATAAGCGCAACGCTATGTTCTCCAAGGGGGGGGTAAAATGCCAATCATAGGTTGGCACACTTTTCACAGGCACGGTTGAAATCTGTGAAAATTTAAAACTCTGTGACAATCTGCGGAAAAAAAACAGGGACGACTTCGCCGATGATGCACTTATGGGGATTCCCGCAAATACGAGTATCAGGGAAGGCGTCGTTGAAAGGCTGTTGGGGCAACAGGTCCTTCATGCTCGAGTAGTAGCGTAGTGATTCTTGTGTAAATCTGAACAAAAGGTGAGTTTCATTGGTTAACCTCCCAGTGTCCACCAAAGTCAGGACCTACATGACGAATAATTCCCTTTTGATTCAGCCTTACGATGTGCTTATAAATGGCACTTTCACTTTTGCTGAGTATCTTTGCCATTTCACGCCGTGAAATGGATGGATTCTTTTGCATTAAGCTAATTATCCTTTGCCAAGTCTTCTGCTCACCTGTCTGCTCACCTTGAGAAATACTTGTCTTGCGGAAAATGATGACAATCGTCCCATCTGCCCAGACATTGTATTCCGGTTCAGGAAGTCCCTGCTTTACACAGGCTTCAATCATACGCTGGATACCAGAACCCCAATTCTCAATACAAGTTGCCTTGTACAGAACCTGAGCCATTTTGGGATTGGACGGCCTGGATGCATGCAAGGTCTTGATGTTTTCCGGCGTGACCCCTGGAGGCAAGTGTCCTGGATTACTGATTTCTACGCGGTCATCATAAATAGCGAGTCCTATGCTTTCGCCGGGATTGTCATACCGACGGTGACACAATGCATTAACCAGCGCCTCTCTAAGAGCTTCTACAGGTATTTCAAGCTGTTCCTCGCGGAGTAATCCCTTAATTCGTCCATTTAAGTTTAAGTGCTTGAAACAGAAAGCGATCCCAATATCCAACAACTCGAAGACGTTACCACGTTCCCATTTGCTATCAATGAATTCTTCCATAGTTGTCCCTTTGAAGCGGGCCAATCTAAGACTCAATTGAGGAAAGGGATTCGATTCCCCAGCAAACAATGCCACGGCTGCATTGACGAGTTTGCCATCCTTGAGCAGTTCCCAACGGGCAAGAATAGCCTCCTCTGGTTCATTCAGAGCACTTTCAGGCATCCTTCCACCGCGGATCCCACCCCGAACAGCATTATAGATACAATTCGTATTCAGATTGACTATTCCTATTTCAGAAGTCGTTCGATTTTCCCATGCGTATTGCAAGGGAGAACTCTCACAAATGCGTTCTTCGAAAACATCACGTGGCATTACCCTAGTGGTACTTTCAACACGCCAATATGGACAGCCGTGGAAAGTATATGGCCGTTTCCCATGAATCCAGCCATCGAATTGCATAGCTATGATCTTAAAGTCAGGGCGACATGGAATGTCAATATATTCCGTGCAGACAACCACTGCTGGTTCAAGGCCACTAACAGCTTCGGATATTTCCCTTCGAGTGCTGTCCGACACCTGCTCTCCGACAATTTTCAACGATTTCGGTGTAATGCCGAATACCAGCCAGCCGCCATCGGTATTGAGAAAAGCACATGCCGAGTGCATGCCTTCCTTCAATTCACCGGTGCTCTTCTTCAATTCCAGCTCCCGATGTTCATCCCCGGTTATCAATTTCTGGATGTCCTCTATTGTCATGGAGAAAGTCTCCTTTTGCTTGTGTTTAGGGTTTGGTTATCTGATCCCCCCGCCTCTCTTGGGGAACATCGCGAAGCGAGCAAAATACACTGAGAAAGTTCGAAAAATAATATAGATATACTTTAAACTTTTGCAAACGTTTTGATTTATTTTAGATACACCTATAGTTTTGTCTTAGGAATCATCAAAAGGCATTTGTCCTGGAGCACATGGTGCATACCAGATTTTTGAAGAATCTTTAGCGTTGTGCTTGATTTTTGTGAGAATTGTTCCGATAATTGTTTTTGAGCGAAGATGCTCTCGTAGTCACAAACTAAAAAACAAGTTACCGAATCATGAAGAAATCCTTTACTTTGATTGAATTGCTGGTTGTCATCGCCATCATCGCCATTTTGGCCGCCATGTTGTTGCCCGCGTTGAGCAAGGCCCGTGAGAAGGCCCGTGCCATTTCCTGTACCAACAACCTGAAGCAGATTTGCCTGGGGAACATCCTCTACGCCAACGATGCCGACGACTATCTGCCTCCCACGGCTTTCCGTCTGAATGCTGACGAGTCCGTCAAGGCCAACTATGCGCCTATTGGTGGTGCCTACTGCAATACGAACTGCTACTTCTGGTTCACGGTGAATCCCCTGGTTCCTGGCACGCCCATGCTGGGTTCCGATTGGTATGACAAGGACAAGGCCGCCAATGCGGATGGCACTGGTGCGGACGGTTCTGCCTGGCACAAGGTCTTGCTGTGCCCCTCTTGCCCCACCGCCGAGCGTGTCATGGGTAATATCAGCTATGCGGCCAGCATTGGCTTCAGCTATTTTGCCAATGGTAAGTACGGTGAATACGGCGGTATCGGCAACAGCAGCAAGTATGCGGCCGATTGGCACCGCGTCAGCGGCATCAAGTATCCCTCCCTGCATGTGAACCAGTGCGATACCAGCACCTACCAGTCCTGGGAATCTGGCAAGGAGTACGATTGCATTGTGACCGATTCCCGAAACATCTACGGCGGTCCTTCCAACGATGCGTCTCTGTATCATTTCCGTCACAGCCAGATGATCAACATGTGCTTCACGGATGGCCACACCGAGGCGGTCACCCGCGCTAAGGTCGCAGGTTGCGCCAACTTCCAGACTCCTTTCCTGAAGGACTTCTACTGGTATCCCGGCGCCAATTGCCTGGGCGGTGAAAGCGGCCGATAGGTCCGGAATATTCCTAGCCTGAACGCAAAAAGGGGCTGTTGACAATCCTCTCATCGAGGATGCGACAGCCCCTTTTTCAATTTTCAATTTTCAATTCTCAATTTTGTTTTTAGTGGTGGAGTATCAATCGGTCCTTTTTTTCAGCATATATTTAGGGAGTTGACTATTGTGTTATCGGTCCGTCACTAGGATTTTCGCGGAAGATGCGGGGTTCTGGTGTGTTTTTTCGTCAAAGGAGTCAAGGAGATGCGTAAGTTTTTTGCCTTTTTGTGTGTGGCGTTTTTGTGTTTTTGTTTTGTATCCTGTTCTGGGAGTGGCGAGTCGACCACTTCTACCGCAAACGTAAAGAAGCACAAGATTGGCATTTTGGCTCCTGCAGTGACCCACGGGTGGGTTGCCGCGGTGGCGTATTTTGCGGAACAGCGTTGCAAGGAGTTGTCCGCGGAGGGTGGCATTGAATACAAGTTGTTGACCAGTTCCTCGGCGGATGAGATGACCCAGCAGTTGGATGACCTGGAGGCCTGGGGCGTGGAAGGCATTGTCACTTTCCCCCAGTGGAAAGGCATGGAGGTGCCCATTGGTGCCGCCATCCAGCGTGGCGTGAAAGTCGTCAGCTTTGACATTGCCATTGATGCTCCTGGCATTTATCTGGTCAGCGGTGACAACGAGAGCATGGGCCGTGAGAGTGCCAAGTATCTCATTGGCAAGTTGGGCAAGGAAGCCACAATTGCGGTGCTGGAGGTCCCCACTTCGGGGTCGGTGTCGGATTTGCGTCTGAAGGGCTTTGTGGATGTAATCAAGGCGGAGGCCCCTGGCATGAAGTTGCTGAAATACGCCACCAAGTTCACTCGTGAAGACGGTCTGAAGGACTTTGCGGACATCCTGGTTGCCAATTCTAAGATTGACGGCGTCTTCTCCATGGATGACGAGACCAGCATCGGTGTTCTGCAGGCCATCAAGGAAGCCGGCAGAAAGGACATCAAGGTAGTGACTGGCGGCGGTGGTTGCCAGGAGTATTTCAAGCTGATGCCAGGGAGCAAGGATATCACGATACAGTCTGCGCTGTATAGCCCCTCGATGATCATCGAGGCCGTGAATACCGCGGCGTCGCTGGTCAAGGGCGAGAGCGTGGATGCGGTGAAGATCATCCCCACGACTATTGTGGACAGCACGAACTGCGAGAAGTTCATGGATGCCAACTCTCCGTACTGAGATCGGCAGGAAAGCGTTACCAGTAGTATGGATACATGGCGGCGGTCGGTTCATAGCCGGCCGCTTGCCCTTATATACCGAGAGACGTGATTGTATCATTTGAACATATCTGCAAGAACTTCGGGAGTACCGAGGTCCTTCATGATGTCTCGCTAAGCGTGTCGGGGGGACAGATCCTGGCGTTGCTGGGGGAGAATGGCGCGGGGAAATCCACGCTGATGAATATCCTGGGCGGGCTTTTCCCGCCTTCATCGGGGCGCATTCTTCTGGACGGCGTGCCAGTGAAGTTCCGCTCTCCGGAGGATTCCATCCGGCACGGCATCGCCTTCATTCACCAGGAACTGAATCCGGTCAACGACTTGCGGGTATACGAGAATATCTATCTGGGACGGGAATTGCGGGGGCGATTGGGTTTTCTGAAGCGGAAGGCCATGGCGAGCCGAGCCCGCGAAATCCTCGGCACCATGTTGGGGACTGACATCGACGAGCAGGCATTCATGAGGACTCTGGGGGCATCCCAGAAACAAATTGTGGAGATTGCCCGGGCGTTGTTGTGCGAGGCGAAAATCATCATCATGGATGAGCCGACGACATCCCTGGCCGGACACGAAATCGACATGATTTTCAATGTGGTGAGGACACTGCGTTCTCAAGGGGTCGGCATTATCTTCATTTCCCATAAGCTGAACGAAGTGACGGCGCTGTGCACGGACATGGTGGTCCTGCGGAATGGCGCCGTTGTGGCTTCGGGCCCCATGGCGGGGACGGATGCGGAGGCGTTGTCTGAGGCGATTGTGGGGCACGAGTTGTCGCAGATGCGTCGTAGCACTCCTGGGGCATACGGCGATGTGGTTTTGGCGTGCGAGGGCTTGAGCCTCCCTGGCGTCTTTTCGGATGTGAGTTTCCAGGTGCGGTCGGGAGAGATTCTGGGCATTACGGGGCTTTTGGGTGATGGCCGAAGCGAGGTGTTCCGTTGTCTGTTCGGGGACATCCGTGGATACAAGGGGCGTGTCACGCTATGCGGGAAGCCCTATCGCGGGAAGACTCCGAAGTCGGCGGTTTCCCATGGCATGGCGTATGTGCCCAGCAACCGGAAAGAGAACGCCATTGTGCCGGATTTGAGTGTGCTGAACAATGGCACCCTGGCCACTCTTCGCCAGTATTGCCGCTGGGGGCTGGTTTGCCGTCGCCTCCAGCACTCTGCCTTCCAGGACATGGGGGGTGATTTCCACATCAAATACCACCGGGAGGATGACATGATCACCACGCTATCCGGTGGCAATCAGCAGAAGGTGATTTTGACCCGCTGGCTCAATGCCCATCCCCGGGTGTTGATCCTGGACAATCCCACCCAGGGGGTGGATATCGGCGCCAAGCAGGAGATCTACGACATCATCCGGAAGATTGCCGGCGAGGGCGTGGCGGTGGTGGTATTGTCTGGCGAGGGCCAGGAGATTCTTCGTCTGTGTGAGCGCGCGCTGGTGATGGTTCACGGGCGGATTGCGGGTGAATTGTCTGGCGATGCGCTGACCGAGAGCGCGATCATGGCGCTGGCGACCGGCGCAAGGAATGGTGCAATAGCATGAAAAAGGCTTTGTTGTGGTTTGTCAAGCAGTGGTCGGAACGGCCGCTGTTCAGTACGGGGTTGGCGCTGCTGGCGATGATCATCATCCAAACGGCGGCGCTGGGCACGAATTACGCCAGTTTCGGAGAGTGGTTGTCGGCTTTCTGCGTGAATTGGATCAATGTCCTGCGCAATAACGCGAATGTCGGCATTGTGGCATTGGGCATGACTTTTGTCATCATCTCCGGCGGCATTGACTTGGCGGTGGGCTCCACTCTGGCTATGGCGGGGGCGCTCTTCCTGCTGATGGTGGACGGCTCTGGGCATGGCTGGATGGCGGCCGCGGGGTTGTCGGGATGGTGGATCTTCATCGGCGCATTCTTCTGCACGATTCTATGCGGTGCGCTGTTGGGGGGGCTGAACGGCGTGCTTGTGGCCAATGGCGGTATCCCGCCCTTCATCGTTACCTTGGGAACCATGAAATGCTTCCGCAGTGTGACGCAGTATTTCATGCAGGGACGCACCCCGACAGTCCCAAAGGAGTTCCTGGCATTCTCCAGCCTGCAGTTCGGCTCGACAATGCTGATGCCCATCATATACTGGTTGCTGGCCGCAGTCCTGCTTCATATCCTCTATCGGAAGACGGTATTCGGCTCCCATGTGATTGCCGTGGGCTCCAATGAAAAGGCGGCAAAACTGACGGGCATCAACGTCCGCTCCGTGAAGCGCTGGGTGTATATTCTGTCAGGCATGCTGGTGGCATTCGCCTCCATCATCCAGGTCTGCCGTATCGGTTCCATGGATTATTCCAATGCGGGAGCAGGCTATGAGATGGACGCCATCGCGGCGGTCATCGTGGGCGGAACGCGCATGAGCGGCGGTCGCGGCTCCATTCTCGGGACGGTGTTGGGCGTGCTGATTATCGGCGTGATGAATAATCTGCTGAATCTGATGGGAGTGCCGCCCTTCCTCCGAGAAGCATTCAAGGGCGTGATTGTCATCGTGGCGGTGCTCCTGCAGAAAAAGGAAGCAACCTCCTAATCAATGCTTAATGCTTAATGCTTAATGCTTAATTGGTTATAAGGAGGGGGATGTGTCCCCCATGCCCCCTCTTTTTCAATGCGCTATGCGCAAACTAAAAACAATGAAAAAGGGCTGTCGTTAACGTGTGCTAGCGGCAGCCCTTTTGTGTAATGAGATTGAATTAGGTCAGGTTATCGTTTGTCGCCGCCGACCACGTCGCAGTTGGGATACCAGTAGAAATCTGCGATGATATTGAGTCCGCCCAGCGTGGGGTGGGTGGTGCTGGCCTTGGAGAATGCCACGGGTTCGGCGTGTCCATCGGAGAAGTTTGCATTCAGGCAGAGTGCGTGGCGGAAGAGTTCTGTCTTGCAGACGGTGGAGTTGAAGTTTTCGGGACCGAGGACGATTGCGTCGGACCAGCCTGCGTTACGGCTGCCATCGAAGATATTCACGTGGAGAGAGGGATACTTGATGGAGCTGACGCGGTGCCAGGTGGAAGCCTTGCTGCGGGCATCGGTGGTAGCGTAACCCCAACCTATCTCAATGATCTTACCGCAATTGCCCAGGCCAGGGCTTGCCTGGTAGCAGATGTTACCGGTCACGCGGGTGTTGGTTGGCGCGGAGGGGCAGAGCATGATCTTGTGCCAGGAGCTGTTGTCGGCGGCACCGCCATCAATGTATGCGGCGTTATCCTTGTCATACCATTCCTTTGCAGACATGGGGGCGCCAGGGATAAGGGGGTTCAGGGTGAACCAGTAGGGGATGGGGTAACGGGTGATGCCATTGCCATAGACAACCCAGTCATTGTCGCCAGGAACCATGCCGGCGATAGGGGGCAGGTAGTCGTCGTAGTCGTTGGTGTAAATCAGGTGACCAGTCTCAATCTGCTTGATGTTGCTCATGCAGCTGATGGCACGGGCTTTCTCACGGGCCTTGGACAAGGCGGGCAGAAGCATGGCTGCCAGAATGGCAATGATGGCGATGACCACCAACAATTCGATAAGAGTGAATGACTTTTTCATTCGTGTGTTCTCCTAGTGTTTGTGTTTTTTGGGAAATGAGATGTAAATCTCAAAAAAGAAGATTGTGTGTTCAAGTAGAATTTTAGGTAAAAGTTAGTGCATTAAAAAACTATTTTCGGCAAAAATATTGTGTTATTCGGAAAAAAGTGATGTTGAAAAATTGCGTGGTGTTTTTTTGGGGGGCGTGTTATTCCAGGATGATGTCTTCCACATTTCGGAATTGTCTTAGGACCTTCAGATCCTGGAGCCAACATTTGACATAGTTTGTCGTGTATGGTCCGGAGCCTGGTCCATTTCCGTTATTGTTTTCCCAAAGCCATGTAGGGGTTTGCCAGACGGCGATTTCTGGACGGACCTTTTCGTAGAAATCCTTTTGTGCTCCGCCCTGTCCGTGGTGGACCATTAGAACGATATCTGCTTTGAGTCCATCGCCGCATTCTTTGATGAGTTTTTGTGACATTTCCAGTCCGATATCTCCTGGGTTCAGGTAGCGTTTGCCGCTGATTTCGGCCATGCATACGATGCTGCTGTTATTTCCTGCATCTCGTGTGAAATTCAGATCGTAGTCATTGAGCACATTGAGTTTCACGCCATCCACTTCGAAGCAATCGCCTTTATGGACGATGGTTTTGGGGACATTGATATTGTTGATGCAAGTGGTAATCTTTTCCAGTTCCGCCTTGAAGCACTCTTCGTTTTTCACGAGCCAATCCGTAGGTGGGAAAGAATAGAGGACGTTATTCACCTTCAATGGTTGTGGGGTCTGGTTGAAGAATTCCAGGAATGCGTAGCAATGGTCGTCATGTGCGTGAGTCAGGAACCAGTAGTCGATGGTATCTGTGTATTGCTTGACGAGTTCTACGATATGTGCTGCATCGGCTTCATATCCGCCGTCAAAGACGATGGCGTGGCGGTTTTGCGTAATGATGATGGCGGAGCACATCTGCCGTCCCGTCACGGATTTAGGGAAGATCATGATTTCGCCATTTGCGAAGATTTTGTCATCTGCCAGCAGGAGTGTGCAAAATAGGCAAAGCGCGAGTGTCAGGAGTAGTTTTTTCATGGTATGAGTTCCTGTATTAATCTTCCAGTTGTTGGATTTTGACTTTGTGGAAAATCAGGTTTCCTTCCACTCCGTTGTAGAAGAGGAGATTTGGAGGTCGTTTGGTTTTGTTTGTGAATTCCCAGGCGAGCCGTTGTGGTTCGAAGTGATTCAGCGGGACGGTGGTTCTCCAGAAGAGTGCCTCGTGTGGGTTGAGGCAGTGCAGTTCGATGGTCCAGAAGTATGGCTTTTTCGCAGTGACCTGGAAATCCAGTGTGATGCGGAATTTTGCATTTGCGGGTGCATTTGCGAAGCAGTCCGGGATGGTCAGCATTCCGTGGTCTTTGATGTGATAGTGGTTGCCTTCGGGGGCGAAGGTTTTTTCCTGTGACCAATTGGTGAAGGGCAATTCCGTCATGGGGTTCTCGGAGAGGAAAACCACTTGGTCTTCCACCATGGCGGGCATGGAGAATTCCGTGGTGAGCGCCTTGCCGAATTGGTGGTAGAAACTCTCGGGAGTGACGGTGAAGCGGTAGTTCTTTCCCGCGTCAAAATAGCCCCGACAGAAGTCAGTGGAAAGGGTTTCAGGACGGTCGTTTGGGGGGAGATGGAAATTTCCGCGTATTCCGCGCCTGGTGATGGGCACGAACTTTCCCTTTGTGTTCATTTCTTCCAAGTCGACCCAGTAGTAGAAGACTGTGTCGCCCCCCGTTGCCTCGGGGATGGAGAGGGTCACCTTCTGGCAGGGAGTCCCAACAAAATCAATGCCCAGTTCCGAGGTCTCTCCAAAGAATGGCGCGACCGTGGCTTCCCGCGAATAGCGGATTTCCGGACGATAGGGGGCGGTTGCGGAGACGAAGGGCAGGGGGACGCACCAGGGGGCGTCGGCGCGGTATTCTTCGCCAGTTCGGACATCGAAGCGCCGGAAGAGTGCCTTTTCGGGGTAGAGTTCCAGGACCAGCGCGCCGTAGTTCATGACGCCAGCGGCGCTGGTGCCTGGAGCCAGTCCGCTCCAAGTGGAAAGTCCCCCTGCATTGACTGCGGTGAATTCCCCCTGCCAGATATTCCCTTCGTTGCGCAGGGAGCCGTGGATATGCCCGGAAATCTGGATGACTTCGGGGTATTGGTTCAGGAGGATGCGGCGCGCTTCATCCCCCCACATCACGCTGTTGTCCACGGTGTCCAGTGCGGGGAAGTGGTCGAAGAGCAGGATGGGCTTTTGGGGATGGCTTTTCCGCGCCTCCTGCAGCATCGACTCCAATTTCCCCATTTCCACATATTGTGGCACGATAATCACGGGATAGCCACCCAGTTCGGTGCTGAGGCAGAGGTCATGCTCGAAGCCCAGTTTCTCCCGAAAGATGGCGAAGGCGGCTTCTTTGCCAGCGGGGACATTGTTGGTGTCGTGCATGGCGAATACATAGAATGCCTTGGGGGGATTTTCGCCGAAAGTCTCCTGGAATGCCTGGCGGTAGTATGCGTAGCCATCAGGGGAGGAGCGTTCCGCCAGGTCCCCTACATGCACCACGGCATCCACTTCCTGGGTCTTGAAGAACTGGAAGGCCTTCTTGCACAAATCCACGGATTCCTTCCGATTGTCAATATGGGTGTCCGTGATAATGCCGAAACGCACAGGCTTGACTTCTGCTAAGAGAGAAATCATGGCAAAAGCACCGATGACAAGGAGGAATCTCTGAAGAAATTGCGTTTTCATGGTATGTCCGATTGGGCGGGAGGGATTTTGGATTGGGCTTTATACAAATTATATCCTAAATAGGATTTAGTATCAATACTAAAAACACGAGAAAAATAGTATGATTCGGCAAAAATGATATACAGTAACGCCATTTCAGAGGCAAGGTTTTTAGCGCTGAAGAACGGAGATAGTCATGTTTCGTGCGGATGGACAGGAATATTTTTGTCATGAAGACATTTTGGAATGGACTGGGGGGATAGAAACTTCGGTTCTGGTCCATTGTGCCAAGGGTGCGTTATCTGTAGGTCGTCTTCATGACCATGATTTTTACGAATTGACGGTGGTGATGGATGGTCAAGGTGACTATACTTACCAGGGCGTCACTTATCGTCTGAAGTCTGGTGATGCCTTCATCACGCCTCCTTCTGTTCGCCATCAGTATACGAACCAGCGCAATTTGGAGGTGTTGAATTTCATCTGGTATCCCCAGGAGTTGCCGGTTCCCTTTTCGGTTCTAGAGAGCATCAGGGGAATTCGCGTATTTTTTGATTTGGAGCCCCAATCCCGTAATTATTTCCGCTTTGCACAACGATTGGTTTTGCGTCCTGACCAACTTTCGGAAGTGCGTATGGTCTATCTTCGGATGGCTAAGGAATTACAGGAGCATCAGGAAGGCTTCCAAGTACGGCTTTCTCTCTTGCTTTACGACTTGCTTCTCCTCATGTGCAGGTGGTATTCATCCCACGGATTATACAACGATACCAATGAGTTGACGCGTGTAGAGAAGGTTGTCGAATACTTGGGAAAACACTACAGGGAACGCATTGAACGCAAGGAAATGGCGTCCCTTTTCGCCCAGGGCGAGCGTTCTTTTGCCGAAAAATTCAAAAAGATCATGGGCGAGACCTTCTCCAGTTATCTACTGAAAATCCGTCTTCAGCACGCACAGTCATTGCTTTTGACGAGCGACCGGAGTCTGACGGATATCGCTTGGGACTGCGGTTTCTGCGACAGCAATTATCTCTGTGCGGTCTTTCGTAAAAAATATGGCATGTCGCCCCATCAATACAGGCTGAACAACCGAAGCGAATGAGGGAAGTGCCATCCATTCACAAGGGGACTCTAACCATGAAAAGCATAAATACATCCGTTACCAGTCATGTGGCGCCTTATGGTGGCGTGCCCACGTTGTTTGTGAATGGTGAACCCCAGGCGGGTTTGGCGTACATCACCTACTTCACGGACCGGAACCACTATGGCGATTTTGGGTCGGCGGGCTATCGGCTCTTTTCCTTTGCCGCATTCTTCGCGAGCCAGAGCATCAACGAGACCTCCCAAATCGGTGCGTTCTCCCGGGGAATCTTCGACATAAAGGGCGAGGAGCACTATGAATACTTTGACGAGGAGGTGGAGCGTCTTCTGGCGGCCTGTCCCTCGGCGTACATTTTTCCCCGGGTGAATATGTCTGTGCCTGCGTGGTGGGAAGACGAGCATCCCGAGGAGTGCAACGACCATGGTTTTGGGGAAGGGCGTCGCCGTGCGTGTTTTGCCTCGAAGTTGTGGCGTCAGCAGACGGAGATATGGTTGCGTGGGCTGATTGCCCATATCCAGGCCAGTCCCTGGTGCGAGCACATCGTGGGATACCAGCTGGCGGACGGCAATACGGAGGAGTGGTTCCCATTCGAAATGGCCGGCAGTGTGGGGCAGCCCCTGCGGGATGCCTGGGAGCAGTCGGTGCGTGTGCGCAAGGGCGATTTCGAGCGCCGGCTGTTCAGCAGCGAGGTGGTGGCGGACGCAATCGGCTATTTTGCCTCCGTGGTCAAGGAATGCACCCATCATCTGCTGGTGGTGGGCAGCTTCTATGGCTATACCCTGGAGACCCCATTCTGGGGAAGCTGCCATCTGGCAGTGCGGCGGTTGTTGCGCTGTCCCGATATCGATTTCATTTGTTCCCCCGCTTCCTACATGAACACCCGCAGCCCTGGGCAGGACTGGCCCTGCATGACGGTCCTGGATTCCCTGAAGCTCCATGGGAAGCTCTATTTCACCGAATGGGATACGCGGACCTACCTCTCCAGGTTCATCAAGGACGTCCGTCCCGAGGTGCCGAAGCCCGGGACATACGAGCAGCCGATTTGGCTGGGACCCGATACTCAGCAGGTGACGCTGTGGATGTTGCGCCAGAATGTGGCACGTCAATTGACCCACGGCACCAATGGCTGGTGGTTTGACATGTGGGGCGGGTGGTATGCCGACGAAAAGCAGATGGCGGAGTTGTCACTCCTGAGGCGGACTCTGGTCGATGCGTTGCAGGATGCCCGTCGGGAGAGTCTGGCGGAAGTGGCGGTCTTTGTAGATGAAACCGCCTATTGCCACTTTGACGACTGGAATCCGATTTCTCAGCGCGTGAGCTATATGAACCGCCATGAGTTGGGGCTGGCGGGGGCACCCTACGACATCTACGACATCACGGATTTCGAGAATGTCGCCACAAAATACAAGGCGGTGATCTGCCTGGTTCCCTGGATGACGGATGACATGGCCAACGCGTTGCGTCGTCTGGCACAGTGGCATAAGCCGGTGCTGATGGCGGATGCGGAACACCAGGAGCTGACCATTCCGCAGTTGCGGGCGTTCTATCGCGAATGTGGCGTATTCGACTGGTGTCCCACGGATGACGCGGTGTATGTCTGCGAGAACTACATCGGCATCCATGCCGCCACGGGCGGCGAAAAGACGCTTCGTTTGCCCAGACGTCGGAAGGTGACCCCCGTGGCACCACAGGGGGAGGCGTTCGAATGCGACGAGATTACTCTACATCTTGAGCAATTCGAAACCCGGTTGTTCCGCCTGGATTGACGGGGCTTAACGCCCCATCTCGAAGCTCTCGCTTCGAGCACACGACGGGGCCACCGCAGTCAACAGAAAGGTACTGTAGGTAATGTGTCGAT
>DCIO01000097.1 GCA_002315885.1 Lentisphaeria bacterium UBA1724
GGGACGGGGAAACGCCCCACATCGGATTGGTTTCCATCCTCCAGGAGGGGTCCCTCCAGGGCTTTGCCCAACGGATTTGCCCGATCCAGGATGATGGCGCCCTTCCCTGCCCTGGCGCAGGAATCCAGCACCTTGAAGACAGTGTCGGGATAGGTGTAATACCGCACGCCCACATCGGGCAGGTCAATCAGCATCACGTCGAAATCATCCAGATTCTCCTGGGGAATCTCTTTGGTTTTGCCGTAGAGACTGACCACAGGAAGACCGCTGGCCACATCTCGGTTTTCCGAGACTTCCACGCCATCCGCCACCGTCCCCGCCAGACCATGTTCTGGGGAAAAGAGCAGAGTCAGGTTGATACCCGCCGTCTGCAGCGCATCCACCACGCGAGTGCCATCTGCCGTGACCGCGCCGGCGTTGGTCAGCAAGGCACAACGGCGTCCCTTGAGGGCATCTGCCTGGATTCGTTCTGCGCCAGAGAGGTATTTCATGCGTGCTGTTTCCTTTGGGAAGACGTGGGTATGCCGTCGATGTCCCGGTATTTCGCCACGGTTCGCCGGGCGACTGCATAGCCCTCCTTGCGGAGTTGGTCGGAGATATCCTGGTCGGAAATGGGATGACGAGGATCCTCGTTGTCCACCATCTCACGAATGCGGGAACGGATTTTCATGGTGGAGACGTCGCCATTTTCGGAAGAAACGCCTGTGGTAAAGAGGTCCTTGAATGCGAGGGTGCCGTGTGGTGTGCGCATGTATTTCCCCGACATGGCGCGGGAGATTGTGCTTTCGGAGAGCTGCAGTTGGTCGGCGACGGTCTCCAATTTCATGGGCACCAAATCCGCCTTGTCACCCGACTCGAAGAATTTCCACTGAAGCCGCACGATGACCGTCGCCACATTGACGATTGTCTCCTGGCGCAGGTGTAGCGCATGCATGAACATGGAGGCATCGTTGGTCTTTTCCCGCAGCCATTTCTTCGTCTCCGTGTCCGTATCGGGCGAAACCAGCAACTGGAGATACTCCGCATTCAGCGCCACCACGGATACCGCATCCTTGTTGGAAGTGACACGCCAGTTTCCCTCTTCATCCTTGTCGATGATGACTTCCGGGACGACTGTCTGGGCGACCTCGCCGTAGAGCTCGCCGCCGGGATTGGGATTCAGCTGCCGTATCCGCTCAATAGTCTCCTGGATCTCGTCCAAATCGCATTTCATCTCCTTGGCGATCTTCGGCAAGCGGTTATGCGCCAGGTCGTCCAGGTGCTCGGTGAGAATCTCCCACTCAAGACTGCCCACCAGGCGCATACGCCTCAGTTGCAATAACAGGCACTCCTGGAGAGACCGCGCGCCAATGCCAGGAGGATCCAACTGCTGAATCGCATGTATCGCCCTCTGGAGCTCCTCGGGATTGGCACCAGTAATCTCGCAGAGTTCCTCGTCGGTGCCCTCCAGGTATCCACGGCCATTGATGCAGAGACAGAGCTTTTCGCATATCTCACGGAAATGCTCATCACCGTCGATGCTCCCGCGGCATTCCGCCAGAAGCACCTCCAGAAATCCGGGTTCCCGCGTCTGGGAATCCAGAAAATGCTGACGGCGCTCGTCGTCATCGGAGGTCCAGGCTGTTGGTTGATTCAGATAGACGGGATCATTGTCAAAAGAGAGCCTCTCATCCGCCTTGCCTTCGCTGGGTGGCTCAGATGCTTCCACGGCATTCACCAGGCACTGGTCGCGGTATTCCCGGACATCCTGGTCGAACTCCTGCTCCTCTCGGCTAGGCGGTTCGTCAACAGCCATCGTCTCGGGGAGGTTGCTTTCCGCCAACATGGTGGGACTCTGCAGTTCCACCAGCATGGGATTCTGGAGAATGCGCTGGGAAATCTCCTGCTGCAATTCCAGGGAATTCTTCTGCAGGATTTCCAGGCCCAGGCGTTGCTCCTGGCTGAGACTCTGCTCCAGGCGGACTTCCTGGTTCAGAGAAGGACTTAAATTGGTCTGCGGACCTGGCACGCCAATGAATTCCTATTCCACAACAATCTCAAGACCCGTCAAATAATGCCCTTCGGGAAATGCCAGACTCTGGGGATGGTCGGGCGCCTGGGAGTAACTGCGCACCACGCGGGCACTACGATGGGCATCCGTCAATGCCTCGCCCACGATGGTCCGGAAGAACTCCGGCGTCATGGCGGCGCTGCAAGAATAAGTCAACAGCGTACCACCGGGATTCAGCAGCTTGCAGGCAAGCAAATTGACATCTTTGTAACCCTTCGCCGCCTTCAGCAGCTGTCCGCGGGTGGTGGCAAATTTCGGCGGATCCAGTACAATGACATCAAAGGTCTGGCGGCTGTCGCGATATTTCCGCAGTTGCTGGAACATATCCGCCTGCTCAAAGGAAATACGCGGGTCGTCAGCCAGGCCATTCAGCGCCGCATTCGCTTTTGCCAACCCGATCGCCGAAGGGGCGTAATCCAGGAAGCGGACACTCTTGGCACCAGCCTTTGCGGCACGGATGCCGAATGCACCGCTGTAGCAGCAGCAATCCAAGACCGTTGCGCCAGGCGCCAGGCGGTCAATCGCCAAGCGGTTTTCCCGCTGGTCCAGATAGAAGCCGGTCTTGTGCCCACCAGGCAAATCCATGCGGTAGGTCACCCCATTCTCCAGGATGGTGAAATCCTCGGGAGGTTCCTCGCCCCACAGGAGACCATCCGTCAATTCCAGGCCTTCGCGCTTGCGGGCTTCGGCATCAGAACGCTCGTAGATGCCCTTAATACCAGGAAGCTTCGACAACTGCTCCACGATGGTCCGCTTCCAGACCTCGGGACCCGACGCCAGAAATTCGCAGGAGAGGTATGGACCGAATTTGTCCACCACCAATGCGGGTAGTCCGTCGGCTTCACCATGAATGACGCGGAATGCCTGCATATCGCCGTATCCCAGCCGCAGACGATAGTCGTATGCCTGCTGAATCCGCTTTCCGAAGAACGCGGCATTGATGGTCTCGTCCTTGTCGAAAGTCCAGACGCGGGCACGTATCTGGGAATTTGGCGAATAGGCGCCACGTGCCAGGAACTTCCCGTCCGCGGAACGTATTTCCACCGTCTCGCCGGCCTGTGGTTCACCCGTCACACGATGGATCGCCCCAGAGAAGACCCAGGGATGACCACGCAACAATGACGCGTCACGCTTCGACAACAAATAAAGGCACTTTTCTTCCATGGCAGCCTAGAAATAAAATGAGAATCAGACTTATCGTCCCTGAAGGACTTCACGCAATTCCTCCGCGTCAATGGCGCGTGTTCCCACGTAACCCACAACGATACCCGCTGCGTAATTCGCCAATGCGGCACTTTGTGCGGGAGTGGCGCCTGTAGCCATGGCCAGCGTCATGGTGGCCATGACCGTATCTCCTGCGCCAGAGACATCGAAGACCTGTCGTGCGCGGGTGGGAATCACCAGCAGATTTGAGCTGTCCTCCTTGGGGAAGAGTGCCATACCCTCCGC
>DCIO01000079.1:0-8009 GCA_002315885.1 Lentisphaeria bacterium UBA1724
CCGCCTTCGGCATGCATGCCAGGGGCTCTTTCTTGATGGCGCATTTTCTTGACGCTGGGGGATTAAAAATATATAGTCTAGTGTAGTATAGTTCTATTTTGGAATAAGGCCCAGGTTCGGGGTGTAAGCGGGTGAATTCCGGGGATGGTTTTCTACAACTTCGGGGATTTAGAAGGATTGGGTGGGAGAGAGATGGATGCTTGGGTAGATTATTATATAATATACTAATTATCAAGAGGATATATGCGTTTATATTGCCTTATTTGGGAGTGTGATGTCAATTCTGCAAAAATACATTTAACACACTATTAATCAATATCTTATGCATTTATCGTCAAAATCCGCCTGTTTTAATATTATACTACACCGAAATACACTTACCTACACGCAAGTATAGCACACTACACTACACATATATTTATATCCTAGGTAGAAATTCTTGAAAATCAGAATATTTCTGGAGTTTTTTGAAGTTTTTCCTGAATTGCAGTATAGTATGTTCCTGTACATAACTTTTTGTTTTCAATCGTTCCTATATTGCGTGAGTGGAGATTCATGTAATTTAGGATTACCCATTTTTGGAGGATTTGAGCGGTGTCGTCGGTCATTCCCAATTCCGTGGACCTATTCATGGCCCAGCTGGAGCGATTAACGGAGGCTCATTTTTTAGTATTGTACTGGGCTGCGTGTTCAGCGGACAAGGCAGTGAAGTACAACATCACGAATTGTTTTGACGATTTGAAGTCCAGTGGCATTACCCGTACGAAGCAGACTGCGGTAGCGGTCGTGGAGTCGATGCATTTATTATGTCTGATTGACATTAAGGACGAGCGGAATCGGAAGAACATTTACCTGACGAATTTTGGTGGTCAGGCCTTAGCTCAACTAGCTTCGAGTGGACGTTTTCAATCAAAGAAGTCTCAATATTTAGAGGAGTCTCATTAAGATGCAGAACATCATTGGGATTGGCGGTGCTGGCAGCAAATTAGCGTCGAAGTTATCTTCTTCGTCTGTGGTTGTGAATGTCAGCGAGGTTGAGTTAGGCAAAGTCGAGTGTGGTCGGAAGATCCAGGCGGTTTTGCGTGGTGGTGCTGGCGCCTACAAGGGTTGCCGTATGGATCCTGCGATTGGTTATGAGGCATACGCTTCGGTCAGTCGTGAGTTAGAGGGTTTGATTCGTGGTGCGTTGGTGATTTCTGCCACTGGTGGTGGTACTGGCAATGGCATTACGAAGGGCATCATGGAGTATTTGGTGAAGCGTTCGGAGCGGATTCCCGTTGAGGAGAAGACCCTCTTTGCGTTGGTGTTGCCGTACGACCGTCTGGAGTCTGCGGAATTTGTGGAGAACACCTCCATGTTTTTGAATGACTCTGTTGCTCCTGCGATTGACAGTGGTAACACGGGTAACATCTTCATGTTCACCAACCGTTTGAAGTTTGAGAATCGGATTCCTGAGGACCATTTCAACGAGATGATCGTGACTTCCCTGAAGGAATTTCTGTCGATTCCCCGTAAGAATGCGGAATTGAAGTTGGTGGATGGCCATGTGGACCAGGAGGACTTCGACCTCTTCCTTTCCAAGCCGTACTTCAACCACTTTACCGTCTTCAACTACGACCCCATGAAAGAATTTGGCAGTCAATTGCAGGAGCATTCCAATACCCTGTTGTTGCCCGCCGAGCAGCCCATTGAGGCGCTCTTCCTCATGGAGATTCCCGTTGGCGGTGACCAGACTGCCTTCTACAACTTGGTGGAATACTTCAACCGCCAGGGTGTGAAGCCTATCTACAGCGTTGCGGAAAATCCCGAAATCTCCCAGGCGCGGGTGACGGTGGCTCAGCTTTACAGCCGCAAGCCCGCGGAGTTGGTCCATGATTTCAATACCGTGGCGGACGAGCATGCCCAGACGAAGGTCAAGAAGACCATCAACCAGTTTGTGGAACTGGAGCATCTGGAGGTCAACATGGAAGACGAGGCGCGGAAGGTGAAGGCCCAGGGGCAGGACGACATCGTCGCCATGCTCAAGCGAATCCACAAGATCTAGCCTTTTATTCCGATTGCGTCAAAGAAGCCGCTTCTGCGCGTATTTTGCAGAAACGGCTTCTTTTTTGTCAGAAAAATACAGAAAAAGCACAAAAACGCACTTGATTTTTGTGGGAAATTTACCTACAATAGAGACGATACTCTTTCGATAGGGGGATTATGCCCATTAAAAATGGTCGGTAATCCGCCTTGTTTGTCATTTTGAATTTAGGAGGACTGGACTGCCTGTGGTAGGTGGTTTAGTGAATGAGTCGTGTCGGAACGTAGATACTTGTCAAGCAGTGAATTGGGGCTGGACTCCGAGAAGAAGCCCGTTGAAAAAGCTCCTTCGGGAGGCAGAAAATACCTCTCTGAGAGTGAGTTGGGGCTAGGTGGAGCCACTCCATCCAAGGAATCTACTCCTGTTGGTGGGAAGAAATACCTCTCTGCTGAGGATTTATCCAGCGTAACGGGTTCTGAAGAGGATCCGAATGCTACGACTCCTGCCTCTGGTTCGCGGAATTTATTTGGTCGTGTTGTGATGCCTGAGGCCGCCAACAAGATCAAGAAGCCAGGAAAATATGACGACGGTGATGTTAATGGCACCCTGGTTGCCATGGATTTGGACGATTTGGACGACATCCGCAAGCCCTCTCCCAACGACACCTTCATGAACATTCCTGGCGTATCGATTGCCCAGGCGGCGGTTCCCACCACTGCGAATCCCGCGCGGACGCCGAAGGCGATGGCTGCTGCTGCGGCGGCAGCGGATCCCTCCACTATGGATTCGGTGGTTTCCCTGGATGGCTCGGAGTCACAGAATGTCATTTCTGAGGACGATGGGGCACTGCAGCGCGGTGTTGCCTCTTCTGGTCGTCGTGGGCAGGCGAGTGCCTCCTTGGAACTTTCGCCCCTGTCCCAGGGTGTGATGGCGTATTTGGATGCCCATTTGCCCGAGGAAATCAACTTCATGCCTGAGGACCGTTGTCGGGAAGTCATCGAGAGCATACGGGGTGGTGCGAGCTACAGCATAGGCGCCCAGTTGGCCCGTGGTGCGGAGAGCCTTCTTTACCAGGGCAAATGCGAGGGATACAACTTTTTGGTGAAGTCCATCCGCAATTGGAAGGACCACTGGATTGGTGACACTCGTACGCGCAAGGACACTGGCAAATTAAGTGACAGTGTGGAATACGAGACCAAGATGCGTCATTTGAACAACGAGTGGAGTGTCGGTCAGAAATTGCGTGACGATTCTGGGAATGCGGTTCCCGTTCAGATTTACTCCATGCGTCGTGTGACCCGCGTAGGGTTTGAGCTTGGGTGGGATTTGTTGATGGAGCGCATCAACGGCATTGACCTGTCGGACAAGAAGTTGGTGGGTGCCATGACCATTGCGGACAAGGTTCGCGTTTGCATTCGCATGGCCCAGGCCATTGGCATTTTGCATGCGAAGCGTCTGGTTCACCTGGACATCAAGCCCAGCAATTTCATTTTGGACCGCAATGGTGTCATTCGTCTGATTGACTTTGGCATTTCCGTGGGGACGGGCTATCAGAGCCGAACGGTGGCGGGTACTGCGGGGTATTTCAGTCCCGAGCAGATTTCCTGTAAGACCCTAAGTGAAGACACGGATGTCTTTGCGTTGGGTGTGACCTTCAATGTCTTGTTTGGTGGCAGGATACTGGTCCAGACTCCCGACGAGGCGAAGAGTCGTCAATATCGTCATGACGCCCTTTCGGATTTGGAGAAGAACAACTTTTCTGCGATTGGAGACATTCCTGAATTGGGTATGCCGTACAAGCCCTTGGCCGAGGTCATTCGGTCCTGTTCCATCCTGCGTCGTGCATCGCGTATCAGCAACTGTGTGGTGTTGGTCAACAAGCTCCGTCAAGCGGCGGAAGAGTGTGGCATCCAGCTCTAAAAGTCCTTGTGAGTCCACAAAGCACACAACATACGCGAAAAAATAAAGTCTATTTAGCGCGAAGTTTATCCGCGTCTGGCAGAGGGATTTCCCGGCGATGAAGCAGTTGATTTGGACAGTGCTGGTGTTGGGAGTGATTATTGCGCTGCCGTTGGTGTTGCGTCGAAAGGACGCGGTGCCTTTGAAGGCGGAGAAGAGCCTGGTTGTGGTCACTGCGAACAACGAGGCCTTGCGTCACGAGACCGAGTTGGCTTTCCGAAAATATTATCAATCTCGTCATGATGGTGAGGATGTCACCATCGACTGGCGGACTCCAGGGGGCACATCCGAGATTATCCGTTTTGTCCGCAGTTCATTTGTGGCCAATGCCCGTCATGCCTGGATTTCCCAGGGGCGTGGTGTCTGGTCGGAGGAGTTATCGTCGTCGGTTTTCCAGGGGAAGAAGCCCCAGGAGGAAGGACCTGCGGCGGCCTGGGAGTGGTTCCGGGAGAGCGATGTGGGGATGGACGTGGATATCATGCTTGGGGGCGGTCAATACGACCACGAGGGGCTGCGCCGTGCGGGGATTACAGTTCCTGCGGGGGTGCGCGTTCGTCATCCCGAGTGGTTTTCGGGAGAGAATCCCATCTTTTCCGCGGGGGGCGGTGGCGAAATCTGGTATGACCCCTCTGATTGTTATTACGCGGTCTGTTTTTCCACTTTCGGGATTGTCTATAATCGCGACCGTCTGGCCCAGGCGGGTTTTTCGCCGGAGGAAATCGAGCATTTCGGGGAGCGCTGGAGTGACCTGGCGGATCCGCGGCTTTACGGCGCCATTGGGGTAGCGGATCCATCCCAGTCGGGGTCCATCACCAAGTGTTTTGAGATGATCATTCAGCGCCAGATGCAGGATTATCTGCTGGGGAAGCATCCTGGCGAGAGTGCGGTGGCGATTAAGCCCACCCAGGATGAATTGAATGACGCCTGGCGTTCTGCCATGACGTTATTGAAGCGGATTGGCGGCAATGCGGCCTATCTGACCTTCTCGGCCAGCAAGGTCCCCGTGGATGCCGCCATGGGGCAGATTGCGGCGGGGATGTGCATTGACTTCTATGGCCGTTCCCAGGTGGAATGGGAGAAATCCCAGGTGGGTCGAGAGACGATTGCCTACCGGACGCCCATTGCGGGGTCTGCGGTTTCGGCGGATCCCGTGAGCATTCTGCGTGGGGCGCCCCATCGGGAATTGGCGGAGGAGTTCGTGGATTTCCTGTTGTCGCCGGAGGCTCAGTGCCTGTGGGGAAAGGAGGCGGGAGCCCCCGACGGTCCCAAGGACTACACCCTCTATCGGTTGCCTGTGCGTCGAGACATGTATGAGGGGCATGGGGTGGAGAATACCGTCTTCGGCACGGAACGACCTTTGGAATTGGCCCAGGAATTCCACTATCGCGGGGATTGGACCGCGTCCCTTTTCACGGCGATACGCGTTTTGTTGAAGACCATGATTATCGACTGCGGTCCGGAATTGCGTGGTGCCTGCGGTCGGATGATAGAGCAGGGCGGTTGGGAGGCGCTTTCCGCAGAAGAGCGGGAGGCATTTGAGGCGCTGCCCTTCACCCATGCCGAGGCGCGGAAGGCCACCCAGACCTTGGACAATCCCGAAGAGCAGGCGGTGGTCCGACGTGGATGGATTGAGTTCTTCCAGGAACAATATCGTAAGAAGTAGCATCGTTTTTTTCCATGACAAACAACCACCTCATCAATAACGGAGAATGGCTCAAGGATTTATTCTTGGGGCACTCTCTGATTTTTTTATGCGGTGGGTTGTTCCAGCTCTTCCTTTTCTCCTTCATGTCATCCTGGGAGCATTTCATCTGTTTGCTCTACGGGTATGCGGCGGCTGCGTGTGCCTTCCTTTTTCTGTGGGAATACCGCCGGCATTGCCTGAAGCATCACGACCACTGGATCTTACGGACGGGGTGGTGGGATCTGCTGCTGGTGTTGGGAACGCCCTTTGCAGGGTATTGCTGGGGTGTCTATTCCCTAAGGGAGTTCTCCCAGGATGTGGTCCTGGCGGGCATCCTGATTTTCCTTTCCCTGATTGTCCAATGCCAGGGCATTTTGCGGATTGACCGGCGGTTGACAGATACTTTCATTGCTCGCCTGAAGCGCATCCGTGGTGCGGAGGCCGCCTATCGGGCAAGCGGGGTGAATTATCGGGCGTGGTGCCTGACTTTCGCCTGGATCATGCTGGCCATGCTCCTGTATAACGGAGGTGGCGATTACGGGATGATTACCTGGACGACCCACGTGATGCGGCTGGTATTCCTGGCATTTGCGCTATGCGTGGCGTCCTGTGTCGAATGGCAGATTCTGCGGAAAAAGTATTGGCAGCGTTCGGAATTGACCATTGGCACGAAGAAACGTGGCGCTCTTTCCCACCTAGGGCATTGTCTTGGGATGCTCCCGTGGTGTTTCTGGGCGTCCATACCCGTTCTGCTGCTGGAGGTCGCAAGTGCGGTTGTACTGTCGCGCGAGGGGTGGTATGTGACAGTGATGCTGGCCTTCTCCTATCAGCTCCTGCTCTGCAATTTCTTCCATTTGTCCTCCGGCAAGCCCTCCCGTTTGTGGAATTGGCTGGTGGTCCATCCCGTCTATCTGCTGGTGGTCAGCCTCTTCTGTCTTGTGCTAATCGGGACATATCTCTTCGAACTGCCCTTCTGCTATCTGCCTGTCACAGCGCTAGTGGAGGAGCAGAATGCGCTTCCGGAAGCAATGGCGCTGTTGGAGGTGGCGGGGCAGCGGAGTGAGGCGGTGACTTCCCTGGAGCCTATGCCCCTGGTGGATGCATTCTTCACCGCGGCCAGCGCGGTAAGTGTCACGGGCATGACAACAATAGAGGTGGCTCGTTTCCCCTTCTGGGGGCGGGTGGTGCTGTGCTGTTTGGTGCAACTTGGTGCGTTGGGCGTCATGACGGTCTCCAGTTTCTTTGCGGTGTTGGCGGGGCAGCGCCTGGGATTGATGGGCAATAGCCTGGTCAATCGCGTGGCGGGGGAGGACCGGGGATTGTTGGCAAAGCAGATGATTCGGACGGTCATTATTGTGACGCTGTGGCTGGAGATCCTGGGGACGGCTGTCTTTTCCACCTATTTGCGGCAAAATCATGCCATGTCGGCCTCCGACGCCTTGGGACACGGCTTCTTCCTGGCACTGAATAGCTTCTGCAATGCGGGCTTCCAGATTTATCCCGGCGGGTTTACGGTGTCGGGGCTCAATGAGGTGGTGCCGATGTTGATGTCGGCGGTGCTCTTCATTCTGGGGGGATTGGGCTTCGGCGTGTTGATGGGCATCTGGCGGTGGCTTTTCCATGATCGCGTCCACCCACAGACGCCTCAAGTCCGCATTGTGCTGGTGATGACTGCGGTGCTGATTGGAGTTGGGACGTTGATTTTCCTGTGCAGCGAATGGAACAACCCCGCGACGCTGGGGGAGATGACGCTTCCCAAGAAGCTCCTGAATGCCTTTTTTGCCGCCGCCAGCAGCCGCACTGCGGGATACGAGGCGCTGCCTCTGACGGCGTTGAGGGGGCCTGCGGCATTCTTCACGCGGGTGCTGATCTTCATTGGCGGCGCGCCGGGTTCCACGGGCGGCGGCGTCCGCGTCACCACAATTGGCGTGTTGTTGCTGTTGGTCTGGAGCATCATCAAACGACGCCAGGATGTGGTAATCGGGAAGGCTTCCATCTCCGATGCCACGGTCCGTCAGGCGATTGCGGTGCTTTGTCTGGCGCTGCTGGTGGCCAGTTTGGGGACGCTGGTGTTGACTTTCGTTACCATGGGTTCGGAGGTCACCTTCGGACAATTGTCCTTTGAGGTGGTTTCCGCCATGAGCACGGTGGGCATGAGCCAGGGGATCATTCCCCAGATGAATGCTTTGGGAAAGATCGTGTTGATTGTCATCATGTTCATGGGGAGAATCGGGTTCCTGTCCATTCTCTCCGTTGCCAGCGGGAATGTCTCGGCACCGAAGGTGCGGTATCCCGAATGGCGCGTGATGATCGGGTAACGCCTTGCCCCTCGTTTCGCTTGCG
>DCIO01000079.1:8051-37060 GCA_002315885.1 Lentisphaeria bacterium UBA1724
CGTTTCGCTTGCGCCGCAGGCGCGCTACACGAGGGGCGCACCTACGGGCGGCTAACGCCGCCCCTTACCTTTCCGCGCCTTCCCCCTTTTTCCGCGGTTCCTTGCCCCTCGTTTCGCTTGCGCCGCAGGCGCGCGCTACACGAGGGCGCACCTACGGGCGGCTGCGCCGCCTCCGCGGTTGATTCAATCCCTTTGCAAATACCATCCCTTAGGAGAAAATATCCATGTCGAGAAAACCCCAGATTGCGATTATCGGAATGGGCACATTCGGACAGGAGACCGCCAAGTCTTTGATGGCGCAATCCATTCCCGTGTGCGCCGTGGATACAGATGAGGCAGTTATTGAATCCCTGCGTGACCAGGTCACCGCGTCGCTGGTGCTGGATTCCACCCAGGAAGAGGCCTTGAAGGAGGCCGAATTGGATTCCATGGACCTGGTGGTGGTGGCCATCGGTGCGGGGCGTGTGGAGGCATCCATCATGACCACTTCACTCCTGAAACAACTGGGAGTCAAAACCGTTATCGCACGAGCAACCAGCGATTTGCACGGACGCATCCTCAAGCAGGTGGGCGCCGACAGCATCATCAATCCCGAAAGGGATATGGGAGAACGAGTGGCAAGACGCATCGCGCAGCCATCACTTCAGGATATTGTCACGCTGCCCGATGGCACACAAATCGCACGGGTGCCTGTGCCTGGGACTTTCGTGGGACATACCCTCCTGGAACTGGATGTGAGACGACGCTATAACCTCATGGTCCTGGGAATTGAACGACCGCAGGCTGCCCCACAGAAGAAGAAAGGCAAGGAACAAAAGACTCGCTACGATGTGGATTTCGGACTGGGTGCCCCAAGCGAAAACTGCCAGGTCATCATGAATCCAGATCCCGCCGCCGAAAAAATGCAGGCCGGGGACTCCCTCCTGGTCATGGGGAAACGTGAGAATGTGGACATTCTGGCGGAGGCAGTTGGATAATAGTATAGTATAGTAACAACGGGTTTTGGTGGTATAGAAAAGGTCGTTATTGCAATCGGTTTTATATTAAGTTCATTGCCGCGAGCGCTGGGATGACGTCACCGACTTTGAGTCCCAGTTCTTTTGCGAGTCCGGCTCGGATTTCCAGTGCGCAGAATACGAATTTGTCGCATAGGTATCTTTTGAGTCGTTGTTCGTAGTGTTCCTCGGACTCGTTTGGTTTTTTAGGTGTTTCCACGGTCATGGTCTGGATATCGAGGATCCGTCCTTCGGCGTCCAGGAAGATCACATCCAGTGGGATGAGTGTGTTTTTCATCCAGAAGAGTTGTGGTCTTGGTGGATTAGAGACGAACGCCATTGCGGTGGTATCTGGGAGATAGTTCCGTCCCATCAATCCTTTGGCTTTTGCTTCGGGCGTGCGTGCGATTTCCACGACGGCGAAGGTAGCGGGTCCGATTTCCACGTTGGTTTTGAATTCCTGTGCGGTGAGGAATCCAGCGCAGAGGATTAAGATAGCGAGAAGAATTTTCATCATAGAGGGTACTATAACTGTATGCCGACTACTTTTTACATCAAGACCTATGGTTGTCAGATGAACGAGCGTGACTCCGAGGCGCTGGCGTGTCTGTTGGAGATGCACGGCTATGTGGAGACTCATGAGGAATCCACGGCCGATGTTCTGATTTTCAACACCTGCAGTGTCCGTGACCAGGCGGAGCGGAAGGTCATTGGCAAAGTGGGCATCATGAAGAAGCTGAAGCGGGAGCGTCCCGCGTTGGTGATTGGCGTGATTGGGTGCATGGCCCAGCGGTTGGGTGAGGAACTCCTGAAGGAGCTGCCGCACCTGGATTTTGTGGCGGGCACCGACCAGCTTCAGAATATCCCCGCAATTCTGGACGAGTGCATTGCCAAGAAGACCCGCAAATGCGCCATCGAGATGGGGCCTGGCGTCTTCCGGGAGCTGGACGGCCATCGTCCTGGACGGTTGATTGCGGAGGTGTCGGTGATGCGTGGCTGCGATCAATTCTGCACCTACTGCGTGGTACCCTACTGCCGTGGTCGCGAAAAATCCCGTCCGATTTCCGCCATTGTGGACGAAGTGAAGATGCTGGCGGATACGGGGACCAAGGAAATTCTGCTGCTAGGTCAGAATATCACCGCGTATGGTGTCTCCGAGGCCCGGGCCCAGGGCATCTACACGCCGGAGTTCTCCGCCTTTGCGGATTTGCTGGAGGCCTTGCAGGAGGTGGATGGCATTGAGCGCATTCGCTTCACATCGCCTCATGTGCGTTTCATGAACGCGCGGTTTGTGGAGGCGGTGGCGTCCTTGCCGAAGGTATGCAAGTCCTTCCATGTGCCTGTCCAGAGTGGCAGTGACCGCATTCTGAAATTGATGCACCGGAATTACACTGCGGCGGAGTATCTGGACCGCATTTCTGCCATCAAGGCGAAGGTCCCCCAGGCCACCTTCTCCACGGATATCATCGTGGGCTTCTGCAGCGAGACCCAGGAGGAATTCGAGATGACGCACCAGGTGATGCGGGAAGTGGGCTATGACATGGCGTACATCTTCCGCTACTCCCAGCGGGAAGGCACCATGGCGTCCAAGACCCTCCCCGATGACATCCCCGAGGAAGTCAAGCACGAACGAAACCAGATTCTCCTGGCGGAACTCAATTCCCACGTAGCCGCTGCCAACGCCGCACTGGTGGGCGCCACCATGCCGGTGCTGGTGGAGGGCCCCAGCGCACGCGGTCCCAAACGCTGGTATGGTCGTACCGACACCAACAAGATGCTACTCTTCGACCACACCGAGGATATCCACATCGGCGATATCCGCAATTTCACTATCACCCGCGCCACCGAAAATGCGCTGTATGGAAAATAACTGAGGGAGTACGAAATCATGGACAAGAGTTGGTTTACGAAATTGCGTTGTGGTGCGTTCATTCACTGGGGGCTGTATGCGATTCCTGGTGGCATTTGGAAAGATCAGCGTGTGGACTACATCGGCGAGTGGATACAGGCGTTGTTGCGCATTCCGAACAGCGAGTATTCCCAGTTGGCGGCGCAGTTCAATCCCGTGGATTTTGATGCGGACAAAATCGTGGGTGATTTTGCCAAGGCGGGGTTGAATTACATCGTCTTTACGGCGAAGCACCACGATGGCTTCTGCATGTATGACACCAAGTATTCCGACTACAACAGCGTGAAGGCATCCCCCTGCCATCGGGATTTCGTGCGTGAATTTGCGGATGCGTGCCAGCGTCATGGCGTCAAGATGGGCGTCTACTACTCCCACTGTCTGGATTGGCACGAGAAGGACGGCGGGGACCCCCGGCCCTGTCAGCCCAACATGGGTGTGTGCAGCTGGGGGAACGACTGGGATTTTCCCGAGCAGTCCGAGAAGAATTTCGAGGTGTATTTCGAGGGGAAGGTCCTTCCGCAGATTGAGGAACTCATGACCAACTACGGGCCGATTTCCGTGCTGTGGAATGACTGTCCATTCCCCATGATCACTGCCGAACGGGCCCAGAAGATCCTGGATTTGGTTCACCGACTCCAGCCCAATTGCCTGGTGAATGGCCGTGTCTGCGGCGTCAAGGCGCTGGGTGACTACGGGACCCTGGGGGACAACGAGTTACCCGCGGGGGTCACCAAGGAGGACTTCCCCACCGAGGCGATCATCACCCTCAATGACACCTGGGGATACAAGGTGGAGGACAACCACTGGAAGACCCCGAAGCGCGTCCAGGATGTCATCCTGGATATCGCGGAGGCGGGCGCGAATCTGCTGGTTAATTTCGGTCCCGATGGGCTAGGGCGGATTCCCCAGGGCTCACAGGTGGTCCTGGATGGCTTGGCGCAATGGGCGCCAAAAGTGGCGGAGGCGCTGCATTGCGATGCACGGAATCCGTTGCCCCAGAAGTTGGATTGGTGCCGACTCCTGGCAAAAGACAAGAAACTCTGGATTTTCCCACGGCCCTCCGCGGGAGATACCGCTACCCTCTCGGGGGTCACGGGAACCATTGCCAAGAGCAGCATTCCGGTGGAAGTGGATGCCGAGGGAACGATTTCCTTCAGGGGGCTCTCGGCGCTTGCACAGGAGAATCTGCCCGTGGAAATCGAGTTCCAGGAGGCGCCGGAATACGATACGCGGTGGCGTCTGCAGAATGGCATCTTGCGCTTGGCACCGCAGAATGCCGCGCTCTTCCACGGTGCGGAAAGCGTGAAGAATGACGCCGAGATGCTGGGCGCCGCAGGCGAACGCATCAATGACGACGGCCATAGCTTTATTACACCCGCGGGTGGGCTCCGGAATTGGAAAAATCCCCAGGACGCCATCCAGTGGGAATGCTATCTGCCAAAGGGCACATACAAACTGCGGGTGCTGACGCGGCAGTTGTGGCACCGGAAGCCATGGGATTCTCAGCGGGTGGTGAAGGTGACCCTGAATGGGATAGCCCACGAGGTGACTCTCCAGGCGGATGAGTTGGAGACCGACAATACATACTACCAGGGCGCGTTCTCCAATCTGGGAGAATACACCATGGAGCAGGACGGCACCTTGAAACTGGCGATTGCCACTATCGCCGAACCCGATCCACAGGCGGAAATCCAGTTGGATCTGGTGGAGATCCGGTAGGGGGGCATGCGGGGGCTTGCGCCCCCTTGCCCCTCGTTTCGCTTGCGCCTGCGGCGCGCGCTACACGAGGGGCGCACCTACGGGCGGCTGCGCCGCCCCTTGCCCTTTCCGCGGTTCCTTGCCCTTTCCGCGGTTCCTTGCCCTTTCCGCGGTTCCCTGCCCCTCGTTTCGCTTGCGCCTTGCGGCGCGCGCTACACGAGGGGCGCACCTACGGGCGGCTGACGCCGCCTCCTACCTTTCCGCGCCTTTCGCTTTTTCCGCGGTTCCTTGCCCCTCGTGTAGCGCGCGCCGCAGGCGCAAGCGAAACGAGGGGCGCACCTACGGGCGGCTGCGCCGCCTCCTCGCCTGCCTGGGCTACTACCTATCGGCGCCTTTCCCCTCGGGAAAAACTTCCATATAGGGATTATATTAGGGCGTTTTGCAATTTTTAGGGATTTTTTCACCCACAACCAGGCGTGAAAGCGCCGATAAAAAAAGACAAGGAGACCCCCGATGATCACTGTGAATGATCTGAAAAATGCTGAGCTGAAAGGCTGGCTGCAGGGCTGGATTGATCTGTGCAAGCCCGCACAGGTTGAGTTCTGCGATGGTTCCGAGCAGCACTACAACACCCTTTGCGACCTGATGGTCAAGACTGGTACCTTCATCAAGATGAAGTATCCCCAGAACTCCTACCTGGCCCGTTCTGACAAGAGCGATGTGGCCCGTGTCGAGGAGCGTACTTTCATCTGCGCCAAGGACGAGGCGAACGCCGGTGTGACCAACCACTGGAAGGCCCCCGCCGAAATGAAGGCCGAGTTCAACCAGATCTTCGATGGCTGCATGGCTGGCCGTACCATGTATATCATCCCCTTCTCCATGGGTAACCCCGAGTCTCCCCTGGCCAAGTATGGTATCGAAATCACCGACTCCGCCTACGTCGTGGTCAACATGATGATCATGACCCGCGTTAGCCAGACCATCCTGGACCGCGTTGACGCCGGCCGCGAGTACATCCACGCCGTCCACTCCAACGGCGCTCCTCTGGGTGCCGACCAGGCCGATGTGCCCTGGCCCTGCGCTCCCGTTGAGAAGAAATACATCACCCAGTTCCCCGACACCCGCGAGATCATCTCCTACGGTTCTGGTTACGGCGGCAACGCTCTGCTGGGCAAGAAGTGCTTCGCTCTGCGTATCGCATCTGTCCTGGCCAAGGAAGAGGGCTGGATGGCTGAGCACATGCTCATCCTGAAGGTGACCAACCCCGAGGGCAAGTACAAGTTCGTGACCGGCGCATTCCCCAGCGCCTGCGGCAAGACCAACCTGGCTATGTTGACTCCCACCCTGCCCGGCTGGAAGGTCGAGACTGTCGGTGACGATATCGCCTGGATGCGCTTCAATGAGAAGGACGGCATGCTCCACGCCATCAACCCCGAAGCGGGTTTCTTCGGCGTCGC
The DNA here is from genome assembly GCA_002315885.1 of Lentisphaeria bacterium UBA1724. Lineage (GTDB taxonomy): Bacteria > Verrucomicrobiota > Lentisphaeria > Oligosphaerales > Oligosphaeraceae > UBA1724. Next base: position 14,111 of record DCIO01000079.1, read on the forward strand.
CCCCGGCACCTCCATGAAGTCCAACCCCAACGCCATGAAGACCATCAACGTTGGTAACACCATCTTCACCAACGTGGCCCTCACCGAGGACTACGGCTACTGGTGGGAAGACGGCGACGTGAAGGATCCCGGCACCGTGGTTGACTGGCTGCGCCGCCCCTGGAACAAGGCCTGGAACCCCGCCGGCCCTGCCGCCCACAAGAACTCCCGTTTCACCACTCCTGCCAAGCAGTGCCCCGTCATCGCTCCCGAGTGGGAATCTCCCGAAGGCGTGCCAATCTCCGCGATCCTCTTCGGTGGCCGTCGTAAGACTGTGGTTCCGCTGGTCAACGAGTCCCGTAGCTGGGAGCACGGTGTCTTCATGGGCGCCACCATGTCCTCCGAGATGACCGCCGCCACCCTGGGTGGTGCTGGCCAGCTCCGCTTCGACCCCATGGCCATGCTGCCTTTCATCGGCTACAACGTCACCGACTACCTGGCCCACTGGCTGGAAATCGGTAAGCATCCCGGCGCCAAGCTGCCCAAGATCTACTACGTGAACTGGTTCCGCCGTGGCGAAGATGGTCACTTCCTGTGGCCCGGTTACGGTGACAACAGCCGCGTCCTGAAGTGGATCTTCGAGCGTTGCGATGGCACTGCCGCCGCCAAGGAGACCGAGATTGGCTTCCTGCCCACCGAAGACGCCATCGACATGAGCGGTCTGGATGTCTCCGATGAAGACAAGAAGATCCTCCTCTCCGTGGATAAGGAAGGCTGGAAGGCCACCCTGCCTCAGTTCGAGGAGTGGCTCAACAAGCTGAACAAGTACGCCGACCAGGGTCACCCCCTGCCCGCAGAAATCTTCGCTCAGCTGGAGACCCTCAAGAAGAACCTGGCATAATCGCAGCCGGCCCTAACGACCGCTGAAACAAATCGGCCGGTCTGCGTAATTTCTGCGCAGGCCGGCCTTTTTTTTGATGCCGCTCGCTTCGCGGGCTTCGCCCGCTACGACGAGCGGCGCAGCCATAGTGTCTTAGCGTTGAACCATTGGCGATTTTATCATGGCATTAGAATTTCTAGAAGGCAAGAAGTTGTGCGTGGTCTTTGTGAAGGTATTGGATCCTTCCACGGGACGCGTGCAGTGCCGTGCGTTGCGCGGTAGAGCCGCCATCAACCAGGGGCACCTGGATGTGATGACTGCAAAGGGCGCCATTTTCACCGTGCCTTCTTCCGCATACCCCACAGTCGCTCTCAATGACGGCACCAAAATCCTGGGCGACGCGGATTACTTCTGCCTGGTGAAGGTAGATCCCAATATCGATATCGAACACGGCGGACACCATCATGAGCATGGCCCGGGTTGCACTTGCGGCTGCCATGATGACGATGATGACGATATCATCGATTGCCCCGTCATTTTTTAATGCTTAATGCTTGATGCTTAATGCTTAATGTCGGATGGGGAGGTGTCCCCATACCCCTCTTTTTCAATCTCCAAATATCTTTAACTAACCATGCAATACCTTTTCCGAGATACTCCCGATTTTCAGGCAAAGCTCCAGCAGATGCTGAAGCGGGATGCGTTCAGCAATGACATCGAGGCGGCGGCGGCGGTGATTATTGACGACGTCCGGGACCGTGGCGATGCCGCAGTCTGCGAGTATGCGGCGAAATTCGACCACGCACAGTTGACTCCCGCGCAATTTCTGGTGACGGAGGAGGAGATTGCGGCGGCGTCCGCGCAGGTCGCTGCGGAAGACAAGGCGGCCATTGACATGGCGGTGGCGCATATCCAGGATTTCTACAGCCATACTCTGCCGAAGGATTGGCATTATTCACCCCGTCCCGGCGTGGTTTTGGGGGAGCAGTTCCATCCCCTTGACCGTGTGGGATGCTACATCCCTGGCGGCACTGCGCCGCTGGTCTCTACGGTCTGCCATACGGTGGCAATCGCCAAGACCGCAGGCGTGGAAGAAATCATCGTCTGCACGCCTCCCTGCGGCGAGAAGGGCATCCACCCCGCGCTGCTCTACGCCTGCAAGGCCGCGGGTGCCACGGCGGTCTACCGTCTGGGTGGCGTCTACGCGGTGGCGGCCATGGCATACGGCACTGCTACCATCCCGAAGGTGGAGAAGATTTGTGGTCCCGGCAATGCCTACGTTGCCGCCGCAAAGCGCCGCCTCTACGGCACCGTGGCGCTGGATCTGGTGGCGGGCCCCAGCGAAGTGCTGGTGCTCTCCGATGGCACTGTGGACTCCGCGTATGTGGCGGCGGATGTGCTCTCCCAGGCAGAACACGGCTCCGGCCGCGAACAGGCGGTCCTGGTGGCCACCAACCGGAAATACCTGGAGGAGACCGGCGCGGAAATCCTGCGCCAGGCCGCATTGCTGAAACGCCAGGAGTGCGTCCAGAAGGTGCTGGACAAGGGCGTCTTCCTCATCGAGGCGAAAGATTTGGACGAGGCGGCGGAAATCGCCAGCCTCTATGCACCCGAGCACCTGGAACTCCAGGTGGCTGACCCCGAGGCACTGGCACCCAAAATCACCGCCGCTGGCGCAATTTTCCTGGGCGCATATACTCCCGAGCCCGTGGGTGACTACATCGCGGGACCCAGCCACGTCCTGCCCACCGGCGGCACCGCCCGCTTCTTCAATGGCCTGACGGGTGACGCATTCTTCCGCCGCACCAGCCTGGTCCACTACGACCGGGAGGCACTCCTCAAAGAACAGCCCGCCATCGCACGACTCACCGCCGCCGAAGGCCTGGATGCCCACGGTATGTCCGCCGCTATCCGGAAATAATGCATTTTTGTTTCGTTGATGAAATAAAAACACCCCATTTTTGTTCTGTTAAGAAAACAAAAACGATTTATTCTCTCAAAAATGACTTTTCAATTTCAGAATGACCTGCGTTCCTTCCTGGCGAAGGAGCTGAATGCCGAGATTCCCGAGTTGACCGTGGAACTGTGTCCCGAGGGATTTGACGGGGATGTGACCGTCTCCTGCTTCCCTCTGGCGAAGGCTTTGCGTACGAATCCCATGGCGCTTGCCGCCAAGGCGGGCGAGTTCCTCTCTTCCCATGCAGATATCGCCAAATGCGATGTGGCGAAGGCGTTCCTGAATATCACCCTGAAGCCCGCCGCGCTGATGCGTGACACGGTTGCCGCAGGCATTTTGGAGAATGCGCAGCTTCCCGAGTCGGAGCGTCGGAAGGTCCTGATTGAATTCAGTGCCCCCAACACCAACAAGCCCCAGCACTTGGGGCACGTCCGCAACAACACCGTAGGCATGTCCACTGCCGCGATTCTGAAGCGTGCGGGGCATACGGTCACCCAGGTGAACCTGGTGAACGACCGTGGCATCCACATCTGCAAGTCCATGATTGCCTACCAGCGTTTCGGCAATGGCTGCACCCCCGAGAGCGTCGGCAAGAAGGGCGATCATCTGGTGGGCGATTTCTACGTGATGTACAACAAGGAGTTGAAGCGTCAAATCGCCGAATTGAAGGAGGCACAGCCCGAGTTGAAGGACGAAGAGGATGAGGCGCTCTTCCTGAAGACCGAGATTGGCCAGGCCACCGCGAAGATGCTTCAGGACTGGGAGGCCGCAGAGCCTTCTGTCCGCGCGCTTTGGGAGATGATGAATTCCTGGGTCTTCAAGGGCTTCAAGGAGACCTACGACCGCATGGGCATCCACTTCGACAAGCTCTATCTGGAGAGCCAGACCTACAAGCTGGGGAAGGACATCATCCAGCAGGGCCTGGAGAAGGGCGTCTTCTTCAAGCGCGAGGATGGCGCGGTCATCATCGATTTCCATGATCCCTCCCTGGGCACCAAGGTGGTCTTGCGTAGTGACGGCACCAGCGTCTATATCACCCAGGATATCGGCACCACCCTCCTGAAGCAGCAGGATTTCCAGCCCGACCAGCAGATCTGGGTGGTGGGCGACGAGCAGATCTACCACTTCAAGGTGCTCTTCAGCATCCTGAAGGCACTGGGCTATCCCTGGGCCGACAAGCTGGTCCACATGGCTTACGGCATGGTGAATCTGCCTAGCGGAAAGATGAAGTCCCGGGAAGGCACCGTGGTGGATGCGGATGACCTCTTTGACGAAATGGCGGATCTGGCGCGCCAGGCTACTCTGGAGCGCGTCCCCGAAGGACAGCAGCCCCCCGCGGATCTGGAGGAGCGCGCCGCCATCATCAGCATGGCCGCCTTGAAATTCATGCTACTGAAGGTGAATCCCCGCACTACCATCACCTTCGATCCCAACGCCGCAATCAAATTCGAGGGCGACACGGGGCCATACGTCCTCTACGCATACGCACGACTCTCCTCCATGCTGCGCCAGCCCGGCGTGGCGGAATTGGTGGGCACCGCGGCCGATTGGTCGGTGCTGAGCGAGCCCGCAGAAAAGCGCCTGGCGTTGCGTTGCAGCAAGTATCCCGATGCACTGGCGAAGGCCGCGCGGGAACTGGATTCCAGCGCGCTGGCGGGCTATCTGCTGGATTTGGCCAAGGACTTCAGCTCCTTCTACAACAAGTGCCAGGTGAAGAACGCCAGCGACCCCGCGGTCAAGGCCGCACGCGTCGCACTCTGCGGCGTCGCCAGGGATATCATCGGTGATGGCCTCCATACCCTCACTATCGATACGCTGGAAAGCATGTAATTCAATGCTAAATGCTTAATGCTTAATGCTTAATGTAGGAGGGGGAGGTGTCCCCCTTGCCCCCTCTTATTCAATTCAATTCTCAATTCGGCGGCTCCGCGGTTCTTTGAAACGGCGGGGCCGTTGAATTTTGCCGAGATTTGTATTCCCTTAGGGATTATATTATAGCCATGCCCGGAAGGGGTTTGAATTTTGTTTTTTGTTTCGTTTCCCGTTGCATTCAACCTAACTAGTTCAGAAATTCTACCATGTCTGAGATTTCCCCTCTGCAGAAAGCCCGCGCGGCCTATCAGGCTCGCCTCCCCAAGATTTTGGCTGAGAATGGTCCCTTCGCCACCGCGAAATTGGGCGCTCCCACTCAGTCCGTCGCCGACCAGGATGCCATCAAGAAACTCTTCCCCGACACCTACGGTCTGCCCGCCATCGATTTCGTTCCCGGCGCTCCCTTCGCCACTACTCCCATCAAGGCTGGCGTGATTCTCTCCGGTGGTCAGGCTCCTGGCGGTCACAACGTCATCGCGGGTCTCTATGACGGCCTGAAGAAGCTGAATCCCGCCAACGAACTCTACGGCTTCAAGGGCGGCCCCTCCGGTCTCATCGATGACAAGTACATCATCCTGACCGACGAAATCATCGACTCCTACCGCAACACCGGCGGTTTCGATATGATCTGCAGCGGTCGTACCAAGCTGGAGACCGAGGAGCAGTTCGAGAAGGTCATGGCAAACTGCAAGGCCCACGGCATCACTGCCATTGTCATCATCGGTGGTGACGACTCCAACACCAACGCCTGCACCCTGGCACAGTATCTGCTGGCCAAGAACTCCGGCATCCAGGTCATCGGCTGCCCCAAGACCATCGACGGCGACCTCAAGAATGCCTGGATTGAAGTCTCCTTCGGTTTCGATACCGCCACCAAGGTCTACTCCGAACTGGTCGGTAATATCATGCGTGACGCCAACAGCGCCCGCAAGTACTGGCACTTCATCAAGCTGATGGGCCGTTCCGCTTCCCACATCGCTCTGGAGTGCGCTCTGGAGACCCATCCCCAGGCCTGCATCGTCTCCGAGGAAGTCGCCGCCAAGAAGCTCTCTCTGAGGCAGATTGTTGACCAGCTCACCGCCATCGTGGTGGACCGCGCCAAGAACTCCATGAACTTCGGCGTTGTGCTCATTCCCGAAGGCCTGATCGAGTTCATCCCCGAGATCCAGACCCTCATCGCCGAGCTCAACGACCTGCTGGCCAAGAACCAGGCCGAGTTCGATGCACTCGCCGACATGGATGCCAAGATCGCATTCGTCGAGGCCCGTCTGACCCCCGCACACCGCGAGGCGTTCCAGCCCCTGCCCACCGCCATCAAGGCGCAGCTGGTCGGTGACCGCGATCCTCACGGCAATGTCCAGGTCTCCAAGATTGAGACCGAGAAGATGCTGGCGGAGATGATTGACAACAACATCAAGGCCCTGAACGCCACTGCCGAGAAGAAGATCAAGTTCTCCAGCCAGTGCCACTTCTTCGGCTACGAAGGCCGTTGCGCCGCTCCTTCCAACTTCGACGCCAACTACTGCTACTCCCTGGGCTTCACCGCCAGCGCCCTCATCGGCTCCGGCAAGACTGGTTACATGGCATCCTGCCGTAACATCTCCAAGCCCGTGGACCAGTGGGTCGCCGGTGGTATCCCCCTGACCATGATGATGAACATGGAACATCGTCACGGAAAGGACGTGCCCGTCATCAAGAAGGCTCTGGTGGACCTCTCCGGCAAGCCCTTCCAGACCCTGGTTGCCAACCGCGACGCCTGGGCAAAGGGCGTCGAGTTCCGCTATCCCGGCCCCATCCAGTACTTCGGCCCCACCGAAGTCTGCGATCTGCCCACCGAGACTCTGACTCTGGAACACCTCTAATCAATGCTTAATGCTTAATGCTTAATGCTTAATTGATTATAAGGAGGGGGAGGTTTCCCCCTTGCCCCCTCTGCTTCAATTCTCAATGAAGGGAGTGGGCATTGAGCGAAAAAATCGCGGAAGTACGGTGACGGCGGGACGCAATGATTTGCGATTTGCTGTTTTGCCGTTACAGTACAACACATTACGAGTCGGATAGATAACTCCTTCCGACTCCACCCTTTGGGGACGGAGAGCTTGTTCCCAGTGGAAAATCCCCCCCCCTCTTTCCACTGGAGGACGTAAATTATCTCTCTCCGTCCCCTTTTTTTAATTCTCAATTCTCAATTCTCAATTCTCAATTTTTTTGGGGACTCGGGGTTGCTCCATGATAGATTTATCCAGGACAAGATTGCTTGCGGGGGATGAGGCTGTAGAGCGGATGCGTGCGGCTCATTTTCTGGTATGCGGTGTCGGTGGCGTGGGGTCCTGGGCGGCGGAGGCGCTGGTGCGTTCTGGGGCGGGGCATCTGACGCTGGTGGATTTCGATAGCGTCCAGCCCAGCAATATGAACCGCCAACTGATTGCATTGCAGAGCACCATCGGCGAACCGAAAGTGCAGGTGCTGGCAAAACGCCTCCGGGATATCAATCCCCAGGTGGATTTGCGCCTCAAGGAACTCCGCCTCACTCCCGAAAATATTCCCGCTGTGCTAACAGAGGATGCCTGGGATGGCGTGCTGGATGCCATAGACGAACGAAACGCGAAGCTGGCACTGCTGACGGAATGCGTTCAGCGTGGCTTGCGTGTGATTTCCAGCCTGGGTGCCGCCAATATGACTCGCCCCGGCGAATTGGAGATTACGGATATTTCCAAGACCAGCGGGAGTCCCTTGGCGAAGATTATTCGGAAGAGCCTGCGGAAACAGGGCATTGAGAAGGGCATCCTCTGCGTTGCATCAAAGGAATTGCCAATATTGTGCGTGGGCGAGCAGGAGAACGAGGGCGAGCGCCGTCCCATGGGTTCCATCGTCACCGTAACCGCCACCGCAGGACTACTGTGCGCCGATGCCCTGATGGCGCCAATTCTCCAGCTCAACTCCCGCCCCCGACGCGGCGATTATTCTAATGTTTAATGCTTGATGCGGAAGCAGGTGAAGGTAGTAGTCTCTTCTGTCCTGTGTGAGCCCTTTAGAGCGAAGAAAACCTGGGGGAGGTAGGAGGTCCTTCTGTCCTGTGTGAGCCCTTTAGGGCGAAGAAGCAAGGGGAAGAAGCAAAATTCCCTGGCCGAAGGAGCGGAGGTGAAAAACTTGCAGGGCGGATTATAGTACCCCGCCCGCCCAAATTGGTCTCATTAGATTTTTGCGATACTGCTATGCCTTCTAAGAAATCGACTTCCGCGAATAACACATTAAGTCGGATCTTATCAGATGTATTCGGTGCGATAGGTCGTCCGGTCCTTAGCCGCGAATTACAGAATGTCCTGATGCTGATGGGGCGCGGTGAATTTGAGCCATTTACGCGTCTGTCTCCTGGGGAATTGGAGTATCTTCTGAAGCCGTTGCTGGAAGCCGGCGAGATACGTGAGGATGCCTCCTCGGGGCGTCTGATACCGCGGGCGTGGTCCTCTGAGGAGCTGCGTGCGCTTTTTGCCCGTCCCGAGTATTCTGGGCTGGCCATGGCGATTTCCCGGGCATTGCCTGCCATTGATATCCAGGGCATTGCCGACAGCGAGAATCTGCGTCGGGATATCCGGAATGCGTTTTTCAGTGCGGATACGGGGCTATTGAACGAAGTCCTCCTGACCATGCGGAAGCATTTCTCCAAGGACTACGTCCGCAACGACTTCTTCGATTTTCTCTTTGACGAGCCAGAAGAGTGGCTTTTCTCTCTGCCCGAGTCCTTCCTGACCGTCTGCGCCTGGCGGTTGCTGCCTTCGGCCATGGCGGGCTTGCGTCCCGTCCATCGCATGGCGGAGAAATTCTATTCCATGGTGGAGAATGCCCAGCCCATGGCGGTGAGTTCCATGCTGGATTACGCGTTGCTTTGCGGGGATTGGGCAGTCATGCCGGCGTTGATGCGTCGACTGCAGCAGGGCCGCTCGCCTCGGATGCTCCGACTGGCCTGGGCGCGTTTTATTTCGGGACGGGATGAGGAGGCGATTGCGCTCTTCCGTGACGCCCTGGAGCAGATTCGTCAGGATGCCCATGAACACGACAGCTACTTCAAGACCGTTGGCGGCATCTTCTGCATTTTTGCGCTGTTGCGGGATGGCTCTCCCTCTTCCCTGCAATTGGCACAGATGTATGTGCGTTCCGCCTGCCATGACGACACCGCCCACGGCGTGGTCTATGGTCTTCTGGAACAGGTAGTCCGTGCCAAGGCGAATCCGGATTTGCCGCCTTTCCATCCTGTCTGGAAGGGCGAGAATCGTCTGAACAATGTCTTTGCCTGCATCGCCCATTATTGGCTTACGGGCAGTCTGGATGGCGGGCAGCGGCTGCTTCTGGAAAGCGGTGCCACTGCGGCCCGTGAAGGCGGATATATCTGGCTGGCGGAGGAATGCGAGGAGCTCCTGGTGCGTCTTCGTTCCAATAACGCCGTATGCAATCGCTGGCACGAAAATACCGCGGGTGGGCGTCTGCCCTTTGCGTTGGATTGCGTCCTGACGCGAAATAGCTGGGTGGACCGCCTGGGCAAACTGGAACAGGCTTTGGATGAATTCCCGACCCGCATTTCCACGCGTTTGGCGTGGTTTGTGAATGTGGAGCAGTCCGCCCGTGGCATTCTCACCGTGAAGCCCATCGAACAGCATGCCACCAAATCTGGCAAATGGACCAAGGGGCGTCGATATACGGGCTACCGCGACCAGAATTTCGAGGCAATTAATCCCCCGCCGCGTGAGGGGTTGGCGTTTTCCTTCCCCACTTCGCTTTCTCCCCAGGACAAATTCGCCTGCGATATCCTCCGGAGTGTGGAGGAGGAGCTGAAAACCAACCCCGACATCGCAGTGAAGGGCTGGGCTCGCGTCATGGAGGCCTTGATTGGTCATCCGCGGCTTTTCCTGGAGGGCGGTGACAACCAGTCTCTGCGTTGTGTGGAGATGGAGCCCGTGATTTACGTCAAGCGGGTGGAGGATGCGTTGCAGTATTCCCTGATACCCGAGTCTGGCGAGTCCGAGGACTGCGTCGTGCGTATGGAGCGTGGCGAGCAGATTTGTGTTTACGAGTATAGTCTGGCGATACGTCGTCTCCGTTCCATTTTCTCTGGGGATTTCCGGATTCCCGACGAGGAGTCTTCCGAAAACAAGAAGGTCCTGAACCAGCTGGTCAAGTCCTTCCGCATTGTATCGGACGAGGCGCTGGGCGTGGTGGATCTTCCGCCCCAGGAGACGGATTCCATGCCCTATCTGCAGCTCGTTCCCCGGGATCGTGGATTGCGCGTGGAGATGATGGTCCGTCCCTTTGGTGTGGATATGCAGTATTATCGTCCTGGCGAAGGTCCCCGCGAATTGATTTACCAGGATCGGGACATCCCCCGTCGTATGGTCCGTAATCCTGAACTGGAAATCGAGCGCGCGAATCAGCTGATTGCGGAATGCCCCCGTCTGATTGGCGCGGTGCAGGATAGCACCCCCTGGCAGTGGAATCTGGAGGGGCTGGCCTGCTACGAACTGACTCTCCAATTGCGGGATTTGTTGGACAAGTGCCATGTCCAGTGGCCTTCTGACCAGAAATTCGTGTGTCACCGGACGCTCTCCATGGGCAATATCTCCCTGCATACCCAGAGCTATCTCTCCTGGTTCTCGGTGGATGGCGAAGTCAAGCTGGAGGATACCGATGCCACTGCGTCCCTGGCGGATTTGATTCAGGCTGCCGCAGACAAGAAGCACTTTGTGTCATTGTCGGATGGCCAGGTGGTGGCGTTGTCGGAGTCCCTGCGGAAGCGCCTAGAGGAGCTGAGCCGTCTGGGTGAGATTTCCCGTGAACGTGGTGAGACCCGTTATACTTTGCGTGTCTGCCGTTTCCTGCTGCCGTTCCTGGGTGAGAGCATTGCGGATTTCCCGGGTGCGGAGCTTCCTCCCGAGTCCAACCAGTGGATACAGCAGTATAACGCCGCGTTGGCGATTAAGCCGAAGGTGCCGAAGGATTTGAAGGCGTCCCTGCGTTCCTATCAGGAAGAGGGCTACCTGTGGCTTTCGCGACTGGATGCGGCCCAGGCAGGCGCGTGTCTGGCGGATGACATGGGTCTGGGAAAAACCATCCAGGCAATTGCACTGATTTTGTCGAAGTCCTCCGAGGGTCCTGCGTTGATTGTGGCGCCCACATCCGTCTGTGCCAACTGGTCTGCGGAATTCAAGAAATTTGCGCCTGGTCTTTCCTGCGAGGTCTTTGGTCCTGGCGACCGCACGGAGTCCTTCAAGAAACTGGGTCCGAAGCACGTCCTCATTACCAGTTATGGCTTGTTGCAGAGCGAACAGCAGGCATTCAAGAAGGCCCACTGGCGTGTGGCGGTGCTGGATGAGGCCCAGGCAATCAAGAATTCCCACGCAAAGCGCTCCCAGGCGGCATTGGAAATCCAGGCGGACTTCCGCATCGTCACCACGGGTACCCCAGTGGAGAACAACCTGGGAGAGCTTTGGAGCATCTTCAATTTCACGATTCCTGGCTTGCTGGGTTCCAAGGAGAATTTCCAGCATCGATTTGCGGCGGCCATTGAGCACGACAACAACCCCGATGTCACGAAGAACCTCCGTGGCATTGTCAGCCCATTCCTGCTGCGTCGTCGGAAGGACCAGGTCTTGAACGAGCTGCCGCCGAAGGAGGAGATCGACTACCCCGTCGAGTTGACGTCCGAGGAGCGCTCTTTCTACGACAATCTGCGTAAGCGCATTCTGGCGGATTTGGATTCCCACGACGAGAGCGAGGGCCAGCGGCACATCCGCGTGCTGGCGGGCATTACGAAGCTCCGTTTGGCGGTGGACCACCCGCGGCTGGTGCCTGGTGGCGAGAATCTCTCTGGCGCCAAGCTGGAGGCGTTCCTGGAGTTGCTGCGGCGCATTTTGCAGAATGGGCACAAGGTGCTGGTCTTCAGCCAGTTTGTCAAATTCCTGGAGATTGTCCGGGAGACCCTGGATACCGAGGAGATCTCCTACGAGTATCTGGATGGCGCACGGACGCCAAAGGAACGCGCCGCATCGGTGGAGCGTTTCCAGAAGGGCGATGTTCCTGTCTTCCTGATCAGCTTGAAGGCGGGTGGTTTGGGCTTGAACTTGACCCAGGCGGATTATGTGATTCACTTGGATTCCTGGTGGAATCCCGCCGTGGAAAACCAGGCTTCCGACCGTGCGCACCGCCTTGGTCAGAACAAGAAGGTCACCATCTACCATCTGCAGACCGTCAATACCATCGAAGACAAGATCAAGGCGCTGCATAAGCGCAAGCGGGATCTGGCGGATAATCTGCTCTCCGAGGCCGATACCATCGAGACCACACCCCTGGAAGAACTGCTGAAACTCCTACGGGAGGGATGAGGCGCTTTGCCCCTCGTTGCGCTTGCGCCTTGCGGCGCCTTTGCCCCTCGTTGCGCTTGCGCCTTGCGGCGCGCGCTCCACGAGGGGCGCACCTACGGGCGGCTGCGCCGCCCCCTACCAATCGCGGGTTTCTCCCCCTTCCGCGCTTTCCGCGCCTTCCGCGGTTGCATTTCCCTTCCGCGGTTCCCTTCCTTCACCATGTCTGAAATCATCGTATTAGATTTTGATGGCGTGATTTGCGACTCCGCCCCCGAGAATGCCGCCACTGCCTGGCGGTGCTGCTGCCGTCTGTGGCCGGAGCAATTCTCCGGTGCAGTGCCCCGCGAGCAGATTGAGCGTTTCTGCAAGGAATTGCGTCCCTATATGGAGACGGGCTATCAGTCCATCATCCAGACGAAGCTCCTGTGGTCTGGCGCACCGATTGCGTCCATCACTCGTGAATTTTCCAGCCGTCTGGAGGAATTGCTGGCGTCGATAGGGGAGACGAAGTCCTCTTTGAAGGCGTTGTTTGGTGGTGAGCGTGACCGCTGGCTTTCCGAGGACATGGGTGGCTGGCTGGACCACAACTCCTTCTATCCTGGGGCGGCGGAAGCGCTGTGTGAGCTCTTATCCCGTGGGCGTGTGGTGATTCTGACCACGAAGGAATGCCGTTTTGTGGAACGGCTGATGGAACGCGCAGGCGTGGATTTCCCCAAGGAGGAGATTTTTGGTCTGGAGCGCATCAAGAACAAGGAGACCACCCTGTCGGAGATGCTCCAATGCGGGACCATGGCTTTTGTGGAAGACCGCCTGGCGACTCTGGAACGCGTGGAGGCCGTCCCTGCGCTGGAAGGCGTGAAGCTGGTCTATGCCACCTGGGGTTACAGCACTCCCGAACAGCGCGCTGCCGCAAAGGCAAATCCCCGCATTTTCTGTATCGACAACCCGCTTGCTCTGAAGGAGATTCCTTGAATATGGCACTCTATCGGACACTGACAATCCTGATGGCGCTCATTTGCCTGGGATTTGGGCTCTTCTCCGCCTTCGTGATTCCCAAGAAGCCCGCGCTGTCGGTGAAAGTCCCCCGATTGCGTATTGCGGGGATTGTCATCGGTGTCATCGCGCTGATGTATTGTGCGTACGCAGGATGCCAGATGCTTCCAGGCAGCAGGTGGTGTAGCCTCTTTTGGGCGTTGGTGCCTGTTTCCGCCGTGCTTCTGGGATACTACATGGATTACCTCTTTGCACGGGCATTCGGCGGAATGCTGGTGATTCTGACAAACTATCTCATCCAGCACGCCTTCGCCTATCACTGCGGTGGCAGGGCAGTCTATGCCATTACGGCGGTTATCTGGGGTGTGGCGGGGCTGGTATTCCTGGCCTGGCCCTGGAGACTCCGGGATTTCTGGAGTGCCTGCACCACCTGCTCCAAGTGCCGCTACGCCATATTGGCAGCCGGCGTTATCTCTGCCGCACTTTTGGCAATCCTACCCTTCGTGGGGTAAGGTGGACTAATTCCTGCGGAGTCTAGCGGCGAATGCGCCGTCGTGGGTGCTGGTGGGATAGAGTTGCTGTGCGTCTTCCAGGGTAAATTCGGGGTGTTTCTGTAGGAACGCCTTCACCTGGGTGATATTTTCGTCATCTTCGATGGAGCAGGTGCTGTAAACAAGCCGTCCGCCGTGTTTTACCAACGGTGCGGTGCCTTCCAGAATTTCCTGCTGGATTTCCATCAATTTCTGCAGATGCTGGATGGAGAAATTTCGGCGGACGTCGGGCCTTCTGCGGATGACTCCCGTGTTGGAGCAAGGCACATCCAGAAGCACGCCATCCAGGGATTCCTTGGGGAGCGTGGGGTGTGCGGCATCCTGGACGCCGATTTCCGCGATGGCGCATCCCGCGAGATTTTCACGGAGGCGCGGTAGTCGTCCCTCAGCGGAATCGGTTGCGATGAGCCGTCCCTGATTCTGGAGTCGTTCTGCGATGGCGACGGATTTTCCGCCTGGTGCGGCGCAGAGGTCTGCGATGGTCTCTCCTGGCATGGGATTCAGGAGCGCGGGCGCCAATAGCGTGGATGCGTCCTGCAGGTAGAATTCCTGGGGATTGAATTCGGCGGGGGATTCCTGCAGGAACTTCTGGGCGTCTTCGAAATTCAGTGGCGCGGGCAGGGCGGTGAGAGAGCCCCGTTTTCGTGCGGTAACCGTGGCTGGTGCCTGGAGGAGCTCCGCCAATTCGCGGGTCCATTGGGCGCCGTGGGACTTCTTCCAGCGCTCATAGAGCGCCTGGGGAAGCTGGCATTGCACTGCAATTGGCGCATCCTTCAATAACGCGGACAACGCCGTGGCATCCGGTGCCTCACGCAACAACTTCCGCAGGACCGCATTGACGAAGCCCGCTTCTTCTTTTCCGCCGTGGCTTTTGGCGTATTCCACTGCCAGATCCACGCAGGCGTGCTGTGGCAATCCCGTGAGGAGGTAGCACTCCGTCATGGCCCACTCCAGGAGGAATTCCGTCCTGGGGCGCAATTTTTTGCATCGTTGTTGGAGGAGCCACTGGAATCCGATGCGCTGTCGATTCCAGGAGAACCAGAGATTTTTCAGGAGTGGCGATGCGTCTTCTGGGATTCCTGCGCCTGGTGCGGGTGGTTGTGAAGCCAGTTTAACGAACTCCCGCAGTGCCAATTCTGCGCCCGTGGATTTTGTGTCAGCCGTGGTCATTTTTCTACTAGGAAATATAGTAACGAAAACGACGGAATTTCCGTCTGTCGTCATTTTGGGTAATGTAATCAAATTTCGGGGGTTCCCTTATGGTTCGTAAAGGCTTTCTTCTTCTTGTCGCGACGCTTTTGGTCAGTTTTTCTCTCCGCGCCCAGCAATCTGGCACGCTTTCTGCCCAGCAGGTGATGACTGCGCTGGCGGGCATGCGCTCCGATATCTCCTTGGTCATGGACGAAAACAAGCGTCTTTCTCTGCGGATTGAGGAGCTGGAGGATGCTCTGCGCAAGAAGGGCACCCAGAATCAGGATTTGCAGGAGCTCTGCAACAGCCTCGCCCAGCAAAATCAGTCCCTGGAGGCACGCATTGTGGAAATTCAGAAAGCCGTGGAAGCGGACCAGCAGGCACGGAAAGAGGAGTTCCAGAAATTGGCCAAGGATTTGGAGAAGATGCTGAAGGGCGCTTCTTCCAGCGTGAGCGCGGGCACTTCCGCCACTCCCGTGGTTCCCAAGGGCATGGAATTGCGGGACTGGGAAGTCCAGAAGGGCGACAACCTCTCTACCATTGCCAAGGCCGCAGGATGCACCGTCCAGCAGATCATGGGTGCGAATCCCCAGTTGAAATCCCCGGATGCCCTTCGTGTTGGTCAGACGATTCGTGTGCCCGTCAAGAAATAAAAATATGTTGACACAGATTGTTTTGCTGAAAGATTCCGCTATGGCGCCGGATGCCATGGCGATACCTGGCGTCAGTGAGTTGCATCGCATTGCGGATGGCCGGCCCTACGCCGCGGTGGCGGTCCTGCGTGGTCCCACTGCGGAGTTCCTGGCGACTGCCCTGGAGTCCCTGGGTGCCAAGGATGCGATTGTGCTTCCTGTGGAGACGAGTCTGGCTGCGTTGGATCCCCAATACCTCCCCTAGAATATGAGCGAAATTGACGAGCAAGTGAAGGGCGATGTCTTCGATGGCGGGGACGCCGTTGGTGCATCCATGACGCCCGAGAAGGGCCGTACGGGCTACGTTGCCTTGTTGGGGCGTCCGAATACGGGCAAATCCACCTTTTTGAACACGGTTTTGGGATGCCATCTGGCGGCGGTTTCATCCAAGCCCCAGACCACCCGCAAATCCATGCTGGGCATCTACAATGACCGGGATTCCCAGATTATCTTCCTGGATGCGCCAGGCGTCCATCCCTCGAAATTGGCCATTGACGAAGCGATGTCGGAGTCGGTGGCGAAGGTCCTGGAGGATGCGGATATCGTGGTCTGTCTGATAGACCCCACCCGCACCCCTGGCGAAGAGGACGGCCTGGCGGCGGATTTGGCTTCCACCTGCGGAAAGCCCGTGCTGCTGGTCTTGAACAAGAATGACGTGAGCACGCCCCAGCAGCGCCAGGCGAGTCTGGCATTCTACCGGGAGAAGCTCCCGCAGGCGGAGGCTCTCGAGATGACGGCGCTGGATGGCGCCAGCGCGGGTCGACTGATTGCAAAGCTGAAGTCCCTCCTGCCCGAAGAGCTCTTCCTCTATGACCGTGAGGATGTCACTACCGTCTATGAGCGGGATATCGCCGCGGAGCTGATACGCGAGGCGCTTCTGGAACTCCTGCGGGAAGAAATTCCCCACGCCATTGCGGTGACCATCGACTCCTGGACTGTCAGCGACACGGGCATCGCCATCGAAAGCACCCTGACCCTGGAGCGTGAGGCCCACAAGGGCATCGTCATCGGCCAGGGTGGAAAGATGATCAAGGCCATTCGTCACGCGGCGGTGAAGAAAATCGCGGAGCTCTGTCAGGGTGCACACATCGACCTGGAGATGCGCATTCGCGTGGTGCCGAATTGGCGGAAACACAAGCAGTTCCTGAAGAACATCAAGTTATGGGAGTAGCCGCAAAAGCCCTCCATCTTTTTGACTTGATGCTGGCGCCTTCCATCTGCCCCGCATGCCAGAAAAATCTCGCACAGGAGAGCGTGGATGGACGGCTCTGTCGCGCATGCGACGAGGACTTGGTGCGTCTGCCTGAGACTCGCTGCGGGCTTTGTGGGACGCCGCTGAATACCTCGCTGGAACTCTGCCGAGAGTGCGTAGAGACGCCCCGGCCCTGGATTGCGGGCACTGCGGCATTCCCCTACGACGGGCCTGTCGGCGATTGGATACGCGCCTACAAATACGGCGGTCGGACGGATTTTCTGAATTTCTTTGTGCGTGAGATGGCCAATGCCTGGCGCGCCCATCATGGCAGTGCCACCCCTGAGGCAGTTACGCCAATTCCTCTTCATTGGCTGCGGTTGCGTTTGCGGGGCTTCAACCAGGCTGCGTTGTTGGCGGAGGGGCTGGCCCGTGAACTGGGGCTGGAATACCTCCCTGCGCTGAAACGCAGCCACGCCACCGCCCACCAGGCGCGGTTAGGCGAATCCACCCGCGCCAAGAATTTGCGGCGGGCCTTTTCCGTGCCTCATCCCGAGAGCGTGGAGGGGAAGTCGATTCTGGTGGTGGATGATGTCTTTACCACGGGGGCTACCATGACCGCCGCTTGCCAGGCACTCATGGAGGCCGGCGCCGAAGAAACCGCCGTCATCGCCATCGCGAGGGCGTAGCCTTGCCCCTGGTTTCGCTTGCGCCTTTGCCCCTCGTTTCGCTTGCGCCTTTCGGCGCGCGCTACACGAGGGGCGCANNCCATCCGCGGTTCGGCGCGGGTCAATACACCGATGGCAATCGGCCATGATAGGTGAAAAGGGGCGCAGCCCCTTGTAGGTGCGCCCCTCGTGTAGCCAGGCGTATAAAGGCCTGGCGCAACGAGGGGCATGGGGGTTTCGCAATAAAATCCCCCTGGATTTCGTTTATCAATCTGCAATGCAAAAGAAGTTCTTCACATTAATGGAAGTCATGATTGCCGCGCTGGTGCTGTCACTGGCCGCGGCATCCACGCTTTCCATTGTGGGGACGGGGCGTTCGAAGTTATTGCGGGAAGAGCGCCGCTGGGCCCGGGAGCACTATCTGACCAACGTGGTGGAGTTCTACCTGTCAGTGGGACCCGACCAGCAGGTCCCCGACTGTCTCCTTCCTGAAGGCTGGTATGCCACTTGCGATCTGTATGACGTGGAGGACGGACTGCCCGACGAGGCCTACGAATCCATCCGCGAGTGGCGTCTGGGAGAATTTCACATCTGTCTCTATGACGGCAGCGGCAGTCTGGTGGGTGAGCAATTTATCCGCAAGCTTCTGAAAGAAGACGACGTCGGATACGAATCCATGGGGGCGGAATAATGTCGCATCGCAGGCATTTTACATTTTTGGAGCTGGCGATTGCGGTGGCGATTATGCTGATGGTGACGTTGGCGCTTTTCGCCTATTCCCAGGGTGTCGCACGGAGCTGGACGAAGATTATCGGCGAGAAGAACCGCTTCCAGGAACTCCTGGAGATGGACCGTGCGATAGACGCCGTCCTGGCGAATGTGGTGCCCTTCACCTGGAATACGGGCGAGGACATCACCGACGAAGACAGCAAATTTCCCTTCATTGTGGCGGATAGCCATACTCTCCGGGTGGCCTATCTCCACGATCTCCACGATCCTGTGGAAGGAGCACTGCGCTTTGCGGAATTCGTGGTGCAGGACGAGAATCTCTACCTGACTTACTCCGACCGGCCATTCTATCAGTGGTCGGATTTGGGTGGTCGTACCCAGACGGTCCTGTTGGCAGAGCAAATCCGCCAGGTGACCTTCTGCTATCTGGATTGGTCTGCGGTGGAGGATGACGACTGGGAAGACCGGCTGCTCTGGCTGGACGAGTGGGAGACGGAGGATTCGGGACGCGAGGATGTCCCCCTGGCGATACAGATGACCGTGGAATGGACTAACGGCCGTACAGAGAGCTGGTATCGACGCACCATGGGCAATTCCTATCGGGAACGCTATGGCAAATGGACGCCATTGGACGAGGACAATCGATGAGCACACTGCACGGACAAGATAACGAACGCGGCATGGCGCTCATGATGGTGATGGGCGTGCTGGCCACATCGCTGGTGCTGATTGCCCACATCATGCTGGTCACCGAGGTGATTTCCAAGGAGGCATACGCGGTCTCCACCAAGGGGTTGATGCGTTATCAGGCGGAATCCGCCGCCGAGACCGCATTCTGGCTCCATCTGACTGACCGACGACTGGTGTCAAACCGCACTCTCGGCCAGACCGAGGAGGACCGCTCGGAGTATTCCGACGATTTCCCACCCTGGATGCTGGATGGGCGTCCCCACGAATTCGACGAAGGGCGGTGCGTGGTCTATCTGAACTCCGGCGAAAGCGGCGTGCGTGTGGACAATCTCACGAGCCTCAAGGAGGGCCTCAGCGCTTCCGATGACGCGGATTTAATCAACGACATCGATTGCCTGGTGGATGCCTACAAGGACTACGTGGATACCGATGATTTGACGAACTTGAATGGCTATGAGGCGGATGACTATGCCGCGGATGGCTTCTATACTCTCCCGCGAAATGGCACCATGGAATTCAAGGCAGAGCTCTACTGGCTGCCAGGCTGGGAGAATGTGGTCACGGGTGAAATCGCCACGCTTCCTCCGAAGGGCATCAGCTATTCCTACAAATCCACCAAGACCAATATCTACTCCGCCACCGACGCCGAAATCCAAAGCAAGCTGGATTTGACGGAGGGTGATGGCGATTTCGTTGCCATCCAGGAAGCCCTGAAGGCCTGGCGTGAAGAAGGCATTCCGTTGGAGGACTCCCTGGATGCGACGCTCTTGGCGAACCTGAAATCGAATTTCAATTTCACCGAGGCGGGTATCGCGGTGGTGGAGGCCAATGCCTACGACGCCCAGCGGGAAATTATGTCGGGCTACCGCGTGGTGCGTGAGGCGAAAATCTCCTCACGGACCTTCTTTGCCGATACCAAACGGGAGACGGTCTCTATCTGGGAACGCCGCTGGCGGTAGGGGTGCCTATAGACGCGCTCTTCCCTAAGATGGTATGTATTTGATGTTTTCACGGACCCCTCCAGGGTCCGAAAAATGAAAACTCGCCTACCCCGGGCTGCGCCCGGGGCTGTATTCGCTGACCCCATCCGGGGTCGAAACACCTACCCTTGTAGGGAACATAGCATTGATAGAACGCCGGGAGACTTACCTGGGGGTATGGTGCTCCAGGCGGTATTGTTTTGGGGAAATGTCGTGTCGTTTCTTGAATTGCTGACAGAAATAGACTGCGTCGCAGAAGCCGCAAGAAGCGGCGATTTCCTTGATGGTCATCGTGGTATTGACCAGCATATTTTCGGCTTTCGCCAATCGGAAGAATAGGATATATTGTCGTGGCGTGTGTCCAGTGGCCTCTTGGAAGAAGGCATTGAATGCCAGTCGATTTTGTCCTGAGAGTCTGACCAGGTCTTTGCATGAGATTGGTGACGCGTAGTGGTTTTCCACATATCGCAGCACATCCGCCAGTTTCATCAATTTTTGGCTTCTTCCGCCTGCGTTATTGGTGAAGAATCGGCAGAGATTGACGAGGAAGCAGTGCAGGAGCGCTCCGATGACGCTGGCGGAGTGTTCCTTTCGGAGGGTATTTTCCTGATACATGAAATCCCAGAAGGTCAGCAGGGTTTTCAGCTCCTCCTCGGAAAGTCGGAGGTGATTCTGGAATCTGTCATGGCGGCGAAAATGGGGCTCCAATTCACG
The DNA here is from genome assembly GCA_002315885.1 of Lentisphaeria bacterium UBA1724. Classification (GTDB taxonomy): domain Bacteria; phylum Verrucomicrobiota; class Lentisphaeria; order Oligosphaerales; family Oligosphaeraceae; genus UBA1724. The sequence continues at coordinate 34,551 of DCIO01000079.1, forward strand.
AAAACAGCACAACGCGGGCTCCGTCAGTATCTCCGGATATGCCCGGAAAACCAGGTTGTTCTTCAAAAGGATGTTCTTGACACTGAGATTGCTCGACGAATAGTAGCCGTGAGCCAGACCGCGAGGAATCAAAAAGACATCACCCTGGCAAATGGGGTAGCTCTCGAACTCGGTCCGGTAAAAGCCCTCGCCCTCCGAAATTATCGCTATCTCCAAAAAGTCATTGGAGTGCAACACCACGGAATTTTCACCATACTCCTGCTGGACAATATTGATGGAACAATCCACCATGGGAGCAGGAACGGAATACCCTGGCATATCCCAGGTGAAACATTTGCGCGATTCTGGATTCATGATTCTGGATTCATATTGTAGAGCGATGCTCGCCGATGCCGACTATCTCGAAGCTCTCGCTTCGAGCACACGACGACGCCCGTCAGTGGGTGTAGCGACGGCGTCCTCGCCGTCGGGAAAAGGGCGGCGCCCGTCGTGATTCTGGATTCTCGATTCCAGAAACAAAAAGTCGTCGACACAGAAAATATACAGTGAAACTTGCAAAAAACATAATATTATTGCAAAAAACGATATTTTTTTGTTAAGGAAATTTTATATAATAAGAACGAAAGACATGAGTTTTTTTGTTTTTTTCCATTCCATCAAACCCTACAAATCCTAATCATCATGAAGAAGTCCTTTACTTTGATTGAATTGCTGGTGGTCATCGCCATCATCGCCATTCTGGCATCCATGCTTTTGCCCGCGTTGTCCAAGGCCCGTGAGAAAGCCCGTGCCATTTCCTGCACGAACAACCTGAAGCAGATTCAGTTGGGTAATATCCTCTACACCAACGACAACGACGATTATTTCCCCCCCCTCTGCTATCGTTTCCGTTGGGATGCGGAGCGTGACGCAGATGCAAATCTGTCCTTTGGTGACATTCCTGGTGAAACTTCGACTTTCACATGGTTTTCGATGAATCCTATGCTTCCTGGTGCGCCTGTGAGCTGGGCGAAGTGGTGCGAGAAGGACACCGCCGCTACCTACGAAAATGCTGGTCAGGGTGGTGGTGACGAGTCCTGGCACAAGATGTTCTCCTGCCCCTCCTGCCCCACGGCAGACCGTCCTGTGGGTAACATCGGATATATCGCCAACATTGGTTTCAGCCATCACAAGCAGTTGAATGCCTCTGGCTGGGGTGATTACGTCAAGGAACGTGCCGCAGCTAGCGTGTGGCATCGCGTCAGCTCCATCAAATACGCATCCATTTTTGTCTGCGTCACGGATGGTTATATCATGCCTGATTCATGGGCCAAGCTTATGGTCACTTGCCCTGGTATGATTGCCAAGGACTTGAATTACCAGATGCACTATTGCCGTCACTCCAACGCCATCAACATCGCGTTTGGCGATGGCCACGTGGAAGCCGTGAACCGCGCCAAGTTCGGTATCACCGACACTGGTCGCTATGCGGAAGAGGCCTACTACTGGTATCCCGGCGTGGATATCCGCGGTGGTGAACAGGGCCGCTAATTCGTCCTGCTGAAGCAAAAAAAGGCGGACTCGTGGTTTGAAGAACAGCGAGCCCGCTTTTTCGTTTTCTGCACCACGGGGTGTACCGACGGCGTCCCCGCCGTCGCATAGCCATCCCGGGGCTCTATCGGCTGCGCCGAAACATCCCCTCCGGGGAAAAATTTGGGATGGCGCCTCTCACCCCGGGAATCATCCCGGGGCTCTGTCGGCTGCGCCGAAACATCCCCTCCGGGGAAGGATTCTATCGGCTACGCCGATGTGTCCCTTGTGTCCCTTGTGTCCCTTGTGTCCCTTGTGTCCCTTGTGTCCCTATCCCGAATCAAGATGAAGCGCGTTCTATCCTTTATTTTTCTTGCGGTATTTAGCCTATCGTTGTTGTCCCAGAATCTGATTCGGAATCCGGAGTTTCTGGAGGGTGTGGAGAGTAGTGGCATTCCCGTGGGGTGGGTCCGTGACACCTCGGATTCGATGCAGTATGAGAGTTCTGTTGTGGTGGAGGACGGCGCGTCTGCGTTTCGTCTGAATCGTCTGTCCGAGAAGGGCGAGGGACTTTGCCGCATTTCCCAGTTTATTGACAACGTCCAGGGCGGTGCGAACTACATTTTTTCGGCGGAAGTGAAGACCTCGGGGACGGGCGGTGACCTCATCATGTATGATTTCTTCCCCAACGGGAAGTATCAGGAGCAGTACCTGTCGATGAACCGCGCCGACCATGGTTGGCAGACGCTGGTGAAGTCCTTCCAGGCTTCTCCCAATTGCAAGCGGATGAAGCTCTCTTTGATGGCGACTAAGGCTGACGGTCCTGTCTTCTATCGCAATGTGAAGTTGGTTTGCGCGGATGAAGCGCCGCAGATGGTGTTGAAGGAGTTGTCGGTTGCGCCGTTGATGGAAGCGAACTGGGATGACCCGATTTGGGGCGAAGGTGAGGAATCCGCGCCCTACGCATTGTTGGGGAAGGAATTCCAATTGCCGAATTCGGC
>DCIO01000016.1 GCA_002315885.1 Lentisphaeria bacterium UBA1724
GGCGGGGACGCCGTCGGTACACACATGGACGGGGGGGCGCTAGCCGGGACTTTCTTTAGGGGACGCTATGTTCCACAAGAGGGTAGGTAATTGATAGTTTCACGGACCCCTCCAGGGTCCAAAAAACTAAAAACCACCTACCCCGGGCTTTCGCCCGGGTCTGTGTTCACCGACCCCATTCGGGGTCGAAATACCTACCCTTGTGGGGAACATCGCGTTAGGGGATACTTTTAGGGCGGCGTGAACGCCCGTACCGCCTGCGGCATGCAGGGTTACGAGCATCAAGCATCAAGCATCAAGAATCAATCCTGCGATGGGGTTCGTGCAGGAGAGTGATGCGGCGTCCAGTGCGTGTCGGAAGGCGGTTTCTGGGGGGATATCGGTCAGGAGTTCTCCGAAGAATACGCCATCGGTGGTATCTCCTGCGCCCAGTGCATTGACCAGCGGGTTGGCTGGTGTGATATCAAAACTCTGCGGGGTGTCATTCCCTGGCATTTTCAGCCAGGCGGGTTTCATGCCGTCGGTGATGCCGAAGAGCATATCGGGGAATTCCTTCGCCAGGGATTGGATGCCCTGCTGGAGGTCGCTGACGCCAGTGATTTTCGCTAGCTCTCCCGCGTTGATTTTCAGGACGATCTTTCCTCCGCAGGCGGCCATCTCCCGGAAGGCCTTCCAGTTGTCCAGGAAGAGCGTCTTTTCTGCGGCGGCGATGCGTTTGGCGATTTCCGTGGGGAGGTTTTCGGGGGAGCCCGGGGGGATATTCCCTGCCAGGGCGACGCCATCGCATTCGGGGAGGATGGCGTCCAGCGCCTCCAGGAATTTCTCGGCTTCCTTTTCGGTGATGGGTGCGCCTTCTTCCACCAACTCCGTCATGTCATTTCCTTCGGAGAGGATATTTGTGCAGACGCGGGTTTCCGCCCGGGTCTCGATGGATTTGAAGAGCAGGTTTTCGTCCCGGCAGGCTTCTTGGAAGCGCTGGCCGTTATGACCGCCCAGGAGTGTCAGCAGGATAGGCTGGCAGTCGCAACCGCAGGTGGCCAGGGCGCGGCAGACGTTGGTGGCTTTGCCCGAGGCGTATTCCCACTTCTCGACCGCACGGTTGACTTCGCCAAGACGCAACTGCTGGAAACGCAGGCCGCGCTCCCAGACCGCACTGAGACCTAATACCAGAAGAGTTTTCATTGTTTACCTAAATACTCGACGGCGCGGACGCCGTCGGTACACCCAGGACTAAAATCCGAATTCCAGTTGCTGGGGGACCTGGCGCTTTTGGATTTCTGCGGCGATGGCCTTGAAGCCCTCTTCTTCGCAGAGGGCCAGGAGTTTCTGCCAGTCGGGACGACGGCGTCGGAGGGTTTCCAGGCCCGTCCAGTTTTCGGGCAGTGGCGTATCCAGCCGCACCAGTTCGCGATTCAGGAGCAGGTGTTCCTTTTCAGCGCAGAGGGTATCCTTGAGCTTGCCTGCGGGCATCTCTTCCAGATGTGCCAGGAGATTGTCGATGGAGCCATATTCCTGAAGGAGTTTCACGGCAGTCTTGGGACCGCAACCAGGGATGCCGGGGATATTATCCACGGCGTCACCCAATAGTGAGAGGTAGTCCAGGAGCTGTGCGGGGGCGATGCCGAATTTTGCCATGACCGCCTGTGTATCCACCTGTTCCCAGGGCTTCTTTGCGTTGCCGGGGTGGAGGAGATGGACTTGGTCGTCCACCAGCTGTCCCAGGTCTTTGTCGCCTGTGAGGATCAGGACGCTGTTTCCCTGTCGTTCCTTCGCGATGCCCGCCAGCAGGTCGTCGGCTTCGAAGCCCTCCCGTTCCACCACGGGCCATCCGAATGCCTCCGCCCACTTGTGGATGCGTTCCGTCTGGCAACGCAGCTCTTCGGGCATGGGCGGGCGCTGTGCCTTGTAGCTCTCCAGCAGTCCGCAACGGCGTTTGCATTTGCCTTTGTCGAAGACCAGCGCGCCGTAATCCGTGGGGAATTCGGTATCCAGTTGCAGGAAGAGCCGCGCCATTCCGAAGAGCGCGTTGGCGGGGTCGCCTTTAGCGCTGGTCAGTTGGCGGATGGCGTAGAATAGTCTGAAAATCTGTGAATAGGCGTCAATCAGGAGAATTCGACTCATCGTCCTCGTCGTCCTTTCGCTCTTTTTTATCGACTTTCCCCTGGACTACGATGACGGCCTCGCCCTTCGGGGGATTTTCGGCGAATTGTGCGGCCAGTTGAGAGAGCGGTCCACGGAGGGTGCGCTCGAATTGTTTGGTGAGTTCCAGGCAGACGGCGGCTTGGCGGTCCCCCAGGACTTCGTAGAGTTCCGCCAGGAATTTTCCCACGCGGAAGGGTGACTCATAGAATACCAGCGTGTGTCTGCTGTCGGCGTCTTCCAGGAGGAAGCTCCTGCGGTGGCCGGGCTTCCGTGGGGCGAAGCCCTTGAAGATATAGCTGGATGGCGGCAGTCCCGAGGAAATCAGCGCCACGGGGATGGCGCTGGCGCCGGGGATGACCTCGATTTCGTGACCCGCTGCGATGGCGGCCACTACTGCGGGGTATCCCGGGTCGCTGACCAGCGGATAGCCCGCGTCACTGCAGATGCCCACCTTCTTGCCCTCTTCCAGCCACGCCACAATCTTGGCGGCCATATTCCGCTCGTTGTGTTCGTGGTTGGCAACATAGAGGGCGGGGCGCTGGATGCCCAGCAGGCTGACCAGATTGCCCGTGTGTCGGGTGTCCTCACAGCAGAGGATGTCCAGCGCGGAGATGGTATCCTTCGCGCGCTGGGAGATATCCCCCAGATTCCCGATGGGCGTGGCGATGATGGTCAGCTTTGCCATGATGCCAGACTATCGCAATTCCACGTTCAGTTTCTTGACCAAGCCCTGGCGGAGTTTCTCCTGGAGCTGGTTGACCTCGTCGTCGGTGAGGGTCTTGGTGGGATCCTGGTAGGTGATGGTGTAGGCCATGGAGCGCTTGCCTTCGCCCAGGACCTTCGCGTCCTCGAAGAGGTCGAAGAGCTGGATATCCACCATCTTCTCAATCTTGAGGGACTTGGCGGTGTCGATGACCTGCTGGCTGGTGAGGGCGGCGGGAGCGATGAAGGAGATATCACGCTCGGTGCCGGGGAAGACTGCCAATTCGGTGTACTTCTTGGCGGGATGAGGCGCGGTGCGGACGGCTTCCACGTCGATGAGCGCCAGGAAGAGTGTGTTGCGCAGGCGGATGCCCTTGGTCAGGGCGGGGACTGCGGCACCGATGTAGGCCAGGACCTTCTTGTTCTTCGCCACGAATTTCGCGCAGACGCCCTTCTGGAAGGCGGGATGCTCGGCGGCTTCGCAACGATAGAAGCCCTCCAGCTGGCTGGCATCCAGGTAGCCTTCCACCAGGCCCTTCAGGTCGTAGAAGTCGGCGACAACCGCCTTCTCTTTGCCGTAGCGCTCGGGATGCAGGCGACCCGTCAGGGCGATGCCCGCCTGGAGTTTTTCCACGGGGGCGCCATTTTCCATCTGGAAGACGCGGCCCAGCTCAAAGAGCGCCAGGTCGTGCTGGTTGCGGGAGACATTGTGGCCGACCACTGCCAGGAGACCAGGCAGGAGGGTGGGGCGCAGGAACGCGGTATCCAGGGAGATGGGATTTGCGACCTGCAGGAGCTGTTCGGGCTGGAGGTCGGTGCCTGCCAGGCACTGGCTCTGGGACCAGAGGGTGTAGTTCATTACTTCATCCAGGCCCAGGGACATCAGCAGGTGGCGGGTCTCTTCCTGGGGGATGTAGCAGTCATCTTTGGCGCTGCCACCCAGGGCGGCGGCGGGCGTGGCCTCGGGGATGGCATCCAGACCCATCATCTGGGCGACTTCCTCGGCCAGGTCCACTGCGGCGTGGAGATCGAAGCGCCACCAGGGAGTCTGGACGACGATTTCGTCGCCCTCCACCTTGGTGATTTCAATGCCGCGGCGGGCCAGCAGGTCGGCGATTTCCTGGGCGGTGAGGCTCAGGCCCAGCAGGTCGTTGATGCGCTGGGCGGAGGCGGTGATGGTCTCGCTCTTCCAGGGACGGGGGTAGCAGTCGATGGCTTCGCCCACCTGGGTGGCACCCGCCAACTCGCAGAGCAGGCTGGCGGCTCGGGCGCTGGCCAGGGCGCTGGTCTCGGGGGCGACGCCGCGCTCGTAGGTGTAGCTGGCGTCGGTGGCCTTGTTTAGGGCGCGGGAGGAAAGACGGATGTTGGTGCGGTCAAATGCGGCGGACTCCAGCAGGACGGTGGTGGTCTTCTCGGTAATCATGGAGTTCTCGCCACCCATGATGCCCGCCAGGGCGACGCCCTTTTCCGCATCCGCAATCAGCAGATTTTCCTTGGTCAGCTTCAGTTTGGTGCCGTCCAGCGTGGTGATTTCCTCGCCGTCATTGGCGCGACGGACGATAATCTGGCTGCCAGCCAGGTTTTCCAGGTCGAATGCGTGGAGGGGCTGGCCGTATTCCAGCATGATGTAGTTGGTGATGTCCACCACGTTGTTGATGGAGCGCAGGCCCACGGCCTCCAGGCGGTTCTTCATCCAGTCGGGAGAGGGGCCAATCTTGATGTTCTCGAAGACGCGACCAATGTAGCGGGGGCAGAACTCCGGCGCGTCGATGCGGACGCTGGCGGGGCAGGGCGCCTGACGGACGTTGATCTTGTTTTCGGGCAGGGTGAGAGTCTTGCCGGTCAAGGCGCAGATCTCCCGGGCGATGCCGATATGGGAGAGCCAGTCGGGACGGTTCGGGGTGACTTCCCAGTCAATGACCGTGTCGCCGGCGTAGAGGTCCCGGACGGAGATGCCCAGGGGCAGGTCGTCGGAGAGAATCAGCAGGCCGTCGTGGTCCTCGGAGAGGCCCAGTTCCCGTGCGGAGCACATCATGCCGTTGGATTCCACGCCGCGCAGCTTGCTCTTCTTGATGACGAAACCGCCGCCGAAATCCGTGCCCAGGGTGGCCAGGGGCACCTTCTTGCCTGCATCGCAGTTGGGGGCGCCGCAGACAATCTGGATGGGCGCTTCGGCACCGTAATCCACCATGCAGACACTCATGTGGTCGGAATTCGGATGGGGCTCACGGGACAAAATCTTCGCCACCACCACGCCCGCAGGCACGGTGCCGGTCTCCTCGATGCTCTCGGGTTCCAGGCCCGCGGAGGTCAGGTGGTCCGCCAGCTCCTGGGCAGACCAGTCAATTTCAGTATAGTCGCGGAGCCATTTCAGAGAAGTTTTCATCGCTAGAAAATGTTTGGGGTGAATTGGGTAGTAAAGGAAAACGCGTTAATATAATGCGCCTCACGCGTACGCGTACTCAATGCCGCGGCGCGAGTGGCAAGACAAATATGCTACAAATCTTCTAACAAATGCTATATTTTGCATAGCATAACAATGGAGGGTTCGTCAATGTTGGAAAAATTACTAGGGTCGCAGTGTCGGAAGGAGATTTTAAAGAGTCTATTCATGCCAGGGAGTGTGCCTGTTCACTTGCGAGGATTGGCTCGAAAAACAAATCTGAGTTGTCCTGCATTGCTTCATGATTTGCGCCAGCTTTCAGATATGCAACTGATTGTCGCGGAACATGATGGGAATATGGTGAAGTATTCCGCGAATCACGCCCATTTCCTCTTCTCTGTCATTTCGGAGTTGGTATCCAAGACCGAGGGTGAACAAGGACTCCTGCGACAGGCTTTTGCCCTTTCGTCCGCAGAGATCGTCTTCATTTTCGGTTCGGTCGCCAAAGGCACTGACACGGCAAAAAGCGACCTGGATATCTGCGTCATTGGCGATATGGACCTCCTTGCCGTGAGCAAGGTGGTTTGCGGGATTGCAGAACAGATTCCTAGAGAAATCAATCCATACGTCTTGACATGCTCTGAATGGCGCCGTCGTTGGAAAGCAGGTGACCATTTCTTGAAGGAATTGTCGACATCGCCGAAAATCTATTTAAAGGGAGGTGCCGATGAGTTTGAGGGACTCAAGGGACCCAAGGGACTCTAAAAAGTGCCGCGGAGCGCGCGGTAAAACAAAAAAGCCGCCCCTGTTGTGGAGCGGCTTTTGTGTTTTAGGCGGTAGGATTAATCCTTATGCCTGTTTCTGGAAGTCCTTCATGACATCGATGAGGCGCTGGACGCCGGCCATGGGGACTGCGTTGTAGATGGACGCGCGGCAGCCGCCGACCTTACGGTGTCCCTTGAGGCCCACGAGGCCCTGGGTCTTTGCGTAAGCGATGAATGCCTTCTCCTGGTCCTCGGTGGGCAGGCGGAAGCAGACGTTCATGCGGCTGCGGGTGGCAGGTGCCGCGGTGGCGCGGTAGAAGCCGGAGTTGTCGATGAAATCGTAGAGAGTCTTCGCCTTTTCGTTGTCCAGCTGTTCCATGGCATCCAGACCGCCATTTGCGATCATCCAATCGGTGACCAGTCGGTTCATGTAGATGGCGAAGGTGGGCGGGGTGTTGTAGAGGCTCTTGCCTTCCATGTGTGTGGTATAGCGCAGCATGGTGGGGACGGTCTTGGGGCAGCGCTCCGCCAGGTCCTTGCGGATGATGACGATGGTCAGACCAGCAGGGCCGATGTTCTTCTGGGCGCCGGCGTAGATCAGGCCGAACTTGGAGACATCCACCTTGCGGCTCAGGATGTCGGAGGACATATCGGCGATGAGGGGCACGTCACCGGTTTCGGGAAATTCGGGATACTCGGTGCCATAGATGGTGTTGTTGACGCAGATGCCGAAATAGGCCCAGTCGGGATTGATCTTCCAATCCTTGATGCCCTTGATTTCGTTGTAGTTGCAGTCGGCGCCATTGAAGACGACTTCGTAGGGCAGCTGCTGGATGGCCAGTTCCTTGATGGCCTTGTTGGCCCAGACGCCGGTATCGGCATAGCCGATGGTCTTGCCGGGAACCTGCAGGTTCATGGGGATCATGGCGAACTGGAGAGAAGCGCCACCCTGGAGGAAGAGCACATCGTAGTTCTCGGGAATGTTCAGCAGGGTGCGGAAATTGGCTTCGGCGGCCTGGATGATTTCATCAAAAGCGGGTGCGCGGTGGGATTCCTCGATGATGCCGTATCCACAGCCGTGGTAGTCGGCGAATTCAGCTTGGGCCTTCAGGATGACTTCGCGGGGCAGAGCCGCGGGACCTGCATTGAAATTGTAGACTTGCATGACTTTTGATTCCTTTTTGTTATTCGCCTTGGTCAGAAAATTCCTTCGGAATGCCGAAACCACGCCGGTATCTCGAATTCATTCCATTCCCCCGATTCGATTGGGAAAACTGCATAATATAATTCCTGAGTTACAGATTACATTTATGTATCTTACACAAAATTACTTTACGAACTCATGGAAACCATCGTCATTTATCTCGTTAGCCCAGGAATTGTCACTCTGACCATGGAGGACCACCAGGCGGTGTCATTGGCGGCGCAGTTGGGTGATGCCACGGTCATCAACTGCCATTCCGAGGAGGAATTCCTGGTGGCGTTGCCCAAGGCGACGGTGGTCTGCACCTGGGTTTTCAAGCAGGAGTGGTTCGCTATGGCGCCGAAGCTCTGGCTGGTGAGCACTCCTGCGGCGGGGAAGGACTTCTTCAGCGTGGAATGGCCTGCGGGAATGGAGCATTGGAATGGTTCTTTCCACGGAGAATTCATGGCGGAGACCGCAGTGGCGATGATACTGGGTATGACGCGGGGATTGTTGCAGACGGTTACCACCTTTGCCGCGGATCCCTGGCCTCGTTCCCAGGTGGATGCCATTGCACGGCCTTTGCGTGGTTCCCGCGTCACCATCTGCGGTTTCGGAAGCATCGGCCGCTGGACGGGGAAATTGCTGAAGCCCTTCGGGGTGCACATCTGGGGCGTTTCCCAGCATTCGGGACATACGGTGCCGGAGTTTTTTGATTCGGAGGACGCCCTGATGACTACAGACCAGGTGGATGAGTTGCTTCCTCAAACCGACCACCTGCTGCTGGTGCTGCCTCGCTCTGCCGAAACCAACGATTTCCTGGACGCACGGCGTCTGGCGCTGCTGCCCTCTCATGCCACGGTGACGAATATCGGTCGCGGAAACGCCATCGACGAAGAGGCTCTGGTGGCTGTGCTTTCCTCCGGGAAGCTTGCTGGCGCCTGCCTGGATGTGACGGCGGTGGAGCCGTTGCCTGCAGATAGCCCCATGCGGAAGTGTCCCAATCTATGGATCATGCCCCATGCCTCCACATTCTCCCATAGCTACTTGGATGCGTACGCAAAAGAATTCGCAAAGAGATTGACCGAGCGCAATCAGGATCAGTAGTCTCAATCGTCAGCTCATTATCATCGCCATGTCAAAGACAATCCCCACTCTGCTTTGCAGCCTTCTTATTTGTTCTGCCGCATTTGCCCAGGGAGACAATGCGACGGCGGGGACGCCGTCGGTACACACCCAGGCGACCTTTTTGGAAAACGGGAATAAAATCCGCATTCGCGGCATTGGTCTGAAGCAACAGGCGAAGATATTTTTCATTGGCGACACGCACTTTGCCTTTGCCGACCCGCGTGATGATGCCTATCGTGACAACTACAAGCGGATGGCGCAGTATCAGGCGCCAGCCAACGCATTGGACAAGTTGCTGGAGCGTGCGAAGAAGGGCGGCGATTTGGTGATTTTCGGTGGTGACATCATCAGCTTCCCCAGTCAGGCGAATATCGATTTTTTCCTGGGGAAAGCCCAGTCGTTGTCGATTCCCTGGGTATATACCTCTGGTAACCACGATTGGCATTTCGAGGGTATGCCGGGAAGTGAGACGGAGATCCGTGATGCGTGGAGCCACGGCGTCATGGCGCCTATGTATCAGGGCGAGAATCCCATGATGGCGGTGCGTGAATTCAAGGGCATCAAGGTCATTCTCATCGACAATGGCACCAACCAGATTCTGCCGGAACAACTGGAGTTCTTCAAGAAAGAAATCGCAGACGGCAAACCCGCCCTTCTGGCAATGCATATCCCGCTGTATGTGAGCGGACGGGGGCTGGATTTCGGGTGCGGGCATCCCGACTGGAATGCGGCACACGATCCACACTACGAAATCGAGCGACGGGAACGCTGGCTCGAGGCAGGTCATACACAGACCACGTTGGATTTCTGTCAGGCAGTATGGAATGCGCCAAATCTATTGGGAATCCTGGCAGGACATACGCATATTCGTTCCACGGATTTCTATAAGGGGAAATTCCAGTTGGTGGCGCCCCGCGGCGCAGAAGGGGAGTACCTGGAAATCACTATCGAATAAGATGCTCTTCCAATAAATTGAGCATTGAGAATTGAGCATTGAGAATTAAAAAAGCCGTATGGCGTGAACCATACGGCTTTTGGAAATGGTGTGCGATGCAGGACTCGGACCAGCGACCTCTACCGTGTCAGGGTAGCGCTCTAACCAACTGAGCTAATCGCACATTTTGCTATCTTTTCAGAAAGCGGGGTTACTTTAATCCCGCTTTCTAGGTTTTCAAGTTGCTTTTTCGATTATTCTGCGGATTTCTTTTTGGCAGGGGCAGGAATTGTCGCGGTAGCGAGTTGATCCGGCGCGTAAATCGTGAAAAGGAGCTCGTTGATGAAGTTCAGCATGAAGACGCGGGCCTCCAGGGAGGTCTGGACTTCTGCGAAAGCGCCCTTGACTTCGTCCCAGAATGCGTGCATATCGCCAGTTTCGACTTCCAGGGTATTGGAGTTGGCGATTTTCTGGATGAGGTCGGTCTCGCCCTTCTGGAGGCGGCTCCAGAACTGAGGCAGAGTGCCTTCGATGGTGAGGGAGAGGTCTTCCTCGTAGTTCAGGCGCTTCAGGAGGCTGTTGAAATTCTTGCGGATGGTGGGGGTGAGCTTCAGACGCGCACCCAGGGTATTCCACTCAATGCCATCCAGGAGGGTATCCACGAATTTCTTGGACTCGGCCACCTTCGCCAGTGCGGCTTCCTTTTCGGCGTTGACCTTGGCGGAACGGGCGTCGGCGTTTGCGGCGTCATTCTGGATCTGTCGGTTTGCCTGGAGCTGTTCCTGGAACTTGTTCTGCCAGCCATTGACTTCGTCCTTGAGACGCGCCAATTCACCCTGAAGGCGGGTGACGGTGCGCTCGGCATTCTCGGTGGCGGTATTTGCCTGCTTGGTCAGTTCCTCGGAACGGCTGGAGAGCAACCCGCTGAGGCGCTTGACTTCCGCAGCGGAGGACTGGAATTTCTGATTGACGGCGTCAATCTCGCCTTTCTGGGCTCGGAGCTGCTGCTTGAGGTCGCGCAGTTCGTTGTCGGAGGAGGCCTGTTGGGCGCGAATCTTCTCGGCATCCGCGGTAGCCGCGGCGGCCTTCTTTTCGGCTTCGGCCAGCTTGGCTTCCAGGGCGGCGATCTGATCCAGGAGTTCCGCGGAACCCGCCTGGTGATTCAGAATCTGGTCGGCCTGGTTGTGGGGGAACTTCAGGGGAGAGAAGACCAGCAGGAGCTTCCAGGCCTTCAGGTCCGCCACATTGAAGAATTCATTGAACTTCTCGTCGGAGAGGACGTAGTCTTCTTCGGTGAGCTTGTGCTCCGTGCGGTAATTCTTGTACTCGTCGGACTTGAAGTAGGTCTCCAGTTTTTCATGGAGTTCTGCGTGGACGGGATACCATGCGGCGAAGAGTGCATTGCAGGTCGCCTCGTTGTAGTCGTTCTTCGCGGCTTCGTTGATGACCTGCTTGGTCAAGCGAGGACGCTGTTGCGGATCCACGCGATGTCCCCCGAAGGTGCAGACCTTCAGAAGTTGTGCGTTGTTCGTGATATACTGGCTCAGAGTGCGCCACGGCAACTCTGCCAGCATGCTTGCGAAGAGGTCAGGAATGCTGACGCCCTGGATTTTTTCGTTGTTTCCCAACATCCGGGAGTTACTCCTTCTTGCTCAGTAGTTTTTCAGATTCATTGACAAAAGCCGCGATCATCTGTCGGCGGAGGGAGCGGTCGATCTTCTGGAATGCCGCCTGGATTCCTTCTGCCATTTCGGGATGACCTTCCTGATTGTAACGCTCGATGGCGTTCAGGCAAATTACGGATGCCTCGCGCCACTGACCTGCCTGGCATGCGGCCACAATACGGACCATGGTGTCATCGGCGGGGGTCTGGGGTTCGGCTTGTTCCTGTTCCTGCTGACGCTGGCGCTCCAGTTCGCGTTCCCGCTTGCGTTTTGCCTTGCGGTCTAACAGGAGCTCTTCATCTTCGTCGTAAGCCTCGTCGTGCGTGAAGCGTTTTTTAGACATACCTTGGGAAATACCCTGGGAAGCAGGAGATTTTTGGAACAGTGATTAGGAACGAATTGATATAAAGCGAGTCGGCAGTTTGTATAAACGCAACAGCCGGCCGTGGGGTGATGCATGCACCTGAACACAGCCGGCCAATGCAACGAGCCGTTCTCGTTAAGAAATTGGAGGCGCGAATCGGATTCGGACCGATGAATAAAGGTTTTGCAGACCTTCGCCTTACCACTTGGCTATCGCGCCGCTTTAAGAAGCGGGGTTAATGTAAACGCATTTTTGTGTTTTGCAAATCCCCCGCCGTGATTATGTGGGATTATTTGAAGATTTTTAGTCCTTTTGGGGCATCCACGATGGTTTTCTGGCCTTTTCGTGCCAGGATTGTGACGGGTCCCATGGGGGTAGGGCAGATGGCGGAGACGTAGTCCAGATCCAGGAGGTTGGGCTTGACTTTGATGCCCCGCTGGTAGCCGTCTCCCACGGGTGTGATGCCGGCCAGGGTTTCCATCATCCATGCGATGGGTGAGGCGCCCCATCCGTGGCAGAGGCTATTGCGGAGTCCCGCGAAGCATCCGTATCCCGCGTCTTTATGGATATCGGGTTTGCCGGGTTTGGGCATTTGGTCGATGGGGCCTGCGCCGGGCGCCCATGCCAGGTCGTATTGTTCCCAGATGGTCCGTGCGCCCAGTTTCAGCATTCCGCCGTAGTATTTTCTCAGCAGGTCCAGTGCTTTCTGGGGTTCTCCTGCGGCGGTGTAGACCCGCAGGAAGTTGTCGAAATGGAAGGTAGATAGTGCGACAGTGGGGTCTTTTGCCAGGACTTTCGTATAGACCGTCTTGGGGGACGCCAATCCCGTGAGGGCGGCCCAGGCGGCGGCGGATTTGGGATAGGTGGCGAGGGTATAGCGTGCCTTGAGGGCCGTCTCCACTGCATCGCAGCGCTTGACGAGGGCGTCCTCTCCCAGGAAGACTGCCAGGTCACGGCAGGATTGGACTGCGGCCAGATAGAGCGGTCCGTAGCTGTCGTTGGGAGTGCGTTCGGGGACGCCCCAGTCCACGATGTCGCCTTTCATGACGGCGTCGGGGGCTTTTTCGAAAGAACTCAGGAGGAGATTTCCGAAGAACTTGAGGTTTTTCTGCTGGCGCTTGAGGTATTTTGCGTCTGCGAAGAATCGGTAGTATTCCCGTTGTGCCAGGAACCAGTATGCGGTATAGGAGGGGATGCCATTGAAGTACTTGTTCACCAGTGCCTCTTCGCTGAGGAAATCCAGGCTTTCGGGGATGGCGGGGTGTTTTTGGAAGAGTACACCGCAGGCGCGGACTTCGTTATAGAGGTCGCCCATCCAGACCAGGCGGTCACGCTTGGTGCCGTCCAGTAGCAGCGGTGAGATGCACTTGTTGAGAGTGGCGAAGCAAGCGTCGTAGATCTGGTTAAGAAGTGGGTCGGAGCATTCAAAGTATCCCACGCGCTTGGCGGGGTGTTCCCAGGCTTCGGCGGAGCATTCCCGGAGATTGAGGGTGATTTCTTCGTCCAGGTTGTCCAGTTTCAGGAATCGGAAGCCGGTATTTCCCACGCGGCTGATGCCCATGGCGGAGATGGGCATGGTGATGTCGTGCATGGAGTGGTCGTTGTTGGGCTCATTGACCACTTCGCTGACGGATTCCCCCAGGCGCGCGCGGACCTGCACGGGGCGGGTGCGGTCATAGCCACGGGAAATGCGGATGCCTTGCAGGGGCAGGGGAGTGTCGTATTCCAAAATGACAGAGCCCTTCGGGGGAAGTTGCATGCCCGCGGGACGCCAGATGGTGGCGGTCTCACCCGCGACTTCCATGAGCTTGCTGGCATTTTTCACTCCAGCGGATTTCCAGACAATACGGGTGGGGGCCAGATAGCTGACGGAACGCTTTTCTTGGTAGATGGCGGACATGGTTCTGTGTTTGGAAGGGGAATTGGTAGATAGATGAGGGATACTTTGATAATTTATCCCCTTCCGTCTGGCTTGCTGTCTTTCAGGCCCAGAGGGCACCTATTGGTCCTACAGGAAATACGTTCGGAGGTCCTTGCCGTTTGGCTTGTTGCAGATTTCTTCCAGGGAGTCCTGTTTGCAGAGCTTGGATGCCTGGTGTGCCACATATTGCATATAGGGGCTGTCGGTATCCTTGGGGGCGAGGGTGAGGATTACTAGGCGGATTTCCCGATTTCCGTCCAGGATTCCGAAGCCATTCTTGAAGGTCGCCACCACGGAAATCAGTTGTTTTACGGTGGCGCTCTTGGCGTGGGGCATGGCGATACCGTTGTCCATGACGGTGGATGCCAGGCTTTCGCGGCTGAGGACATCCTGGAGGCACTCGTCGTAATTGCTCACATGGCCGCAGCGATAGAGGTGTCGGACCAATTCTTCAATGGTGTCTTTGTAGTTTTCCGACTGCAGGTCCACCAGGGCGCAATTCTCGGGGATAATTTGTTCCAGGGAGAGTCCGGCGTCATCATTGAAGGGCACCACATTGTCGAAGGCGTATGCCTCCTTTTCCATGTTGGTGGGTAGGGAGAGACGACGGATTTCCTCCATATTCTGGTGGAGTTCGTAGGTGGTTTCGTTGAAGATGCTCCGGATGGTCGGGGCGTCGGCCTTGGCGCACTCGAAGGAAATCGTGTTTGTGCCCACCATCATCACGAAGGAAGTCCGTTCCTTGCGGAAATTGACCACGGTGTAGTCCTTGGTGTAGTCGCTGTGGCGGAAGCCCTCCTGGCGGAAGGCCACGATCAGTTCGCGGACCAGGAAGTCAATGACCACCTGGGAGGGCATGGGGTATTCCAGGTGGACGCTCAGGGCGTCGGGCTTGATTTTGCGGACGCCTCGCCCAGGGAGGTTCAGTGCAGCCATCAGCATGGGCGGTGCGGCCAGGGTGGTAATCAGCGTCATGATGATGGCGACGCCGAAGAGTTTGGGGTCCACGATGGGGACGTTTTCGCCGTTGAGGACCATGGTGGTGGTGGCGCCGATGCCCGCGATGATCAGCGCCACTTCTCCACGGGGAATCATGCCGCAGCCCACGCGCAGAGCGCCTCGGCGGTTGAAGTTCATGCAGAATGCGGGGATGAAGCAGCCGATGATTTTACCAAGCACTGCCAGCACCGAGAAGAGCAGGCCGAATTTCAGGGTGTCGAAATCCGTGAGGACGCGGACATCCACCATCATGCCCATGACCACGAAGAATACGGGGACCAGGAAGCCGTAGATGCTGTGGAGGCGCAGTTGGATGTTGAAAGCCAGGTCAGAGCGTGAGAGGCTGAGGCCCGCGGTATATGCGCCGATGATCATGGCGAGACCGCATTGTTCCATGATGCCTGCCAGGAGCAGCGCGCCACCCAGGGAGAGCACCGCGTAGGTGGTCTTGGAGTGGAAGCGCTTCAGGAAGCGTGCGAAGAAGTGGGAGCTCATGAGGCCTACGGCAGTGAAGCCAATCCAGATGCCGATGGATTTCACTGCAATCAGGGCGATCTTTGACCAGGAGATGCCTTCGGCGGAGCCATCTCCGCTGGAGACCAATCCCATGACCACCGCCAGGCAGATGATGCCCAGCACGTCGTCGATGACGGCTGCGGCCAGGATGGTGGTGCCTTCGGGGGAGTCAATGGCGCGGCGCTCCGAGAGGATGCGCGCGGTGATGCCGACACTGGTGGCGGTGGAGAGGATGCCCAGGAAGAGCGCACGGGGGTCCATGAAACCGCAGTGGTAGATACAATGCCCCAGGAGTTCTCCGAAGGCAAAGGAGACCACGACACCGCCGAGCCCTACCATGGTCCCCGCCAGGGAGTAGCGGAAGAAGGTGCGGAAGTCGGTCTCGAGACCAGACTGGAAGAGCAAGACGATGGAACCCAAGGTCGCCAGGGAATAGAGTGGCACCGAAACTGGAATGCCCGTTTCGGCGGGTTGCATGGGAAAGAGTCCCTCGGGGAAGAAGGGAAGACCAATGCTGCCAAGTAAATAGGGCCCCAGGATGATACCCGTGAGCAATTCCCCCAATACCGAGGGAATCTTCACCAGACTCACCAACTTGCCGACAAGCTGAGAAGCAAACAACAATACACCTAGCTGCAGGGCTAATTGCGCTAACTGTTCTGTGATACTCATATCGATAAATCAAAAAAACAAAACCTCGTGAACAGGGCATAATATATCATGAATATCGCACGTTGGCGTATTTTGTCATGGATTGTCAGAGATTCGCCGCAACGAAATTGCGGCGCACAGGACCTACAGGGGGAAGGAAAAAAGTGTCTGGAGGTCTTTCGCGTCGGGCATGTAGGGTTATATTAACTCGTTTGCTTTTTTAGTCAATGTCGCGCGTATGCGTGGCGTGTAACGTTATAGGAGAGTCGCGATTTATGGAAATCGACAAAACCAAACCCTACCCGGTGATTGTGGCATTGGAGTGCAAGTCCTGTTCCCGTTGTGTGGTAGCTTGTCCGAAGCAGTGCTTGCGGATTGGCAAGACCATCAATGAGCGTGGTTATTTTGCGGCGGAATACGTCGGCGAAGGCTGTGTTGGCTGTGCCAGCTGTTTCTACAACTGTCCCGAGCCCAATGCGATTCAGATTCACATCCCCCAGCGGGGCTAATTTGGAGGAGAAATAGAAATGGCAACCAAATTGGTGAAAGGCAATACCGCCGTAGTGATTGGCGCCCTGTATGCGGGTGCTGACTGCTACTTTGGCTATCCCATCACTCCCGCCAGCGAGGTCTTGCAGGAGGCCTCCAAGTACTTCCCGATGCTGGGCCGCAAGTTCTTGCAGGCTGAGTCCGAGGAAGCATCCATCAACATGTGCTATGGTGCGGCATCCGCGGGACACCGCGTTTTCACCGCGTCCAGTGGCCCTGGCATCTCCCTGATGAGCGAAGGCATCTCCTACATCGCTGGCGCGCAGTTGCCCGTGGTGCTGGTGGACATCATGCGTGCGGGTCCTGGCCTGGGCAACATCGGTCCCGAGCAGGGCGACTACAACCAGGTGGTCAAGGGCGGCGGCCATGGCAACTACAAGTGCATCGTGCTGGCCCCCAACTCCGTCCAGGAGATGTGCGATTTCACCATGAAGGCCTTTGACCTGGCGTTCAAGTGGCGCAACCCCGTCTTCGTTCTGGCAGATGGCACCCTGGGCCAGATGATGGAATCCCTGACTCTGCCCGAGAAGGCAATCGAGCCCAAAATTGACACCAGCTGGGCGGTGGCGGGCACTCCCGAGACCCGTCCCAACCTGGTCACTTCCATCTTCCTGGATTTCGACCAACTGGAGAAGTTCAATTACTTCCTGCAGGACAAGTATGCCAAGATCGAGGCCGAGGAAGCCAGCTGGGATGAGTATCAGACCGAGGACGCGGACACCGTCCTGGTGGCCTACGGCATTTGCAGCCGCATCGCTCGTACTGCGGTGGACATGGCTCGTGAAGCCGGCAAGAAGGTGGGTCTCTTGCGTCCCAAGACCCTCTTCCCCTTCCCGAAGGCCCGTCTCATGGAACTGGCCAATGGCAAAGTGAAGCGCTTCATCTCGGTTGAGATGAGCAACGGCCAGATGCAGGCCGATATCAAGCTGGCTGTGGAATGCAAGTGCCCGGTGGACCTGGTCTACCGTCTTGGCGGCAATCTGCTGCACATCGATCAGATCATGGCCGCGCTGTAAGGAGGAACTGCAATGTCCGAAAAAATCATCGAATCCACTGGACTTTACAAGAGCTTCCCCCGGAAGGGCGGAGCTGCCCAGACTGCAACCCACTACTGCCCCGGCTGCGGCCATGGCGTGCTGACCAAGCTGATTGGCGAGGCGCTCCATGACCTGGAACTGCAGGACAAGGCGGTGCTGATCAGCCCCGTCGGCTGCGCGGTCTTCGCATACTACTACTTTGACTGCGGCAACATCCAGGTGCCCCACGGCCGTGCGCCCGCAGTGGCCACGGGTGTCTCCCGCGCCACGGACAAGGTTGTCATCTCCTACCAGGGTGATGGCGACTTGGCCTCCATCGGTCTGAACGAGACCCTGCAGGCTGCCAACCGCGGCGAGAAGATCGCCGTCTTCTTTGTGAACAACACCGTCTATGGTATGACTGGCGGCCAAATGGCTCCCACCACGCTGGTTGGCGAGAAGACCGTGACCTGCCCCAATGGCCGTGATCCCATGACCCAGGGCTATCCTGTCCACATGTGCGAGCTGATCAACAACCTGAAGGCGCCCGTCTATATCGAGCGCGTCGCGTTGACCGATCCCGCCCACGTCATGCAGGCCCGCAAGGCGATCCGCAAGGCTCTGGAAATTCAGAAGGAAGGCAAGGGCTACACCTTCGTCGAGGTGCTCTCCGCCTGCCCCACCAACCTGAAGATGTCCACCACGGAAACCAACAAGTGGGTGAACGAAGTCATGACCAAGGAATATCCCCTGGGCAAGCTCCGCGACAACACCGAGGCTACCGAGGTGGTCCGTCCCGCTTCCGATTTCAGCAAGGAAGCCCTGGACAAGGTCTTTGGCGCCGCCAAGTCCGAGGAGAAGGCCGCTTCTTCCGAGGATCTGCCCGACGTCCAGGTCAAGATTGCCGGTTTCGGTGGTCAGGGTGTGCTCTCTCTGGGAACCATGATTGCCCAGGCGGGTCTCTCCGTGGGGCGCAATGTCTCCTGGTATCCCTCCTACGGTCCCGAACAGCGCGGTGGCACCTCCAACTGCTCCGTGACTCTGGCGACCCACGCCATCGGCTCCCCCGTCATCTATCGTCCCGACCTGCTGGTCGCCATGAACCGCCCCTCGCTGGAGAAGTTCAAGAACGACGTCAAGCCCGGCGGCGTGATTGTCTATGACGCCATCATGGGCGAGGTGGAGATGCCCGCCGGCATCAAGGGCATCGCGGTGCCTGCACAGCAGCTGGCTGACGAGGCCGGCAACCCCAAGGGCGCCAATACGGTCATGTTCGGCGTAATCGCCGCACTGGGCGTGACCCGTCTGCCTGACGTGGCCTTCCGCAATGCGCTGGCTAACAGCTTCGCCAAGAAGCCACAACTCATCCCCGTGAACGAAAAACTGCTGGACTTCGTCCGTGACTGGGCGAAAACCCACGCATAATCCCTAGCGGATAACACAAAAAAGGCCCGGGCGATTTTTTCATCGCTCGGGCCTTTTTTTAATGCTTAATGCTTGATGCTTAATGCTTAATGTCGGAGGGGGAGGTATCCCCCTTGCCCCCTCTTTTTTTAATTCGGAATGTGAAATTAGGAATTGTTATAAGGCTATAGTTCGGTTCGGATTTTTTTGAGGATGTCGGCGTGATATGGCGGATAGAAGAAACATCGGAGAAAGGCATCCTTTGGGGAGGAAAAGAAACAATCTCCGCGAGATAAATCCATCGTGGTTTTATCGTACGACGCATCGAAAGGCATGAGGATTTTTCCGGCGTTTGGGGTAATGCGTTTCCCTTTGATGGCGGGGTAGGGGCGATAGGGGTGATTCTCCTGGGAGAGGATGCCCAGGTGTGTGGCGAGGGCCTTTGCGTCATCGGTCAGGGGACCGCTGCTGAAGAGGACCCCGCAGATATTCGTGCGGCAGCGTGCGGGCTTTCCCTGTCGTTCTTCCCAGATGAAGCGGTCAACCGCGCCATGTAGACGCGAAATCACATCAATCCCTACGGGGATGCGCCAGCGCTTGCATTGTATCAGGCGGATTTTTCTTGGTGCCCGGGCCACGAGGTCAATTCCCCCATCCTCTACTCCTTTGCGGATACCCGTATATTCCACACGATAGCCATTCGCTTCAAAGAGATGACCGACGTAGCGTTCGTATTGAAAACCGTAGTCCATGCGGGCTTGTTCGGTTTCTCGTTTGGATAAGGTGGGGAGATTTCCATAGCGGAGATACCACCGCAACTTGAATTCTAGTGCCTGGATGTCGTCATCGGGGATTTCGCCGTATGGAGTAAGCATGGATTGATTGATGGCAAGGGAAGTCAACGGGGATAAAAGGAATTGCCCCAAAATACAGTCGTTTATTGATGATTGCAAGGAAGTTGTCTGAAAGTCATGAAGATTGTTGAAACGACCATGACTTTTGGGAATCGGCATATTTCACGCAAGGATAGGTATTTCGACCCGTATTTCGGGGCGATGGTATCGCCCCGCACAGGACGTTTCGATGGCGGGGACTCCGTCGGTATATCGAACAAAACGGGCTGTTGCGCCTCGGTGGGAGGCATTGCAACAGCCCGTTTTGGTGTTAAGCAAGATTATGATGTTGTCGGATTAGAGGTCCTTGTCGCCGCCACCATTGCGATTGAAATCGGAGCCGGGGTACCAGGTGTACATCTGCTCGGCATAGGAATAACCAGACTCCACATTGAATTTTGCGATGCTGATTGCTTCGGCGTGACCATCACCAAAGGTCATGTTCAGTGCCATGGCGTGGCGGCAGAAGTTGTACTTTGCGGCAGCCTGGGCAATCATGTATCCTGCGCTGGAAGTCCACCGGCCCCAGCCACTAGTGTTGGAGCCATCGAAGAGGCAGACGAAGATGCCAGGGGCCTTGAGGCTGCTGACGCGCTTCCAGGAAGCGCAGTTGCGGCGGTTGCCGTTGGTCAGAGAACTACGGCCGTCTTCGAGGATGGCCTTGCTGTAGCTGAAGCCGATGCTGGTGTTATAGTCGATGTTGCCGGCGCAGCGCTGTGCAGTGGGGCAGGAGGGGCAAGCCAGGAGCTTGTGCCAGGAGTTGTCACCATCGATGAGGCCAGCCTGACCATTGGCGGCTGCGGCGTCTTTGGCGACCCAGTCAGCGAATCTCATGGGGCAGTTGGGGATCAGGGGGTTCATGGTGAACCAGGCGTAGGAGTTGTCGGAGTAGGCGTCGGGATTATTTGCTCTTTCACCCATGGAACCTTCCCAGCGGTATGCGTTGGGCATGAAGTAGTCGTCATAGTCATTGGTGTAGAGCATGACACCCAGCTGGAGGTTCTTCAGGTTGTTGGTGCAGGAGATGGCGCGGGCCTTCTCGCGTGCCTTGGAGAGTGCGGGGAGGAGCATGGCGGCCAGGATGGCGATGATGGCGATGACCACCAGGAGTTCAATCAGGGTAAAAGACTTTTTCATGGTTTTGTTTGGTTTGGGGTGTGTTTTGAGGGAAAGAAAAGCTGTTTCAAATGCGTAATACCATCAATTATAGGAAAAAAAACAAAAAAATCAATACCCTTTTTGAAAGATTATGCTTTTTTTGGGGCTACGGCTTGTTATTTTTTCCGCGACTTAATTGTTATGAAGGCTGTTACGGACCTCCGATTGAATTTTCGTCTTGGCTGCTTCCCAATCAAAAGGTTTAAGCATTCGGGGCATGGGTTGCTGTTCAGCATCTGCGAAGTAACATAAGCTTCTCATTGCTTGTGCAGGATTGGTCTCGGGGTATTTTTTTACATACCATTCAAGGATTTCATTGATGCTGTATTGTTCAAGCAAAAATGCCAAGTCAACAAAATCTTTACGAGTGCCACGGTTTGTGATGGCGTTCACTTTCATGGCTGCAATATCACGGATAGTTGCCAGGCGGATGCCCTGAAAATCCTCGTGTGGATCAAGCCAGGATGAATTTGCACAGGTTACACAATCGAGCTTGATGCCATTCACATAGAAGAATTGCATTTTCCCGCCTGGTGCCCAGGCAACTTTTCTTGCGTCTCCGAGTCGAGCTAGTGCGGCGTGGAGATCTGCCTCTTCCGGCCATTCCCCAAAAAGGTCCAGGTCAATGCTAAGGCGATGCCCAAGGCGTAGTGCCAGGGAAGTGCCCCCAACGAGGCGTAGTGCAGCAAATTCCGGGAGTGCCTGGATTTGCTTGAGGAGTTCCAGAGTCTCTGGGGTTATTGTTTCGGTGTGTAGCATCGGAAAGTGCTTTGTGGGACATTTCCCAGGCATGCGGCGAATGCCAGTGTGACGGGGTCCAGGGAACGCATTTGCTGGGCTTCTGAAGTAATGACGGGGATGGAGTAATAGGCGATGATTGCCCGTAAATCGGATATTTCTCCACGCGTCAAGACCCGTTCGATTACAAATCGTCGGTGTGTCGTCGGGTCAATAGTATCTTGGGCCACATCCCAAAATAGCCCTGGTGTAAGTGATTGGATAAATGTATTCATGGTGCCCTCAATAGTACCCGCAGTTAAGATAATGCAGGATTGGGAAAATACTTTTTGGAGGCCGGTACATTATCTGTTGGGGGCATCAATCAAAAACGCCGTGTTCCTTTGGTGGAGCGCGGCGTTTTTTTGTGTCTTATGCCTGGAGGATTACTTGCTGAAGAACATCTGCCAGTATCCGAGTGCGAAGACCGCCAGGATGATGAAAGGCAGGATCCACTTCATGTATGTGATGACCCAGGTGGGGAACTTCCAGGTTTGTCCTGCGTTAAGTTCTGCCACGAAGTTCTCGTGTCCCCAGCCCGACTTGGAGAATGCGAAGACCAGGAAGGTGATACCGCCCAGTGGCAGGAGGTTCTGGCTGACGATGAAGTCTTCCAGGTCCATGACGCCAGATCCGGCACCCAGGGGGGTGAAGCCGCTCCAGACGCTGAAGCCCAGGATGCAGGGCAGAGAGAGGAGGATGACGGTTTCCGTGACCAGCATGGCCGCCCAGGGGCGCTTCATAGCCTTTGCGTCGATGAAGACTGCGATGAGGTTTTCGAAGACTGCGACGACGGTGGTGAGTGCTGCCATGAAGAGGAATGCGAAGAAGAGGCATCCCCAGAAGCGCCCGCCCAAGAGGTCCGCGAAGATATTTGGGAGTGAGACGAAGACGAGTCCGGGGCCTGCTCCCATATCGATGCCCTTGCTGGCGCAGATGGGGAAGATGATGAATCCTGCGGAGAGTGCGACGATGGTATCGAGGAGGATGATCCAGAAGCATTCTTTGGCGAGGGAGGTCTTCCAGCTGAGGTAGCTTCCGAAGATTTCCATGGAGCCGATGCCGATGCTAAGGGTGAAGAACGCCTGTCCCATGGCGGCGAAGATGGTCTCCAGGGGTGCCTTCATGAAATTCGACCAGTTAGGAGTTAGGTAGAATTTCAGTCCTTCGGCGGCGCCGGGGAGGGTGGCGGAACGGACTGCCAGGACCACCATGAGGAGGAGGAGTCCCATCATGAGGATTTTGACGATGGCTTCGACGCCTTGTTTCAGTCCCAGTGCGCAGATGCCGCCGCCCAGGACGCAGACAAGTACCATATAGCCTGTGCTTTTCCAGGGATTGGTGATGGTTTGACCAAAGAGGTTACCGAAGTCCTCGGCAGTGGAGTATGCGCTGATGCCGCCTGCGATGTATTCCTTGGTGTAGTTCAGGAGCCATCCCGAGACGTTGGTGTAATACATCATCAAGAGCAGGCATCCCAGGAAGCCCAGGACGCCCAGCATGCGCCAGGTCTTCTTGTGGGCGTGGGAGAGGTTGTAGAAGGCGTGGATCTGGTTGGCCTGGCTACCGCGTCCCACGGCCATTTCGGTGAGGAGCAGTGGGAATCCCAGGATGACCAGGAAGAGCAGATAGAGGAGTACGAAGATGCAACCGCCGTATTTGCCGACGATGAAGGGAAAGCGCCAGACATTACCCAGGCCGATTGCGCAGCCTGCGGAGAGGAGAATGAATCCCAGGCGGGATGCCAGTGTTTCTCGATTTTCAGACATGGTTGTTTTGGGGTTGGGTTGATGGGAATGATGGAAAATGGTAAGATGCGTAATATAACCCGTCAAGTCTTTACGAAGTCCTTGCTACTCTAAGATAACAGGGATATACACGGTGGGGAGTCGGTGGGTTTTGCAGTAGGTGGAGGTGTAGGCGGTGTTTTCCACCAGTCCACTTTGGGTGGGGTGATTGCGGTAGAGATTGCCCAGAAGAATTTCCTGGCCTTTGACGGGGTTCTCGATACCCAGGTCGCTCCAGGGGAGTTTCGCTTGCACAACCCACTTGTCATCCTGTTTCTGGACGGTGGAGACCAGCTTGGAAGTCCACTCCAGGTTATCCTTGGAGTTGGTCTTAGCCCAGTTGGCGTCGTAACAGTTGTTGTTGGCGGTGATGATGATGGTGACTCCGTCGGTGCCGTTGGGTTTGCAGAATTGGAGTTCCACGGATGAGTCGTCCCAGATAGGTCCCAGGTCATGTTTGGAGGTATTTGTGACCAGGTTGGCCATATCGGGTTCGTAGCAGTAGAAAGTGACTGCGATGCCCTCTTTATCCGCTGCGAGGTAGACGGTGGTTTTGTGGTTGGTGGGGTTGGCGAATTTATCCACGAATTCGTGTGGTTTTGCGATGTCCCAGGGTTTGCCATCCAGTGTGAGGGTCCCGTTTTCGAGGAAAGGAATTCTCATGGGTTCTCGGCCCTTGAGTTTTTTCATAGGTCCGATGTATGGCGACATTTCCTCGTAGAGTTCGTTGATGCGTTCCCAGTAGAGGGAGTCTTCGGGGCATGCGGCCATGGCGTCTTCCAGGATGCTCATCAGGTTTTGGAGTTCATCCACGGAGTATTGGTCCAGTGGGTAGTGGGTCTCTTCCTTCATGGTGGCGGCTTCCACGGTTTCCCAGAAGTTCTTCATCTGTGCGTATGCGGGGCCGTAGAAATTATGGTAGTATTCTTCCAGGAGCGGTCGGAGTTCCAGGTTGGGATTCCAGAGGAGTTTGCATGTCACGTATGCGGTCAGGTGGTAGAGCATGGGCCAGTGGTAATCGTAGATGCCATGGAAGGCGGTCTCGTTCCAGTTGTGGGCCTCGGATTCCAGGAACTCGCCCTTTGTGTTGAGGCGGGCATTTTCCCGGATGTCCTCCACCAGGATTTCGGGATAGAATCTGGGGAAGCCGCGCCAGGGATCCCAGTAGTCCTTGTGGGGATAGGTCCAGAAGTAGATGCCGTCGGTCAACGTGCTCCATTTTTCAATGAGGCTTCGCACATTCTCTTTCTTTGCGGGGTCGCGGAATCTCTGCCGGACGTAGCAGATCATCACCGCCAGGTTGGGGGAAATCTCCGTCAGACAATCCGGGACTTCGCGGTAGCCTTCGTAGGCGAAGGTACCCACGCGCTTGTTGGGCATACGCGCTCCCACGCCCCGTGCGACTTTGTCGGAAAAGGTCCATACGTAGTTGGAGAATTTGCCGTGCTCTCCCAGCTGGGGTGAGTAGAGTGCCTGGCACTTGTCGCAGTCGCAGATGCGTAGGAGGCCGTCATTGGGGCAGAGTGGGAAGATGTCGTCTTCGGGATTTTCCTGGAAGAATTTGCAGATGATATCGACCCACTTCTGGATGAGTTCCTCGTTGGTGAGGCAGAGGCTACCGCCGCCGTGATAGGAAGCCAGGTTGGTGAAATCCCGCTGACCGTCGATCAGCGCGAAGAATTCGGGGTGTTCGTCCTTATATTCCAGCATCCAGGAGTAGGAGTGTCCGATGGCGATGCCTGTGGGACCGCCGAAGCCCACGCGTCGATACCACAGCGCGTCCTTGGGGTCGGTGGGGAAATTGCACAGCCAGGCATAGCGGTATTCGAAAGCGGGGGAGATGGTCTCGGTCTCGTCGGCCACTTCGATGGCGGTCAATTCGGGGACCACGGCGCCCAACTCACCAGGCATATACCAGCGGAAACCCAGCTTCTCCAGGAAGTGATGGACGCCGAACCAAGTGCCCATGTCACCCAAGGCGGAAAGTCTCAGGTCGGGGTTCCAACACTCCACGTCACGCATGGGATGGAGGAATATGCTGTGGGGGCCGCCGGGGTAGTCCCGCCCCGCAACGCGGATGCCCTCTGGGGTGCTCTGATACCAGAAGCCATCGTGGGGCAGGGTGGCGGTGTCGGGAGCATCTGTCTGACCGATGGTGGCGCCGGGACCCACGTAGAATGCCTTCTGGCCTGCTTCGGGGGCCTTCGCTGTGACCATCCAGGTTTCGCCGGTCGCCTTGTCCAGCCACTGTGCCAATTCGTATGCGGCCTGTCGTGCGGGTTCGGGGGATTCCACGGAGACCACGATGGGCAGTGTGGGTTCTCCTTTCTTCCAGAGTTGGGCTGCGGAGAGGGTGAATGCGACGGCAGTCAGCAGGAGGAATGTGAGTTTGGTGCGCATGGGGGTGGTATTTGTTTGGTTTTGAGGACGAAATGAAAATGTTCCATTGATGATGGAATAAATGTTCCATTGTCAGTGGAATAATTGTTCCATTGCTAGTGGAATACTCTGCTATCTTACTGACTATCTGCAGAATGTCTTAGGCATCGGCATCGATGCGCTTGTGAGACCTGGAGCCATTCCGGGGGAGTTTTCGTGCATTCTGGGGTAGCGAATTTGCATCGTGGGTGGAATGGGCATCCTGGGGGTGGCGCCAGTGGGGATGGGACTTCGCCCTGGAGGTTTCCCGTGGTGATGGAGGGTTTCAGTCCGCCCTTGGCGTCTTCTTCCAGTCGAGGTGCGGCGGCCAGGAGCGCTTTGGTGTAGGGATGTACGGGATTGGCGAAGAGTTCCTGTGCGGGTGCCTCTTCCACGATTTTTCCCAGATACATGACTGCCACGCGGTCTGCCAAGTATCCCACCACGCTCAGATCGTGGGTGATGAAGAGGTATGCCACGCCAGTCTCCCGCTGAATCACCTTCAGCAAATTCAGGATTTGTGCCTGGACGGAGACATCCAATGCGCTGGTGCATTCGTCGCAGACGATGAGCCGCGGTTCGGCTGCCAGTGCCCGTGCCAGGCCGATGCGTTGACGCTGTCCTCCTGAGAATTGATGCGGGTATCGGAGTCGGTCCTCGGGGGCTAGTCCAACTTGTTTCAGGAGTGCCTCCACGCGCTTTTGCCGTGTCTCTCGCGATTCGTCGGCGTGTTTCAGGACCAGTGCCTCGTCCAGTGATTCGCCTACCATGAGCCGTGGATCGAGGGAGGAGAAGGGGTCCTGGAAGATCATCTGGACATTTCGTCGGAGTGGGTTGAGTCCTTTGCCTTCCTGAACACTAGCAAATGGCGTCTTGCCCTCCAGGAGGATTTCGCCGTCCGTGGGTTTCAGCAATCGGATGAGTGCTTTTCCCACGGTGCTCTTTCCGCAACCGGATTCGCCCACCAGCGCCAATGTCTCGCCGGCATGGATTTCCAAATCCACGCCATCCACGGCTTTCAGGTCGCCGATTTTGCGGTGAAGCAATCCCTGGCGCACGGGGAACCACACCCGCAAGGACTCGGTTTTCAGGATGACCGCCGAGGTGGCGCGCGGGGCGGTCTCGAAAACCGCTAAGTTTTGGGCGGTGAATTGTTCGGTTCTCGGACAACGGCAGCCGTGGTCTGGGGAAATCTGTTGCCAGTCAGGGCGTTCTGCGTGGCATTTCTCGGTGGCGTATGGGCAACGTGAAGCGAAGCGGCATCCAGGGAGATTCCCCCAGTCTCGGGGGACCATTCCCGCGATGGTCTTGAGTTCGCCACCCCGGGCGTCAGTCCGTGGCAGTGCCTGCAACAGCAGTTGCGTGTAGGGGTGGCGGGGGGCACGGAAGAGTTCTTCGGTGGGGGCTTCCTCTACCAATTCTCCTGCGTACATCACGGCACAACGCTGGGCGACTTGGGCCGCTAACGCCAAATTGTGGGTAATCAACAGGATTGCGGTGCCGTGGCGTGCCTGCAAATTTGCCAGTAGTGCCATGATTTGTGCCTGGACGGTCACGTCCAGCGCGGTAGTGGGTTCATCGGCGAGAAGCACATCGGGTTCTCCTGCCAACGCCATGGCAATCATCACGCGCTGGCGCAGGCCGCCGGATAATTCGTGTGGGTATGCCTCCAGGCGTTTTTCGGGTTCGGGGATTTCGACTTCCTTCAGCAGTGCGGCGGCGCGCTGATTCGCGGCGTCTTTTGTCATGCCGAAGTGTGTCTGGAGGACTTCGCGGAGTTGTTCGCCGATGGTGAGGACGGGATTCAGGGCGGTCATGGGCTCCTGGAAGATCATGGCGATATGCCTGCCGCGGAGCTTCCGCAGTTCTTCTTCGGGAATGTGATAGACATCCTGTCCCTCATACCAGGCCTGGCCAGCCGTCAGACGGCCTGCGGGACGGGGAAGCAGCCCCAGCAGGGATAGTGCGGTCATGCTTTTGCCTGAGCCGGATTCCCCCAGCAACGCCAGTGTCTCGCCTTTGCGGAGCGTCAGGGAGATGCCCTCCACGGCGGGGATGAGTCGTTTACCCTGCTGGAAGCTCACGCCGAGTCCCTCGATTGAAATGCGGATATCTTTGTCCATATAGGATAAAGTAATCGTGATTTGGAATTCGGATTTCCCCCAATAGAGTTACATTAGAAAATGTGACAGGATTTCTTTACCAACGCAAACCGATACAAGCAACTATGTCTTCCCTGCAATTTTCCACTCCTGAGGCGGAGGGCGTTTCCTCCGCGGCGCTCCTGCATTTTCTCAACAAGCTGGATGCCATGGAATACCTCCATGGCTTGACCATCTTCCGACACGGGAAGATTATCCTCCAGGGCAGTTGGGCGCCCTACGATGCCACGACGCCGCACCAGCTTTTCAGCCTCTCCAAGAGCTTCGTCTCCTGCGCAATTGGTTTCGCCATCCAGGAGGGGCTGCTGAAACTGACCGACACCCTGGGGGAGCTCTTCCCTGAATACGCAAATGACGAGAAAGTCTCTGCTGAAGCGAAAGCCATGACAGTGCGAAATCTTCTGACCATGCGCAGCGGCCAGCAGAATTGCCACCTAGGCGAATTCCTCTTCCACGAAGCGGACAAGCCCTTTGTCCAGCGTTTCCTGGAAGTGCCGATGTTCACCAAGCCTGGCGAGGCATTCGTCTATAACAGCGGCAATACTTTCATGCTTTCCGCCATCATCCAGAAACTCACGGGACAGAAGCTGGTGGAATATCTCCAGCCGAGGCTTTTTGCGCCACTGGGCATCAATGCCCCGAAGTGGGATGAGTCCCCCGATGGCGTTTGCCTGGGCGGATGGGGGCTCTTCCTTTCCTTGGATGACGTCACGCGCTTCACAAAACTCTTGAATGACGGGGGCAAGTGGGAGGGGAAACAGATCCTCCCTGCGGATTATCTCCAGGAGGCCACCGCATTCCAGTCCGACAATTCCTGCAATACGAACCGCGACTGGGAGAATGGCTACGGCTATCAATTCTGGCGTTGCAGTCACGATGGCGCCTATCGCGGAGATGGCGCCTGCGGTCAATACGCATTGATTGTCCCCGACTACGACATGGCTTTTACCACCCAGTCGGGACTTCCCGAAATGGGGCGCATCCTGGTTGCGGTCTGGGACGAGCTGCTGCCGCGCATCCAGGGAGACGCGCCCATTGCGCCCGTCCCTGCGGAGCAGCAGGCGCTGGCGGAGAAGGTGGCGTCTTTGGAGATGCCCCGTCCCAAAGGCGTTTACTACACCTCACGCAGGAGCTGCAAATACAAGCTTGCGGAGAATGTGTGCCACTTTGAGACCTTGGAATGCCAGTTCCAGTCTGCAGGCGGCAAGTTCATCCTCACCCGGAAGGGAAAGACTCTGGAGGTGCCCTTCGGTTACGGAAAGTGGGCGCGGGGAAACGCCCCGGAATTCTTCGGCGACCACGGGACCATCGGCGGCGAACTGGCGGCTATCGGCGCCTGGGAGGACGAGAATACCCTCCTGGTGAACATGGCACTCCTGAACGAACCCACTTTCGCAAAACTCCGACTGGAATTCCAGGGAAATTCCATTGCTATCCATCGTGAATTCAACCTGTGGTTCCTCCTGGGACCCGATGACCTGAAAAATACCCTCACGGGGAGTGTTGTTTCGCCCTAAAGGGCTCTGTTCTTCGCCCTAAAGGGCTCACACAGAACAGGTGAACTCTTTCCTCTTCCTGGACAATAGGGTTGATTTTTGGGGGCTGGTCTCCGAATCGTCAATTCACCCAAAAATGCCAAGAACATGAGATACATTAACTGCCGTGGAGATTTCCCTGGGTGCAGAGGGGATTGTTGAAAACTATGTCACCATCTTTGAATCCCAATAAGTGCGAAGAACTGCGGCAGATACATTTTGTCGTCATGGCGGTTGAGTCAGCAGCCAGAAAGATGGGGATTTCTGGGCAGGAGATGTATAGCCGTCTGAAGGCACAGAATTTGATTCACAATCGTTTGTTGGCACGATATGAAGATTTGCATACCCAGAGTCGCGAATGGGTGACCGATGACATTATTGAGACACTCCAGAATTGGGAGGCAGGGGTATGATGCAGCTTTTTCATGGCTCTTTTGTAGAAGTATGTAAACCGAATGTCCAGAATGGCCGGGGAAAGGTTGATTTTGGGCAGGGGTTTTATTTGACGAAACTTGAAAAACAAGCATCATCCTGGGCTCGGACAATTGCGGGGCGTCATCGTAATGGCATTCCTGTTTTGAACGAGTACTCGTTTGATTACGATGCCGCAAAGTTGAAGAGTGGTGAACGTTTCAAGGTGTTTGGTGCTTATAATTTGGAATGGCTTGACTACGTCATAGACTGTCGTCGAGGGGGAGATTTGTGTCGTCAGTATGACATTGTTGAAGGTGGAGTTGCAAATGATAACGTTATTGATACGGTCGAGGATTTCGAAAAGGGGGTCATTACGGCTGAGCAGGCTTTAGGACAATTGATTTATAAGCCCGTTAATCATCAGATTGCTATTTTGAGTCAGGATATCGTCGATTTATTTTTGTCTTTTCGGGGAAGTCATGTCTTGCCCAAGGAGGAAGTCTAATGCGTGACAATGTTCTATGGCGTAAAGAGGCCTGCATTATTGCGTTGCTGGCATCTGAATTGGGAGTTTCAACGGAGCGTGCGATAGACATTTTCTATGGGAGTCATGTATACCAGCTGTTGTCCGGCGTCCAGTCGGGATTGCGCTTGATGAGCGATGGATACATCGTAGAGGATGTCCTTGCCGAATTGCGTTCAAAATCAAGTTGAGTTCGTTGATGAAAATAACCCAACTTGGGGTGGATTGATACTGGCTACGCCGAACATCCCCTCCGAGACGGTTTGTCCCCTAAAGACTCCGAATTACGAAATACCGAATGAAAGAAGAGGGGGCAAGGGGGATACTTCCCCCTCCTTCATTAAGCATTAAGCATCAAGCATTAAGCATTGATCATGTCCAACGCATACGACTATCTGAATGG
>DCIO01000072.1 GCA_002315885.1 Lentisphaeria bacterium UBA1724
GCGGTGGTTTGTGTGGTACGGCGGGTCAAATGACTGCATTACCTTGTACTTTCTTCTCGACCATTTGTACGGGATGGGAGTCAAAGACGTCAAATAACCGTATATCCAAACACATATAGGACCGATTCCATAATCGCAGCGAGACCAACAGGCCCACATAGCCCCCCACTCGTGGACCTGGTCATTAGATTTGCCACCAGCCTAGATTTCGAAGGAATACTCGCCTGGTTGCAGCATTTGCGGGGCTTTTCCCGGCAGTCGCAGAGTCGCCTGGGTGCCTGCGGGGATGGCCACCGTGTAGAGTGCCTTGCCGTCTTGCCTCTGCCATCCCGCCTGGATGCCTCTGCCATTGGGCAGGGTGTGATGCGCCTGGCAGGAATCCAGCTGTGGCACCACATTGGGCACCAAGTCCACTTTCATGAATGCGGGGCCATCGAAGCGCGGACGGATTCCCGCCAGATACTCGAAGCACCAGGCGGAGGGATCCCCGAACATGGTGTGGTCCCGGGAGTCCTTTCCATTCCAGAATTCCCACAATGTGGTAGCGCCCTGCTCCAGCATATATCCATAACCCGGGAACTCCTTCTGCAGGAATATCTTCAGCGCATCCTCCGCATAGCCGTAGTCACCCAGCACGCGGGGAATCCACTTGGCGCCGAAGATGCCGAAATCCGCCTTGTGACCGAAATCCCGGACTCTCTTCACCAGACGCGCCACCAACGCAGGGGCTTCCTCTTCCGTGCAGAAATGGAAGAAGAGCACGCATGCCAGAGAAGCGGCCTGGTCGTAGCGGTCCACACTCCCATCATCATGCAGAAATTCACGGCGGATGTTCTGACGGAATTGCGCGGCTTTGGATTGCGCCCAGGAGACGTCCGCCTCATGCCCAGTCATCTTGGCAAATACCGCCAGGCGTTCCCACATGGAGTATACCCAGGCGGAACAGACCAGCCGCATGGAAGCCATGCGGGTGGAATTCTCTCCCAGTTCTCTCTCGGGATGTCCCCAGTCCCCTAAGCCATATTCCACTAGCCCGTCCACTTCCATGAACTCCGTGAACTGCAAGTATCGCTTCATGGCATCGTAGTGATGGCGTATGACACTGTCATCCCCGCCGAAGCGGTAGAGTTCCCAGGCGCCCTGGAAGAGCACGTAATCGAAGCCAGGACCGCAATTCCACCACCAGCCGGGATTGGGAGCGATGGGCGCCAACTCGCCGCTGGGGCGCTGGGTATCCACGAAAATCTGCAGGAAATTCTTGTATGCCTTGATGGCATCGAAATTCCAGAGTCCCGTAGCCATTGCCATGGAGTGGTCCCCCGTCCAGCCCAATTTCTCACGATGGGGGCAATCCGTGGGAATGCCCGTGAAATTGGTGAGGAAGCTCCTGCGGATGACCGCCTGGAGTCGATTCAGCTCCTCGTTGGAGGAGGTGAAGTCCCCCACATCCGCAAAGTCGTTGTGGATGAACTGTGCTTCCACGCGGAGCAATTTTATCTTCTTCAATTCCTTGCAGTGCAGATGAATGAACTGATATCCGTAGTAGGTAAAATGGGGCCGCCAGAGAAATTTTGTCCCTCCAGGCGCGAGTGTGATTCGTCCCGTCTGGAAATCCCAAGGTGCCAGAGTATATGCGGCAATGGGTGGTCGGTCCGCCGTGCCGTCTGGATTGAGTCGGTCGCTGAATTCCAGGAGCATCTCCACAGGTTCTGAAAGTGCCTCGGCCAGTTCGATTTCCACTTCCGCCCAGCCCGTTATGCTCTTTCCCATGTCATAGCAGATAGTCTCCCCGTCCAACTGACGGCTAGAGACCGGTGCGCTCTTTTCGCAAATCCGACAGGGCTCCATCTCCTCCAGAATCAGCTCCCCTGGCGCAGGACGCACGGGGAATGCCTCTCCCCAGGCGCTGTCATCGAAATCGGCCTCAAAGACACCGGGAATCTCCTTCACAAAGTCGTATGCCTCCCCTGAGCGCCAGGAATCAAAGACAATGGGGCTGGAGGCGCATTTCCAATGACGGTCGCTACGGAGCGCCAGCTTGCCGTCCACCACCAGATCGCATCGCATCCGCGGATAATCCCGCCAGGCGGTGTGATTGAAATTCCATACATCGTTGGTTTGGGAATTGAAAGCGCCATTGCCCAGCAAGACCGTAATCGCATTCTCGCCACAGCGCAAGAGTCCCGTCAGGTCGTATTCCAGATAATTCACGTGGACATTGAACTGGCTCATGCAGGGCGTCAGCACACGGTCGTCCGCCTTGACACCATTCACATAGAGTTCATGCCATCCCCCAGAGGCCAAATACAACACCGCGGATTGGAAAGGGCCCGACAGAACGAAACGCTTCCGCAGATATGGTGCGGGACGGACATATTTCTTCAAATCCGTCCCGTATTCCCTTCCACAATCAATAAAGGACGGGTTGTCTGCAATCCACAACCCATCCCATTTTCGGGTCGTCGTCATGGTCTATATATGGTCTATATTTCGAAAGAATGCTGACCGGCGAGAACCACCTGGGTGGCTTTTCCTGGCAAGCGCAGAGTTGCCTCCGTGCCCTC
>DCIO01000048.1 GCA_002315885.1 Lentisphaeria bacterium UBA1724
CCTTGTGCTTTCTTCTCGGCCGTTTTTGGGGTGGCAGGACGGGCGGGGAACTGGCGTTCCCAGCCCTACAGTACCAGTCTGTTTCTTCTCGGGCGCTTTTTGCGGGAGGGGAGGCAAAGACGTCAAATGACTACATTACCTTGTGCTTTCTTCTCGACCGTCATTCCCAATTATTTTAGGTTTTTTCTCCAGATTTCGGGAGTGAAGGAAGGTTCGGTATCGTGTTCCGCCAGGGTCTTGACCTCCAGTTTCTGCAGTCGGTTCAGCAGATCGTCCGCGTATGTCTCGAAAGTCCAAGGCTCAGGGGGCGTAAACCCTCGTTCCAAGGCGCTCATTGCAAGTGGCTGGATCGCCGCCATGATTCGGGAACCATAGACGGGGTGGTCCTTGTTTTTCTGGTAGAGTTCTTCGCCCTCCAGCCAAGCCTCCTGCAGGACCTCGTCGGGGAGCCACCCCCGTGTGGTGACGGTGTAGCAATTGTCGGCCCCCTTTGCCAGCGCGGTGAATGCGCGGATGGTCTTTCCGATGAATGGCGCGGCCTCGGGACCGTAATACGCTGGAAGGAATTGGTTGATGAGTGTCCAGACATCCTGGTCGGGATTCCACATCAGCTTGCAGAGCACCCATCCACGCAATTCAGGGAGGTCCGCCGCCCTGCCCCCGCCATTGGTGGGTCCCTGTTCGAAGACCGAAATCGCCTTGCAGTCCCGGAAGAAGCGCAGATTTTCCGCCAGCGTCCCCCAATTGGGATGGGGTTGCCAGTATTTCCTGAAGACTGTCACATAATCCCAGACCATGATCTGCTTCGTAAAGGGCTTCCATCCCATGAAGTCGTCATAGAGCTTTTTGTTGGGACCCTGGTTCCCCTCGATGGTCTGCATGCTGGCCGCCTCGATGGTGCAACTGCGGATAATCACATTCTCCCGGGGACGGACGGTCTTCGGCGGGTGGCGCGTAAACCGATAGGCCAGCGTCTCCACCAGCATCCTGGGATGCGCCTTCTCCACCGCCTCCGCCACCTGGTTGACGAAATCCAGATACAAATCCGCCTGATTGCCATATTGCTCCACGAACGAAGTACATTCCTTGCATTGACAGAAACGGATGTTGTCATTCTGAGAAATGGATACCATGCCGTAGTCGGGATACGACTCCAGCATCTCCAGCGTCCGA
Organism: Lentisphaeria bacterium UBA1724; assembly: GCA_002315885.1. Lineage (GTDB taxonomy): Bacteria > Verrucomicrobiota > Lentisphaeria > Oligosphaerales > Oligosphaeraceae > UBA1724. The sequence goes on from DCIO01000048.1 coordinate 1,174, forward strand.
CGAATGAACTCCACCCGCATTTCCTGGTTAGTCAGACACAGCTGCGTCTTGGCGTTGCGGCCCGATTTTTCGAAGAAGTCCTTCCGATAGGCATACCACTCGGGATGCGCCTTGAAATAGGTCTCGGGAGGAAGGATATGCTGGAAGGTATGCACGAACGCCCCCGCCATGGTCACGTCCTTGCAGCCGCCAAGCCTTTCGTCCGAGGGTTGATACGCGCCATTCTGACGGGTATGTGCATGGAACTCCTGGTCCGAGCCGTTGATCTGCGCTCCGTAGGAACGGATGTAGATATCCGGCGCATAGCGGTAGTCCCACGAAGGGACCTCAAAAGCACCATCGCAGGAAGGCGTCACCGTGGCATCCGTCGCCAACCACATCACCCCCAGCGATTTCTCCAAAAATTCATAGACCCCATAGAGTGTCCCACGGGGACGCGCACCGCAGATATACAATCTTTCCCCGACGCTCTTCAAGGCAATCTCGTCGGGACGGAATTCCTCCACCGAGGAAATCCCCCAGAGGCGCCACGACTCTTCCGACTGTCCCACCACAAAAAGCGGCCCTTCCAGAGATGTCTCGTATTCCACAATCGGCAACTTCACACCAGAACACCGCTCCACGTATTCCTGCAACTCCGCCGCCGCATTCGACTCCGCCAAAGACGCCCCCGACACCACCGCAATCCGGAAGGATTTCAGGGACGCACCAAAACACAAAACCGCTACCAACAAAAATACCAGAGTGACAAAACGCTTCATCGTTGTGAGAAAAAAATAAAGAACGGCCCTCGCAGAATACGGATTTGAGGTTAAATTAACACAGTTTTCCAAAATATCTCGCCAGAATAGCTCAGTTGGTAGAGCACTTGACTTGTAATCAGGCGGTCGTCGGTTCGATTCCGACTTCTGGCTCCAGCTTCAACAGCCTCAACTCAAAGGAGTTGGGGCTATTTTGTTTACAGAAACAGCGACAATCCGTGCTATCTGTTCGAAAGTGAATTCGTTGCAACGCTTCAGACAGTGGGGGAAATAATAGTCATTGTACGTCCTCTTTCCAGGCACTTACAAGCAACAAGGTCTGCGAGGCATGTCAGAAGCCGTATCTCTTCATTCTTCTACGGTGCGAACCGCAGGAGATTCTGCAAGGCAGTCTGAATCTCCTGCTCAGTCGCACCGTACAAGAATTTATTGAGGTGACGCACCGTCGTCTTATCGCCCATGCCTGCATTCACGTAATTATAGAGGTACATGGCGTCGTTGCCGTCCACATCACCATCACCATCCAAATCCAGGGCATCCATATTGCCTAGCATCGTATCCAAAGCAGTCTGGACGTCTGCAATAGTTGCCCCATACAAGAACTTATTCAGGTGACGCACAGTCGTCTTATCCCCCCTACCCGCATTCACGAAGTTATAGAGATACATGGCGTCATTGCCATCCACATCACCATCGTTATCGTAGTCGATGGTTCCACCCAAGCAGAAGTTCACCGTGATGGTCAGAACCTCGGCCTCATCGCCTTCACCATTGGGGTTGATGCCCTTCACGACGACGGTGTAGTCACCAGCCTCGGCTATCTGCAGGGACTGATCAGCAATCACAGGCAGGATGATGCCGCTGTCATTGGGGGTGAAATCACCAGCCAGCACTTGGACATCCTCGCCTTCCGCATTGCGGATGGAGAGGAGGTAGCGCTGAGCCATGGGGACGGAAATCTCGGGAAGAGTCACCCAGCCTTTTTCATCCGCTTCCACGGATTCCTCAGCGCAGGTGGCAGCACCAGGCAGACCATACTCGCTGACGGTGACTTCCTTCTCGGCGCAGACGGTCTCGGTGGTACCATCTTCCATGGTCCATACATAGACGGTGACGTCAATGTCGGTGTTATCCTGGAAACCGGGGACGCCTGCGGCGGCGTAGTCGGCGGGCCTCAGGGTGTTGGTGTCACCCTCGACGGTCAGGTCATAGACATCATTGCCGGCAATCAGGTGGAAGGTGTGGCCATCCACATGGGACTCGGGCTCCTCGCACTCGAAGGAGATGATGGGATACCAGGGAGAGGCACCCACGAAGACGGTGATGACGACATCGTCACTCCACTGGGGATCATCTCTAAGGCCCTTGTCCTTGAAGTTGTAGCTCTGTCCATTATCCTGAGCCTTCAGGGTGATGGTGGCACTCTTGCCCAGTTCCGCATCTTCCTTGACCGTGTAGGTCAGGATCACGTTCTTGCCTTCGTAGCTAATGGTAGGCACGCCGTCAAAGATGCCCGCCTCGTCATTCAATCCGATGATTTCTGCAGCCTGGACTTCCTGGTCGTCTTCGTTGACGCCCATGTTGACCTCGAAGGAAACAACCTTCTCAACACCACGCTCGTCGGGCAGGACATACTGGT
>DCIO01000047.1:0-156 GCA_002315885.1 Lentisphaeria bacterium UBA1724
TCTGCCAATTCCGCCACTCTGGCATGGAAAGCGGACGTACTTTAAGCGTACTTTTCAGGATTACAAGTCCGTTTCTTCTTTTTTTGATAATTTTCGACATAATTCCATGTACTGTCCTACTGATCCTACTGGTCCTACAAGTCCTACAAGTCCTAC
>DCIO01000047.1:228-12992 GCA_002315885.1 Lentisphaeria bacterium UBA1724
CTGTCCTGTGTGAGCCCTTTAGGGCGAAATTCCATAGCGTCCGAAAAAACTAAACCCCACCTACCCCGGGCTCTGCCCGGGACTGTGTTCACTGACCCCATCCGGGGTCGAAATACCTACCATCTTAACGGGAACATAGCGTTGTCCATATTTTCCCAACTGGGTGTGATTTTGTTATAACTTCTATAACCTTCGTGCGATATTGTTCATTTTCAGAATATTGAAAAAAAGTGGGGTTATTGTATGTCTCGGACCGCAAAACCCTCAAGGCTACCACACCCGCAACGACAACGGCCCACCCGCGGGCGTCCAGAGAGAGGAATCTTTCTGGACGCCCGTTTTTGTGTTTTTACGTGAGGCGTTGGCGAGGGATAGTAGTGTTATATTCTGGGAGTTTCCTTTTTGAGGATATGTTATTTTTCAACAGGAGAATCTCGACATCTCTGAGCTGATTTTTTCTTTCTGATGCCTTTCTGTCCATAGCCTTTGGAGGAATCCAGAGGAGTGCTGCACTTCGAAACTACCACTACTTCTACGTATCAGCAGCCTGGACCGCCCGATTTGGGCGGTGCCGTTGCGTGTATACGGGGGTGTGGTAGCCCACGAAGTGGTAGCGGTGCCGCCCTTTTTTATTTGCCGTAGAGTGGAGTTTTTTTTGTATGAGAAAGACGAAAGAAGCAAAAATCGATTGGATTTCTGAGATCGCGAGGGAAAGCGATTTCGGTTTTGTGAGCGAAGATATAGACGGCGAGCGGATATTGAGCTGCCAGGTGGAATTGCAGGGCGGTTTGCAGAATATGGACCTGAGGGTCTATCTGGGGGAAAGCATTGCCGTGGTGGCGACACCGACGAATATCGTTCCCAAGGAGAGGTTGGACCGTGTCGGGGAATTGCTGATGCGCCTGAATCTCCAGGTGGAGGGCAATTTCAATCTGAACTACGATACTGGCGCATTCTGCTATATCCTGGATGCGCGATATGATGACTTGGAAACACCTCTGGATGCGGAATTCCTGTGGCTGGTGCCGATTGCGACTCTGGAGGCCTGGGGAGGGGAGATAGCCCAGGAATTAGGAATTAGGAATTAGGAATTAGGAATTAGGAATTAGGAATTTCAAGGGACCCAAGGGACCCAAGGGACCCAAGGGATCCAAGGGGGTAATCGGGCGGGGCGCCGTTTCTGGTGCCGAAGCGTCGTCCGACTCGTGTGGGTTATCGTTTCGCGGGGAGGATGGAGACGCGTGTGCCTTCCTGATAGAATTTTGCCTCGTCGGTGTAGTAGAGGTATGCGCGAGAGGCTGCGGCGGTGTATTCGCCGGGGATTGCGGCGGTCAGTGCGATGGGGACGCTGAGGGTCTCGTTGCCGTTGATGCCACGCCAGTAGAGGACTACCTCGTTATTGATGCACTCGTATGCGGCGATGCGTCCCGCCTTCACCAGTTCCTGGAGTTGTTCGTGTCGGGGTTCCAGTCCGCCGGGGATGGCGACAACTGCCAGTGGCATTTGTCCCGCTTCGGGTGAGGTGTTGATGAGTCGGACATCCAGTTGGAGGGGTTCTCCTTCCTGGGCGCTCTCCCGATCCAAAGCGGTTTCCAGTTTGAGAGTGCCTGCGTTGTTGGCTTGTTTGGTCATGCCGTCCACTTTCACAGAGCCATTGAGTTCGCTCTTGCCCTCCAGACGGATTTCCAGGGTGTGTTCACCAGGCGTGAGTGCCAGACCGCAATCGGGCAGGGCGAGGATGCCCGTGGACTTTTCGGTGAATTCCACGGGATTGCCGAAGGGCTGTCCATCCAGATAGAGCTGGGCTTTGCCGGGTGCTTTGGGCTTGGCGAACGCGGCGTCGTAGGCGTTGATTGCCTTCAGGACCAGCACGGTGGATTGGGTGGAACCGAATTTTCCTGCCTGGCAGGACTCCGCCAGCATCTTCATGACGGCCTGGGTGGGAGCGGCGTATTTGCCACCGCAGCGTACCCACGCCAGGGCCGCTAGTGCGGCGCATTCCAGGGTCTGGGAGAGATTTCCGGAGCAGGTGATGGTGGGGCCTGGGTGTGCCAGGGTGCCGTCCTGCTGGAGGTCCTTCGCCAGCATATCCGCGAAGCGCTCCGCGCCTGCCTGGTCTTTTGCGAGCCAGAGGATATTTGCCGCCAGGGCCTTCAGATAGTCGTCGTCGGATTCCGCGGCCATCTTTGCCACGGCGTCGATTTCCTTCCGGAGGGTATCGGGATTCTCGCCGCTTTCCAGGAGAGACCATACGATATATGCGTTGGTGGTCTTTTCGGGGGCGCGACCGAAGGAGTCCAGGGCGGCTTCGTTGCGGAGGAAACCGCCTTTGCCGTCACGGCGATTCAGCAGCCAGGTCTTGGTTTCGTTAATCATGGTCTGATCCACGGGCATCACCTTCGCCATATCCGCGAATTCCATGAGGCCGTACGCGGAGAGGGCCTCGTGACCAGGGTCGGCACCGAACCACTCGTAGCCCTTCTTGCTGCATTCGAAGGAGACGAGCTTCTTGTAACCTTCGTCCAGCAGTTCTTTTGCCTTGGCCACATTGGCGGGGTCGCAGCCAGAGTGGGAGAGGAAATACTGCTGTGCCATCACCAGGGGATAGTTGGTGGAGCTGGTCTGCTCGAAGCAACCATGGGGGTGCTGCAAGAGGGCATTCAGTGCGGCTTCCATGGTGGCGGCAGGAGAGGTATAGAGTTGCGCAGTGACGCGCTGGCTGCCATTCTCTACCTTCCCAGGAATGGTGAGACGGAAGAGCAGCGGGGAGTCCTCAGAAATCAACGCGCCAGCGGCTTCGGTGAAGGGGAAGAGGGGAGAGAGCACCGACAATTTCCGCGTGACTGCGTCCGCGTTGCCGCCGGCGATGGCGCGGACTGCCACGGTGGCTTCGCCAGGGGCAGCGGCTTCCACCCGCGCGAATACCACGCGTCGTTCACCAGGAGCGAGGGTGTTGGCACCCAGTGAGGGCTTGTCCACAACACGGAGTTTCTCGCCGCAATCCACCACCACATTCACGCCGACGAGGGGCTCTTTTGTGGAATTCACCAGCGTGATGGGCAGGAATGCCTGGTCCCCGGTGGTCAGGAAGAGCGGCAGCTTGACTTCCGTATAGAATGCCTGGACGGATTTCAGTTCCGCGGTGTATTCTCCCAGAGCGCCGTTGTTGCCGAAGGCATCCGCCTTGACCTGGAAAGCGCCGATGGTGTCGGGTAATTCGAAGGATATCTCTGCTTTGCCCGTGCGTGGGTCGGTCTGGGTATTGGCGGACCAGTAGATGGTCTCCGTGAAATCCACGCGGTCGCCGGGCTTGCGCTCTTGGCGTGCCTTGTGGGCGTATTCACGGACCCAGATTTCAGGACGGCGCGGGGCTCTTAAGGCACCGCCAACAACGCGTGCGGGGGCTTCCATAAAGGGCGCAACGGCTTTCGCTTCTGCCACATCCATCATGACATCTTCTGCGGGAGCATCGGCCATGGGAATGGGGGCGGGCTGGGGCAGGGGGCCATTCACGGCGCCAAATTCCACGGCATCCATGGCCATCATCCTGGGTTCTGGTCCGGCTGCCATCAACATGACTCCGTCAAAGACCTCCTCTTCAGCCATGACCATGTCATCTTCCACGGCGCCATTCCTCATGCGAGCGCCCTTGAAGAGCATTCTGGGACGATGGAAACGGGGCATAAGGACCATGGAGGGCGCCAGGATGCGCTTCAGTGCATCGGGATAGAGTTCCGCGATTTCGACCTTTCGGACCAACACGAATCTGCGCCAGCCCTGGGTGCCCAGCAGCAGGTCGATTTTGGTGGAGGACAATTTGTCTTCGGGATCGAAGTAGTCCCCTGCGTCGGCAAAGTCTTTGACTTCATTTTCCAGGTAGACCATGGCGGGGAGGCGCGGGGCGATATCCCGTCGGTCGATCATGTCCGCGACAGAAGCATCAGTGATTGTCAAACCCACATTTGCGGCGACGGGAGTTCCTGCGTCATCGGTGGTCTTGAGGGTCAGTTTCACTTTGTCACCAGGAGTGTAGGTGTTGTCCAGACCCTCGATGGCAGTATGGACGCGGAATTTCGGCAGTCGGAAAATCAGTCGTTCTGCCAATGGTGTGCCGTCCTTTGCGAAGAGTGTGGCAATCAGGACGCCCTCTGCCTCGCCGGCATTCAGGGTGAATTTCTCCTGGTCTTCCTTCAGCTCGATTTTGGCGAGTTCGGTGTCTCGCTTGGAGAGTGTGGCGTATGCGGCGTCCTTGGCACCAGTGGGGGACTGTCGGAGGGCCAGTTCGATGGGGTCGCTGAAGGCATAGACCTCTTTGGTGGCGGAGATGGTCACACCAGGAGTGGGGGCAGGCAGGTCGAAGGTACGGACATTGAGAGTCTGGTCATTTTTGACCACGAGCTGGTATGCCTTCCCTTCCTGGGGGATGATTTCGGCAATGCCACGACCATCGAAGATGGCGTTGAATTCCGCTACGGTTTTCTGGGTATCCTTTTCCACGATTTTCCCCTGGATATCCGCGCCGATGCCATTCTTTTGGCGTGCTTCCACATAGAGTCGGTTCGGAACACCGCAGATGAGGTAGCCGCCCTCGGGATAGAAATCCACGGAATAGTTTTCGAGAAGAATGGGGATGGTCTTTCCCGCGGCCTCCAGGATACCCCCGTCCATCACGGTGAAATTCAGTGTTCCGTCGCCGTCGGTGATTTCCTTCGGCAGGGTGAATGTGGCGGTGGCCACATTGCCGTCAATAGGCAGTTCTTCCACATCGTAGATGAGTTCCCCATCCAGAATTGCCATGGCGGAGACCACGGGCTTTTCCAATGCCTCGCCTTCCGCACGCTGGAAAGAGATCACTGCGGTGATTTCTTCGCCGGGCAGATAACCACGCTTCAGAAAATCAATCTGTGTGCGAATCCGCGGAGCGCGGTAGTTCCGGACTTCGAATTTCCGTTCCGTGGGGGCGCCTTCGCCTTCCTCCGTGAAGACCCGCAGAGTGTAGATGCCACCCACGGCATCCCCGGGAATTTCCCAGGTGATTGCGCCGACGGAGGCGTCGTAGGAGACCATGCCCGCGGTGACTTCCTCTTCCCGGGGGCCCTTGAGCTGCCAGCGGAAGGACCCGCTTTGCGTCAAATCATCGGAAAGTGGATAATTGGTCTGGCCATCCAGGACCACGTCACGGAAATAGACGGTCTCTCCTGGGTGGTAGATTTGCTTGTCGGCGGAAAGATAGTGGAGTGGGCGGTAGGTCTTGGGGGCGTCTTCTGCAAATAACCCCATTGTGCTTAGTAGGAAGGAGAGGAAGATGAAAAGTGAACGCATCATAGTGGCTCCGGAGTCACGTGTTGTTGTCAGGATAGGAATATGCTTTGCCCTTTGGAAACGGAGATACTGTATTGGGTTCCCAAAAGAACGGCACTTTTTATCACGAAAAGGGAAAAGAATTCCAGAAAAATCATAGATGGTCGGTTACACAGACGGAATAGGCTATATTTTCTCAAAAGTCGTTCTCGTTTCACAGGTCTTTCATGATATCTATGTCTTCCGAGCTTTTGAACAACGCATTATTGCCCGGCCAAGTCATTTTGGAATATGGTGGTGGGGAGCATGTTTTTTCCAAGGTCAAGCCTCAAATGACCTACCAGGACATGGCTGTGGAGTTGCAGCTTCACGAGGACCAGGAGGGTCATCCGTCCCTGAAGGTCCTGGTGCTGGCGGAGCGCTCTGAATTGCGCGTCCTGCGCTTGTCCTGGGAGCGTCCCATCGATTCCCATTGCCGCTTCTGCGGCGATGAGTGGGGTGCGGGGGATGGCACCAGCCAATGGCGGACTATGGACCCCCGGAGAATTTTCCCCTGGTATGTGTTGATTCGCGGCAGCGAGGAGACCTCCGCCATCGGCGTGATGACACAGGCGGCGGCATTCGCATCCTGGAATATCAATCCCTCTCGCGTTACCCTGACACTGGATATCCGAAATGGCGCCTGCGGCGTGAAATTGGATGGCCGCGCGTTGGAAGTCGCAACAGTGCTTTTCTGCCATTATGAGCGCACCCCCATGGCGACTGCACGGCGCTTCTGTGGCATTGTCTCCCCCGCGCCAATCACCGCCAATCTGCCCGTGTATGGCATTTTCAGCAGACATCGCGAGGATGTCTCTTTTGACCAGACGCAGATCCTTCGGGAATGCGATATGCTGGCGAATTACTGTAATGGTCTGACCAACCGGCCCTTCCATGTGGTGGAATGCGGCTGGCAGACCAGCGCGGGGGCTCTTGCCAATGACCCCACGGGACCCTGGAAAGAAGGCAACGCGGGCTTCCAGGATATGGGGGCACTTTCCGATGAAATTCGCAGGCGTGGCGTACGCCCAGGCATTTCCATGCGGTTGCTTCGAGATTTGGACGAGGCCATTCCTGCGAATTGGTATCAATCCCACCGTCCAGGCTATCTGGATCCCTCTATTCCTGAGGTGCTGGAACACATTCAGGAGAATGTCCGCCGAGCTGCGGATTGGGGTTTTGAGATGATTCGGCATATCTCCTCCACAAAGGACTGCCTGAATGACATCTTCCGAAATTTGAATGCACCTGCGGATTGGCATTTTGCCGACCAGTCCCGCACCAACGCAGAGATTCTGGCGGATTTCTACCGCGCAATCAAGAGTTCTGCGGGAGATATGGTAATCTATGGCGAGGATGTCATCGGTCATCTCGCCGCCGGATTGACGCATGTCTGCCGTGTCGCTCAGGAAGCCCCAAATGGCGAATGGCTGAGGGGACGGCATAACCGGGTGAATGCCCTGGCTTTCAGGCTCTGCCAAAACCAGAATTTCTTTACCATCGATGCGGGAACAATCGAAATTTCCGCACGCAGAAAGTGGCAGGATATTAGGGCGCTGGCGGAATTGCTGGCGAACTCCGATACGGCCTTCTTCCTCTCCTTCGGTGACGAGACACCCCTGGCTCCCAAGGCCACAAAGGAACTGATGGAGGATTTCTTCAATGCCTCGCTGGGGGATATCCAAGTCATGCCTACAGATTGGATGGATAATACCTGCCCCGAAGAATGGACCATCGATGGCAAGCCAAAGGAATACCACTGGTTTCAATAATTTCATCCGGCATTAGAATTTTCTGCTGGAATTTCGTATCATAGTCGGGAGTTGGTCTTTCATTCAACCATTTTCTAGCTATGTACTGTTATGAATAAAGTCTTTCTGGCCATCTTTTTGATTTGCGGTTGTTTGCTTTTCTGCCAGGCGCAGGATACACTGTTCCCGAAAACCTCCAGCGAGCTCCAGCCTATGGTAGTGCTCTTTGGAACGAATTCCTTTGTGCCCTCCTTGCCACTGAAGGCCTACCAGAGTTGCGATGCTTGCCTGGGTGCGGCGATACTTGCTCGAAACTGCCGACTGCGCGGCCGTGCGGAGGCGGATCAGGCACTCGCCCGCATGGGTGTGGTCCGCTTGGGTGAATTGAATGCGGCGCAGGCAAAGGCGCTGATGGCAGAGCTGAATAGCGTTGCATTGGTACAACTGACGATTACCGAATATCGCCTGCAGAGTGCACGGCGCCAGGGGAATCGTCCCCAGAAGAATCTTCCTGGGGTTTTGCAGATTGCCAATTTGGGCGGAGAGATACAGATTTGGAGTCAGGGTGATACGGAGGTAAAGACCCTGAGTTTCCATAAGGTCTTGACTGACCAGGATCCCAATCTCTCATGCGTGCCAGGGGAGTGTGACAAAAATTCTTTCGGCATGATTGCCCTACAGTATGCCTTGGAACAGGCAATGCAGGAATTCTCTAAATGAAACAGAAAGACTATCCGTATATTTCCGCAGTATTTGCGTTGGGAATCGTCATGATTTTGCTGGGTGGCGGCTGCGCTTCCACGGCGAAATTCGATTATCCCCGTGCTCCTGGTGTGATGTATCGTTCTACCTCAAGCCAGCCTTTGCCCCCGATTACCGTGGTGCCTTTCTATGACGTACGCACTACCAAAGTCGTGGAACGACTGATTCCCGAAGAGCAGCGTGTGAATGTGGGTTCCGATATGCTCAAGGGTGTCCAGGGGAACTTCGCCATCGGATGGCTGCCATTGATGCCATACGCCTGGATGAGCGCCGAAATCCCAGAGGACGAGGCTATCACATTGGCTACACTCAAAAATTTCTGGTGCAAATTCGATCGCGAACTGGCAGAGGCCGCTACCGAAAGCCTGAAAGTGTCGGGGTGCTTCAAGGAAGTGCACTTCGAGGACTCCGCAGAAAATGCCAAGAGCAGATACCTCTTCAAGGCATTCGTCCACTCCACAAAATACGAGGGAATACGACTGACTTACGGATTGAGCTATCTGGTGGCGCCTGTCCTCTGGATCATCGGTGCACCAAACGCCATCTCACAAAATACCCTGGAGATCACTTTCTATATCATGGATACTCAGGAAAAAAAGGTCATCTGGCAGTACAGATTCAACGGTACAAGAAAACTTACCCATTTCCTCTATCATAACATCGGAAACGATACCGCAAACTACTCACTCCTCATGAAAACCGCTATGAATGCGGCGCTCTATGACCTGAAAAAACAAGTCAAGGAAGCACAAAAATAAAAAATCAGAAAAATTTCCCAAAAATTTAAAACACCTGTTAGAATTTTTGGAAAATGCTTCGTAATAAGAGTGAGGCCCGGTGAGCCGGGGATGTGATTGAGTTAACGGATTTTCGATAATCAACAAAAAGAGGAGACGAAGAAGAGATGAAGAAATTCACGACGATTCTTGCGGTGTTCGCGGTGTTGTTCCTGGCGTGCGGGAATGTGTTTGCCGGCGGTCATGGTGGTCACGGTGGTCATGGTGGCCATGGTGGTCACGGTGGTCATGGTGGTCACGGTTGCCCTCCTCCTCCCCGTTACGAGCACCACCACCATCATGACGATGGTCCCAGCCGCGGTTGGTGGAATGGCGCGTTGGTGGTAGGTGCGACCCTTGGCTTGCTGGACATTGCGACTCGTCCCACGACTCAGACGGTAGTGCGTGAGACGGTTGCTACTCCTGCTCCCACGACGGTGGTGGTTCAGCAGCCTGCGCAGCCCCAGGTGGTCTATGTTCAGCAGCCCGCTGCAACGACAACCACCACCACGGTTCAGCCGGTATACACCCAGGGCGGCCAGGTGATTTACACGCAGCCTGCCCAGACGACTGTGGCTCCCGCCAGCGTCATCTATCGATAGGCTTTCATGGAAATTGAGGCCACAAGCAGAAGCATGCTTTCAGGCGTCGGACGGAATGACTCCGATGCCTGGGAGCATTTTTATTCCCGATACAAGGTATTGGTTTTCATGCGGGGGCGTCGCTACGGCTTCAGTGACGCGGAGATAGACGACCTCCTTAGCAGGGTGATGATGAAATTCTTCCAGGTCAAACCTGGGAAAGTCCACCCGATTTTTTCCTACGATGCCACGAAGGGGCGTTTCCGTGACTACTTCTGTCGGATTGTCAACAATGTGGCCATCGACATGCTTCGGAAGCGCCAGAGTCTAGGGGAGGTCTCCATGGTCACCGACGAGAACAAAGAGGTGGATCTCCCTGACGAGAGTGGGGTGGATGCCGCCCAGCGGGAATACGACCTGGCACGTTTGGATTTGGCCTTCCAGCAAATCAAGAGCGAACTTCCTGTGCGGCAGATACAGGCATTCATCGAAGTCCGAATGAAAGGGGTCTCCGCAAAGGAAATCTGCAAGTTGCAGGGGACGTCTCTGGCGACGGTTTACAACGACATCACGGCAGTGACGGAAGCATTGAAGAATGCACTGCAGAGAATGCCCGAAGAATAAATGCTTAATGCTTGATGTTTAATGCTTAATGTAGGAGGGGGAGGTGTCCCCCTTGCCCCCTCTTTTTCAATGCTTGATGCTTAATGCTCAATGCTTAATGTAGGAGGGGGAGGTGTCCCCCTTGCCCCCTCTTTTTCAATGCTCAATGCTTAATGCTTGATGCTTGATGTTGAATGCTTAAAGTCGAGTGAATCATGTCACATCTTTCCGATTTTCAAATCCAGGAATATGTCTCCAAGGACTGCTCGTTTTTGAGTGGTCTCCTTCGGAAATTCCACTTGGGGCATTGTGCTGCCTGTCAAAAGCGCGCGGAGGTTTTTCTGGCGGCGAAGCGCGAGCAGGAGTCCTTTGGTTGCGCGCTGAAGGAATTCCATGAGTATTCGGTCCAGGCAGAAGCCACACTGAAGATGCCCAAGGGTGAGGGGTAGAAGGGCGTTGAGTTTGCTACTGAGGTCGGTAACGACGGGGGGATAATTTTCAAAGAAGCGTGAAAAACTCCCCCTTGACGTGCGCCGCCCTTTTTCGACGGCGGGGACGCCGTCGGTACACCCCTTTTTCGACGGCGGGGACGCCGTCGGTACACCCCCTTCGACGGCGGGGACGCCGTCGGTACACCCATTGACGGGCGATGCCCGTCAAAAAAGGATCCATTCATGAGTTCAGAGAATCAGACACAGGATGCCATTGCGCAAGAGAAGGCCGCGCGGTACGAAGTTTTTCAGCGGGATGTGCTGGACCAGGAGGCATACGCCACTGCCAGCATCATCTACGAAAATGACCACCCCATGGTTTCCATCAATGGCAAACTCTATCCGCCCATTTGGTACAGCTGCCACCACTACCAGAATTTCAGCTACGACAAATATGTGAACAGCGCCATCAATTTCCGTGATGCAGGGGTTCATCTCTATGTCATGGGCATTGCCCTGGGGCATGTCTGGACGGGTCATGGTCAGTATGATTTGGAGTCCATAGATGCCTGGATGAAAGAGGCGCTGTTGCTGGATCCCGAGGCATACGTCATGTTTGAGATTGCGGGGCGGACCCTCCCTGCCTGGTGGATTGCCGAGCATCCCGAGGAGTGCGTGGTATACTTGAACGAAGAACTGCCCGTTACCACAAACGAGCAGCTCTACTCCCGTTTTGTGGCGCCGTCTTTTGCCAGCGAACTCTACCTGGATGAGCTGAAGCAGTTCATGAAGGCGCTGGTGGAATACATCGATGCCAAGCCCTGGGGAAAACGCATCTTCGCCTTCCGTAATGACAACGGCATCTACCTGGAATGGCACCACTGGGGAATGGAGCAGGCCATGCCCGATGTCTCCCAGCCCATGCAGCGCTACTTCAAGAAATTTCTGCGCAAGCGCTATGGTACGGACGAGGCACTGCAGAAGGCCTGGAACAATTCGACTGTCACCTTTGACACCGCAGAACTTGCCAACAAGCAGGAGCGTCTCGCCGCTCAGGCAGGGGATTTGATGGATCCCGTGAAGGACATCCATGCGGCGGATTCCGTGCGGTGCGTGCTGCAGGCCATTGCGGATTTCCAGCAGTCCACGAACCACACGCTGAAGGAGACCTGCAAGCGCCGTTGCCTGGTGGGGAATTACTACGGGTACTTTTTTGGCATGGGCTATCCCGCCGTGGGATGGCATCTGGAATTGGAGCGCATCCTCAATTCCCCTGACACGGATTTCAATTGCCAGCCGCCACCCTATCCCTCGGAAGCACGCGCTTTCGGGAATGGACAGTTCTCCCGGGGGCTGGTCTCCTCCTATCGTCTGCACGGAAAGCTGAATATCATGGAGGCGGATACGCGTACCTGCGCCGTGCCCTTCAACACCAACCACTCCTATACTTCCACGCCCGTGGAGACCGTCCAGCTCCTCACGCGCGATTTTGGTCAAGCGCTATGCAGTGGCATCGGCTTCTGGTATTTTGATTTCGGGGAAGGGTGGTATGCCATGCCGGAAGTCCGGGAATTCCTGGCAAAACTCCGCCCCATCTGGGAAGACCGTAGCGCGGACAACTCGTCTGCGGCGGAGGTGCTGCTTATCGGGGATATGGACTCCGTCGCCTATCAGGCCAACGATGATCCGCGGAATGCCATCTTCACCTTCATTACCAACAATCGCATGGAGCTAAGCCATACTGGCGTGCCCTTCGATACAATCCTCTTCTCCGATTTGGAGAATCCGAATCTCCGACAGGATTACAAGGTCTATATCTTCATCAACACCATCCTCTGCACCCCAGAACGCATCGCCTTAGCAGAACGCCTCCGCGCACAGGGCAAGACCGTAGTCTGGCTGGATAAGGCGGGATATCTCAATATGAAGGACGGCACATCCACCGCAATGACACAAAAACTCACGGGGTTCCAGGTGGAATGCAAAGACCAGGACTTCGAACCAGAGTTGACTTGCAGGGACGGCATCCCACGACAGGGGACCTACGATACGCCGATTTCCGCAAAGCCATTGCTGGCAATCCAGGACGCCGAGGCAGACGTCCTGGGTAGCACCGCGGGAGTTCCTTCCTACGCACGCAAGAGGAATGCCGCGGGAGGATGGAGCTACCTGGCTACTATGCCCTTCCTCAAAAGCAGGGACTATCTGGAGATCTTCCATGATGCAGGCGTCCATGTCTATTGTGAGGACACAAGCATCGCCACCTATGCCAATAAGAGCTATCTGGTGGTCCATACAAACAAGGCAGGAAAATATCTCCTGTCCTTCCCGCACCCCTGCAAACTCCAGCAGGTCCTGCCGGAGAAACAACTCCTGGCGGAGGAGACCCAGGAGTATCTGCTGGATGCCGCTCCCAGGAGCACATACCTCCTGCGGATGAGTCCGATAGGGAATTAGGAATTAGGAATTCGCCGTAAACCGCCCCTCCCGCCGTAACGGTCGAAAAGAAAGCACAAGGTA
>DCIO01000124.1:0-16299 GCA_002315885.1 Lentisphaeria bacterium UBA1724
TCTAGCTAGAGCTTCTAGAGCTAGACCTTCTAGCTAGAGCTTCTAGACTTTCTAGCTAGAGTTTCTAGACGCGCGCTCGTGCGCGCAAGTGTCGCGTGCGAGTCCATACGCGCGTGCGAGGCGCGCGAGAGGGGTTATATTTCATTTTGTGCCTGATTTGTTCTTGTATTTCACTTTTTCACCCATAAGGAATCCTGTCCTATGAGCACTGTTTTTCGAGCGTATGTAGAGAAGCGTCCTGGCTTTGATGTTGAGGCGCAGAATCTCCTTTCCGACCTGCGTGAGACTCTGGGAATGCCCCAGTTGTGTGGGCTGCGTCTTTTCAAGCGCTACGACCTCTCTGGGCTGACCGAAGCGGAATTCCAGTCTGCCAAGGACTCGGTGTTGTCCGAACCCAACTGTGATGATGTCTTTGTGGATACCAAGCCCGAGTTGGATGGCGCCAAGTGGTTTGCGGTGGAGTATCTCCCTGGCCAGTATGATGTCCGTGCGGATTCTGCGGCCCAGTGCATCCAGTTGCTGACCCAGAAAGAGCGTCCGTTGGTGAAGACCGCCACGCTGTATGCGCTTTTCGGCGAGTTATCCCAGGATGACATCGACCGTGTGAAGCGCTACATCATCAACCCCGTTGAGAGCCGCGAGGCGGTGATGGGCGTGAAGCCCGCCAGTCTGGAAATCGCCACCACGGTTCCTGAGGACGTGAAGATCATGACTGGGTTCCTGGCGTTGGATGCCGCGGGCATCGCCGCCATGGACAAGCAGCTGGGTCTGGCCATGAGCGCCGAGGACCTGGCTTTCGTGCAGGAGTATTTCCGTGACACGGAGAAGCGGGAGCCCTCCTTCACCGAAATCAAGGTCATCGATACCTATTGGTCCGACCACTGCCGTCACACCACTTTCCACACCAGCCTGGACAAGATTGACTTCCCCCAGGGTGACGCGTTGTCGGCGCCCATCCAGGAGTCCTTCCAGAAGTATCTGGAGATTCGCAAGGAGCTGGGGCGTGAGAAGAAGACGCTGTGCTTGATGGACATCGGTACCATCGGTGCCAAGGAGCTGAAGAAGCAGGGCAAGCTGGCGAATCTGGATGCCTCCGAGGAAATCAACGCCTGTTCCATCGAGGTGGAGGCGGAGATTGACGGCAAGAAAGAGCCCTGGTTGGTGATGTTCAAGAACGAGACCCACAACCATCCTACGGAAATCGAGCCCTTCGGTGGCGCGGCCACCTGCCTTGGTGGCGCCATCCGCGACCCGCTCTCGGGCCGTTCCTACGTCTATCAGGCCATGCGCATCACAGGCGCTGGCGATCCCCGCACGCCTGTTGCGGAGACCCTGCCTGGCAAGCTGCCCCAGCGGAAGATCACCCGCACTGCGGCGGGGGGCTACTCCTCCTACGGCAACCAGATTGGTCTGGCCGCGGGCAAAGTCCAGGAATACTACCACCCCGGCTTTGTGGCGAAGCGCCTGGAATTGGGCGCGGTCATCGCGGCTGCTCCCAAGGACAACGTGATTCGCATGCAGCCCGAGCCCGGCGATGTGATTCTGCTCATCGGTGGCCGCACGGGCCGCGATGGCTGTGGCGGTGCCACGGGTTCCTCCAAGGCACACACCGAGGAATCCCTGCAGAGCTGCGGCGCGGAAGTCCAGAAGGGCAACCCCCTGACCGAGCGCAATATCCAGCGTCTCTTCCGCCGTGCGGAGTTCTCCCGCCTCATCAAGCGTTGCAATGACTTCGGCGCGGGTGGTGTCTCCGTGGCAATTGGCGAATTGGCGCCTGGCCTGAAGATTGATTTGGATGCCGTGCCCAAGAAATACGACGGCCTGGATGGCACCGAGTTGGCGATTTCCGAGTCCCAGGAGCGCATGGCGGTGGTGATTGCGGCAGGCGATGTGCCCAAGGCGCTGGCGCTGGCTGCGGAAGAGAACCTGGAAGCCACCAAGGTGGCCGTGGTCACCGCGGAGCCCCGTTTGGAGATGAGCTGGCGTGGTCGTCCCATCGTCTCCCTCTCCCGTGAATTCCTGGATACCAATGGCGTCACCCAGCACGTGGAAGTGAAGGTCCAGTCCCCCGTGGCTGCCGAAAATCCCTTCGTGCCTCAGAAGGTGGACGATTTGCTGGCGACCTGGATGCGCTCCCTGCAGGACTTGAATGTCTGCTCCCAGAAGGGCCTGGTGGAGCGCTTTGACGGCACCATCGGCGCCGCCACAGTCCTGGAGCCCTACGGTGGCAAGACCCGCCTGACTCCCAACGAGGCCATGGCGGCAAAACTGCCCACCGCGGGTAAGACGGACTTCTGCACGCTGATGAGCCACGGCTACGATCCCTACGTCTGTTCCTGGAGCCCCTACCACGGCGCCATCTACTCCGTGGTGGAATCCCTGGCAAAGCTGGCCGCCGCGGGCGGTGACGCCTCCCAGGCGCGCCTCTCTTTCCAGGAATACTTCGAGCACCTGGAATTCGTGCCTGAGCGCTGGGGCCGTCCCTTGGCGGCAGTGCTGGGTGGCTTGCGTGCCCAGTTGGAATTCGGCACTGCGGCCATTGGTGGCAAGGACTCCATGTCCGGCACCTTCGAGCATCTGACCGTTCCCCCCAGCCTGGTGTGCTTTGCGGTGGTCCCCGGCGATGCGCGCACCGTGGTCAGCCCCGAATTCAAGGGCGCGGGCCATCTGGTCTCCATTCTGCCCGTCAAGCGCAATGCCGATGGCACTCCCGACTTCGAGGTCCTGCGCAAGAACTTCGCCGCATTGCATGGCTTCATCCAGGAAGGAAAGATCCTGGCGGCACAGACCGTGGGTCGTGGCGGTATCGCCATGGCGCTCTCCAAGATGTGCTTCGGTAACCTGATTGGCTTCCAGGGGGACGCTCCTGCCGAATTGGGCAGCCTCTTCACTCCCGAATACGGCGCAATCCTGGTGGAGAGCGCCGAGCCCCTGCCTGGTTACCAGGTCATCGGCAAGACCACCGACGATGCGGCCATCACCATCGGCAATGCGATGCGCTATCCTCTCTACGAGGCGATTCCCACCTGGGAGCGTCCCCTGGAGAAGACCTTCCCCACCAAAGCGGGCGAAGTGCCCGTGGCGACCTGGGAGCCCTTTGCCAAGCGCAGCACCATCGCTCCCGCCATCAAGGTGGCTCGTCCCCGCGTGCTGATTCCCGTCTTCCCTGGCACCAACTGCGAAGTGGATACCGCCAAGGCATTCGCCGCCGCAGGGGCAATTCCCGAGCTGGTGCTCATCCGGAACCTCTCTGCCGCGGATATCGAGGACTCCGTCCAGAAGCTGGTCAAGGCGATTGACAACGCTCAGATCGTGGCGTTCCCCGGCGGTTTCTCCGGCGGTGACGAACCCGATGGTTCTGGCAAGTTCATTGCCACCACCTTCCGTAATCCCCGCGTGAAAGAGGCCATGGAGGCGCTGCTCCACAAGCGGGATGGTCTGATGCTGGGTATCTGCAATGGCTTCCAGGCGCTCATCAAGCTGGGGCTGGTGCCTTACGGCGAAATCCTCCCCGCACTGGCCGCCGATGCGCCCACCCTGACTTTCAATACCCTGGGACGCCACGCCGCCACCATGGTGAATACCGTGGTTTCCTCCGTGAAGTCTCCCTGGCTCCGCAAGGCCAACGTAGGCGATGTCCACGCAGTGGCGATCTCCCACGGTGAAGGGCGTTTCTTCGCCTCTCCTGCGCAGGTTGCGGAACTGGTGGCCAATGGCCAGGTCGCTTTCCAGTATGCGGATCTGGACGGCAAGCCCGCCAACGCGATGCCCTGGAATCCCAACGGCTCCGTCAACGCCATCGAGGGTATCACCTCTCCCGATGGTCGCGTGCTGGGCAAGATGGGCCACTCCGAGCGTACCTGGGATGCCAACCTGGGCAAGAATGTCCCCGGCATCAAGGACCAGGGGATCTTCGCCAGCGGCGTAGAGTACTTCGCGTAAGACCGCCGAGGCAATGGTATTGCCTCGCACAGGCCCAGCCTCGCGCAGGACCATGCCCTACACCGATTGTCATCTTCATTTGCCAGTGGAGAAGACCGCGGGGTTGGCAGGTGGTGTAGTCGCCGGGATCACTCCAGACGACTGGCAGGCGGTGTTGGAGACAAGTTCCGCACCGCTGCTTCCCGCGCTGGGTGTCCATCCCTGGCATGTTGCGGAATACGACCTGGAGGAGACGCTGGGGCGCCTGGAGGCGCTTCTTCGGGCGCATCCAGGTTGTTCGGTGGGCGAGGTGGGTTTGGACGGCTGTCCGAATCGTCCCGCGATGTCTCTCCAGCGTCAGTGGTGCCACGGGCAGTTGTCGCTGGCAGTCCGCATGAATCGTCCCGCGGTGTTGCATCTGGTGCGTGCCTGGGATGATGCAATCGCGACGCTCCGTGAGTTCCCCAGTCTGCGTGCGGTGGTGCATGGCTTCCACGGCAGTGCCCAGGAAGCCCGGCGGCTGCTGGATTTTCCCGGTATCTACCTCTCCCTGGGCTTTGACGCACTCACCCCAGGGAAGCGCTTCGCTACCGCAATCCGCGCAATTCCCCCAGAACGACTGCTGGTGGATAGCGACGCGCCCTACCGAGGCCACGACTCCCAGGAAATCTCCGCACTCATCCAGGCAATCGCCCAACAGAAGGGCCTCGCCCCAGAGGCCCTCGCTACCGCAATTTCCCAGAATTTCCATCAGCTCTTTCCGTTCCCAATTTTCTGTCCTGTGTGAGCGCTTTAGCGCGAAACTCAAGCGCTTTAGCGCGAAACTTCCTGCGCTTTAGCGCGAAAACTCAAACCAACCATGAAAAATCCCTCTACCAAAGCCTGGAATGCCCTCCAGAAGCATTTTGAAGCCACCAAAGACGTTACCATCGCGGAGCTCTTCGCCGCGGATTCCAAGCGCGCCGCCACCTTCCGTGCGGAGTACAAGGACATCCTGTTGGACTATTCGAAGAACCGCATTGACAAGAAGGGCATGAAGCTCCTCTTCGACCTGGCGAAGGAGGCCAAGTTGCAGGAGAATATCGAGGCCATGTTCACGGGCAAGAAGATCAACGAGACCGAGGGGCGCGCGGTGCTTCACATCGCCCTGCGCAATCGCTCCAACACCCCCATCAAGGTGGACGGCAAGGATGTGATGCCCGAGGTCAACGCCGTGCTGAAGCAGATGTCCGCTTTCTGCGACAAGGTGCGTTCTGGTGAATGGAAGGGCTATACTGGCAAGCCGATTCGCAACATCGTGAACATCGGCATTGGCGGCAGTGATCTGGGTCCCAAGATGGCCTGCGAGGCTCTGAAAGCCTTCGGTACCCCCGCTCTGCGTTGCTTCTTCATCTCCAACGTGGATGGCTTCCACCTCTGCGACACTCTCCGGGGACTGGATCCCGCCGAGACCCTCTTCATCGTGGCCTCCAAGACCTTCACCACCCAGGAGACCATGACCAACGCCAATACCGCCCGCAACTGGGTGCTCTCCAGCTTCGCCTCCACCGAGGCCATCGCAAAGCATTTCGTGGCAGTCTCTACCAATGCGGAGGAGGTCTCCAAGTTCGGTATCGACGTGAAGAATATGTTCGCCTTCTGGAATTGGGTGGGCGGCCGCTACTCTCTCTGCTCCGCCATCGGTCTGCCCATCATGCTCCAGATCGGCCCCAAGCACTTCGAGGAGATGCTGGAAGGACACCACGAGATGGACAACCATTTCCGCACCGCGCCCCTGGAAAAGAACCTGCCCGTCATCATGGCGCTGCTGGGCATCTGGTATAACAACTTCTACGGCGCACAGTCCTATGCCATCCTGCCCTATGACCAGGCGATGCATCGCTTCGCCGCGCATCTCCAGCAGGTCTCCATGGAATCCAATGGCAAGTCCGTGGACAAGCAGGGCAAGCGTGTGACCTGGCAGACGGGCCCCGTGATCTGGGGCGAGCCCGGCACCAACAGCCAGCACTCCTTCTTCCAGCTGCTTCACCAGGGCACCAAGCTGATTCCTGGCGACTTCATCGGCTTCTGCCGCTCCCAGACTCCCGTGGGCGACCACCACAAGAAACTGATGGCGAATTTCGTGGCTCAGACTGAGGCGCTGGCTTTCGGCAAATCCACCAAGCAGGTCAAGGCGGAAGAAAAGGGCATCTCCGATGCGCTGGCGGCCCAGAAGACCTTTGAGGGAAATCGACCCACCAACACCATCCTGGCAGACCAGCTGGATCCCCGAACCCTGGGACGCCTGATGGCACTCTACGAGCAGAAGATCTTCACCCAGGGCGTTATCTGGAATATCTTCTCCTTCGACCAGTGGGGCGTCCAGCTGGGCAAAGTCCTGGCGAAGAATATCCTCAAGGACTTCTCCGCCCCCGCGGACGCGCCGTTGGCACACGACGCCTCCACCAACCAGATTATCGCCCGCCTGAAAGAGCGGATGTAAGTATCGGCAGATGCCACTGGAGAACCGCGCAAAGAAGAATAGCCGTCCACAGCCATTGCATGACGCCGTGCGGAAAATCAGCCGTCGGCGTTTTCGGGCAATGCTGTTATGGCGCATTGTGTGGATTCTCCTGGGGCTGTCTGCCTTGAGCGCGGTGCTGGGGGACCGCGTCTCGGAGCAAACCGCCTTCCAACTTCTTCAGTTAGGGATTTTCGTGGGCGTGGTGCTTCTGCTGGGTTGGAGCTATTGGCTGAAACGCAGCAATTCCCTGTCGTCGCTATGCAGGGATTTCCGCCACGACCGCCCCCACGACTACGACCGCCTGGAGGCCGCGTTGGAGTTGGAGGCAAATTCCGCAAATGCGGACGCCTTTCAGCAGGAATACCTCTCGGAACTCCAGGAGCGCTATCTCAAAGAGGAGTGCCGTGCATTGAAGCATGCCCAGTCCTGGTATCCCCAGTGGCGGCCCCTGACTCTGGTGTTGGCGCTGTTCTGCGCAGGCGGCCTGGTCTTTTTGGGGCAGGGCGCCTGGGAGCGTTTTTGGAACCGCACCATTGGTGTGGAGGCGGTGGCGATAGAGAGACTTCCCGAGAAGATACCCGTCCACCAGGATATGGCGATTTCCGCGCGCATCCAGCGGTATGGCGTGGAGGGCGGTGTCTTTTTGGAGAGTGTGCAGGGTGGCGTGCATCGCAAGGAGGCCATGATTTGCGGTGCGGATGAGGCGTGGCATCTGACGCTCTTTGACTTGACGGAGGAGACGTATTATCGTGTGGTGACCAAGAATGCCGCATCTCGCTGGCGGAAATTCATCGTCTATGTGCCCCCTGCGCCGAAGTCGGTGACCATCACCACGCGCCCTCCAGAATATACGGGCTTGGAGGCGCGCACCTTCCAGGAATTCCAGGATTTGGAATTGGTGGAGGGCGAGATGCTCTCCATGGATTGCGAAATGCCCATCGAACAGCGCTGGGAATTGGTGGATGGCGAGTCCTTCTACGCGCCACCCGTGGAATTCTTCCCGCGAAACCAGGCGGTCTATCTGCCTCGTTTCTTCATGGAGGATGTCTCGGCAGATGGCACGGCCTTCCGGACTACCGTGCGTCCCGACCAGGCGCCACTGATTGAGTTGGTGGCACCACAAGAGGACGAGAAAATCACGCCGAATACCCGCCCTGCACTGGTGGCAATGACCTCGGATGACTACGGTGTCAGCCAGGTCGCATTGCATTTCGTGATTGACGAAGGGGAGGAAGTCACGAAGGAATTGTGGCGGGACGCCCCTCAGAAGAATGTGGATATCAACCAGGCGATTGACTTGGGGACGCTGGAAGGGGGCCAGGTGGTCTCGGGATGGCTGGAGGCATTGGATAATCGCCAGCCCAAGGGCCATGCTTCTCGTAGTTCGATGTTCTTCCTGACGGTGATTCCTGCCACGGAGGACATGCCTCCTGCAGATGGTCAGAATCAGCAGGGTGACCAGAAGAGCCAGGAGATGAGCGTGGATGACCTGATTACGGAGTCCAAGCGCCTTCTGCGTGGCACGCAGGATGCGGAAGCACGCAGGGAATACGTCTCGGAAGAACTCGCCTTGCGGGAACAGCATGAACTCTCTCGGGATTTACGCAGCCTGGCAGTGGCGGTTTCCGGACGGCAGGTGGTGGTGGCGAAGAATGCGGGCGTGGCGGAGTTGCCCCCCGATTTGGCACAATTTTTCGTGAATGCCACCCGCGCTTTGGAAGAAGCCGGCGGGTTGGTGGAGGCGGGACAACTCCTGCCGTCGCGAAAACCGCAGCAACGGGCACTGACACAACTGACGCGCCTGGCGTGGATGCTGCTACAGAATGCCCAGCAGATGGCTCAAAAAGGGCAGTCTGGACAGCAGTCGGAACAATCGGGGGACCAGAAGCAAAGTCAGGACCAGTCACAATCCCAGAAAGGCGACCGGAATTTCGATATGCAGAAGTTGCAGCAGGCATTGGATGACATCCAGCAACTCCGCCGTGAAGAACAGCAGGTGCTGTCGGAGTTGTCCCCGAAGGATGCCGCTGTGGAACGTCGATTGGCTTCCCGGTCCAATGACATCGGCAGTGCGGTGGCATCTGTGGCTAGCGCGGCTGCGGCGGTGCCGCCCATTCGGGAGGCCGCCCGGGAGCTGGTGGGGGCCGCGGAACAGCTGGAGCATGGGGATGTCAACAACGCACGCTTGCGTGGCGACCGCGCTGTTCAGGCACTGACGACAGCAGAGTCGTTGCTTCAGGAGGCCCTGCGGAAGGAGTCTTTGGAACAGATGGATCGCCTGGCGCAGAAGGCCGACGAGTTGGCTCAAGAGCAACGCCAGCAGGCGCGGAATTCCGAAAAAATGGGGCAGGGCATTCCTAGTGCCGAAGAGAAGAAGGCCGCACGGGATGCCCAGAGCGCCCTTCAGGAGAAGAGCCAGCGTTTCCGGGAGGAGGCCGCGTCATCTCTCCAGAATCTCAGTCGGCAATTTCCCCAGGCGGCGGATGCGTTGTCAGAGGCGCTTCGGTCATCGGCTGCCGACGATGTCCAGAAAGCCCAGCAGAAAGCCCAGAATGCGTTGCTCTACGGGCGGTTTGAACGGGCTACCGAGAGTCAGGACAGGGCGGCGGATGCCCTGGAGCACTGGCGGGACCAACTGGCCCATGCAGGCGAACAGATTCCGCAATACACTCCCGAGGAACTCCAGCAGGCGCTGGAGGAACTCCAGGAACGTGCGGGGGAACTGGCCCAGGCGAAATCTCAGCAAGCCCAGAATGACGCCCAGCGGAATGCCGCTCAGAGCCTCAAGGGGCTAGGAGAGAAGTTCCATACGGGAGAACTCTCCCAGTTGGGCGAGGCCGCCATGAAGGGCACGCCACAGGAGGCGCTGGCGGCGCTGGAGGCCGCACGGGCATTCCTGCGGGAGGAGCTGGCCAAGATGATGGGCGAGGATGCCTTGCGTTACACCCATTCCGCAGTGCCACTTCCCAAAAAATACCGCCCGCAAGTCCAGGAATACTTCAGAAGACTCGGAGAATAATGCTTAATGCTTGATGCTTAATGCTTAATGAAGGAGGGGGAGGTATCCCCCTTGCCCCCTCTTCTCATTTCGGAATTGTGCCAGGGACGAATTAGGATGTCTGAAGAGAAGCTTACCATTTTGAATTTACGTGGCAGTTGGCGCGAGATGGGCCGTGAATACGGCGTCCGTCTTGCGCAGGAATTGCGGCATGTTTTGGCATTTGTGGATAAAGAGATCCCGAATATGTCTCCGGAGTATTTTTTCCCTCGTGGATTGCCCGTGGGGGTCTCTGTGGTGGATGAGCTCTTCCTGGGTGTCTCCGAGGGCGCCGGGCTTACGTTGGAGGAACTGAAGCGCATCAACGTGGTCGAGGTCGCATACGTCAACCGCCTGGTGCAGTTTTTCCAGAACGCGATGCCTGGAAAATGCTCTGCGTTGGCGCTCTACGGAGACAAGACACGGGATGGGCAGGTGCTCTATGGGCGCAATTACGACTGGCTACCAGAGTTTTCCGAATTGGGGCTGGTGCTGACTCATTACCACCCCACGGATAGCGAGCTCTCCTTTGCCGTTCTGAATTTCCCAGGATGCCTCTACATGACTACGGGCATGAACTCCACAGGACTCTTCATCGAACTTAATGACGCATCTTTCGCATCCACCGAGGTCGATTTTTCCCGCATACACAATGCCTGGCAGCTCTGGGAAGTGCTGACGCAATCACGGAGCGCTGAGGAGGCGATTGGGATGCTACAGCAACGGGATGCCCAATACAACTACGTCATCGGCGTAGCGGATGCCACGCGGTGCTTCTCCTACGAATGGAGCATCCGGGAATCCGCCGTGGTGACAGGGGATGGAGATGCTTTGGCGATGGCGAACCACTTTGTCCATCCCAATTGGCAGAATCGTCCCGTGGCCTCCGCCGGCGGAGCCATTTCCTCCGTGTGTCGTCGTCAGGCGCTTCTGAATCAGGCATCGAAGGTGCCTGCTGGCACTGGGGATTTGGAGACCATGAAGCGCATCTTCGAGCTCACGGTGGAAGATGGTGGTGCGCGATGGATTGCAACCCTCTTCCAGGTGCTCGCCGAGCCCGCAAAACGCCAGATGGTCATCCGACTCCAAGATGGTCCCTGGACAGAATTTTGTTTCTAGAAATCACACAACAACTTACATCCCATCCATTATGGCTACTTCTCGTAAATTGTCTCTTCCCGTAAAGATTCTCATTGGCATGGCGCTGGGAATTGTGGTGGGCATCGCCTACAACAAATTCTCCCCGAGTCAGGAAATCATGAGGGAACTCCTGGGTGTCCGCCTTTTCGACCTGGGTGGAACGCTATTCCTGAATATGTTCCGGATGATCGTGGTGCCCGTGGTGCTGGTATCCATGATGCGGGGTGTCACAGCCATGAACAACCCCGCACTGCTGGGACGCGTTGGCTTGAAGACGGTCATCATTTTTGCGGTGACCACCGTCCTTTCCTCGGTAATGGGCATTGCGGCTTCCTTTGCCATCGGCATTGGCAAGGGCTGTTCCATCGCGTTGCCGGAGGACAGCGGGGTGAAATTGGAGGGCACGATTTCCTCCTTTAGCGATACCCTCGCTTCGTTGGTTCCTTCCAATCTCTTCACATCTCTGGTGGATGCGAATATGCTCCAGATTATCTTTATTGCGGTGGCCTTCGGCATTGCCCTGGCGAAAATCCAGGACAAGGTGCCGAAAATCATGGCGCTGTTGGAGGAGATTGATGCATTGAATGTCAAGGTGGTGGAGATGATTCTTTGCGTCGCTCCATACGGCGTCTTCTGCCTGTTGGCAAATACCTTCTCGAATTTCGGTGCCGCAGTGCTGTTGCCCTTGGGAAAATACATCATCTGCTTCCTGCTGGTTCTGGCGGTGCTGCTCTTTGTGGTCTATCCCATTTTAATTCTTTGCTTGGCCAGGCTCTCTCCCGTGACGTTCTACAAGAAATTCGCGCCTGTCATGCTGTTGGCTTTCTCTACATCCAGCAGCAACGCCACACTGCCTTCCAATATTGGCGCAGTCACCGATTTGCTTGGCGTTGACAGAAGCATCTCCACATTCATTCTTTCCCTGGGCGCAACGATCAACATGAACGGCACCGCAATCATGCAGGGATGCGCCGCCGTCCTCATCGCACAACTCTACGGCATTGACCTGACGTTAGGGCAGATTACGCAGATTATCCTGATGTGCCTCCTGGCATCCGTCGGCACTGCGGGCATGCCTGGCGCGGGCGTCATCATGCTGGGACTGGTTCTCCAGAGCGTCGGATTGCCGTTGGGCGCCATCGGACTCGTCCTGGGCGTGGACCGCATCGTGGATATGTTCCGCACGGTGGGAAATATCACCGGCGACGCCGTGACTGCCCTGGTGGTGGGCGCATCCGAAAAGGCTCTTGACCGCGAAATCTACGCCCGACCGCAATAAAGGTGGTAACTTAAGAAAAATTACCAGATTTCACCATTGCCGCGCTGATGCAAGGATCACAGACACAATCGAAATTGGAGGAGCTCTTCCAGCGGAAATCCACCGCGGGGATAATCCTCGCCATGGCGCTGCCTACGGTGGCGAGCCAGCTGATTTCCGTGATCTACAGCTATGCGGACTCCATGTATGTGGGGAGCCTGAATTCCCCCGAACAGTTCGCCGCCATCGCTCTGGCTACCCCCGTGATTCTCGTGCTGACCGCCATCGCCAATTTCTGGGGCGTGGGCGGCGGAAGCATGATGGCACGGGCCCTGGGACGGAAGGATAACCCCACCGCAAACAAGGCATCCGCTTTCTCGGGATACGCCGCGTTGGTCACTAGCGCGATATGCTCTCTGGTGGCGTATCTGGCGGGGGATAGATTCCTGCGCTTCCTGGGGGCCTCTGATACGGTGTTGCCCTACGCGCGGCAATATCTCTTCTGGATGTTCATTGTCGGCGGCGTGCCTACGGCAGTCAGCATGACTCTGGCGCATCTGTTGCGCTCCGAGGGTCGCGCACGCCATGCCAGCACGGGGTTGATGCTGGGGTGTATCCTGAATGTCATTCTGGATCCATTCTTTATCTTCGACTTCGGCTTCGGAATGGGCGTGGAGGGCGCCGCGCTGGCAACAATGCTCTCCAATTGCGTGGCGTTGCTCTATCTGCTGGCGGTGGTATGGCGTCATCGCGCGGTCACTTGTCTCTCTTTCCGATTGCAGGATGTGCTGGTGCGATGGTCCCTTGCTCGCGAGGTCATGACGGTGGGACTGCCTTCCGCCGTCATCATGCTCTGCTCTGCTATCTCCAACAACGTGATGAATATCCTGGTTTCCGCCCACGGCGATCAGGCCATCGCCGCATTGGGGATTGCAAAGAAACTGGATTTCCTGCCTGTGCATACCGCCATCGGCATCACCCAGGGCGCCCTGCCGTTGATGGCGTATTCCTACACTTCAGGAAACCATGAGAAGATGCGGGATATCCTTTATACGACCCTGAAGATGGCCTTCGGCGTCCTGCTGGTCATCGTGATGTTCCTGGAAATCTTCGCCCATCCCATGTCGCAGATGTTCATCCGGGATCCGGAGACTGTCCGATACGCCACGAGTTTCATTCGGGTGCTCTGTCTGTCCATTCCCTTCTATGCGCTGAATACCACCATCGATGCATTCTTCCAGGCAATCAACTACCCCAAGACCGCCTTCGGACTCTCTATCCTTCGCAAAGGCCCGCTGGATATCCCCCTGATGTTCTTGCTGGAGGCCTGTTTCTTCTTTACCAATATCATCTGGGCACAGCCAATCATGGATGTGGTCACCATGGTCATCAGTATGGCTGTGGTGTGGTTCTTCTTCCGAAAACGGGAACTTACGCGCAAATGAATCGCAAAGAATCTTTTTCACAATCATGCGAGCACTAATTCAACGAGTAAAGCACGCCCAGGTGGATATCGCAGGGCAAACCGTGGGGAAAATCGGCAATGGCATGATGATACTCTTCGGGGTGGCGCCTACGGACACCCTGGAAGACGCGGATTATCTGGCGGACCGCTGTGTGAAATTGCGCATTTTTGAGGATGAGCAGCATAAGATGAACCGCTCTCTGCTGGATATCCAGGGAGAAATTCTGGTGGTATCCCAATTCACTCTCTATGCGGATGCCAATTCTGGACGCAGGCCATCCTTCACGGGCGCCGCTAAACCCGACCTGGCAATCCCCTGCTACGAGCATTTCGTCAAGGCCCTCAAGACCTTCGGAGTCACCGTCCAGACTGGCGAGTTCGGGGCAGATATGCAGGTTTCCCTCCTCAATGACGGACCCGTCACCATCCTGTTGGAAAGCAAGGCGTGACCGCCTAGCCTGGTTCAGCTACATAGACAGATTCCAGGTTACCATCCTGTTGGAAAGTAAGGCCTAGCCGCGCTATCGATTGAGTAGGAAATCCACAATATTGCAGTGCTGGATACCATTCTCGGGTTGCAAGACCTTATCCCGTGAAATCACCATTTTGGGATAATTATCCCGTATTGGGACTACTGTTATACATTGCTTAAAAGTGTCAAGAAAACTTGACACTTTTGATGAAAATATCCACAAGTGTCAAGAAAACTTGACACTTGCGAAGAAAATATCCAAAAGTGTCAAGAAAACTTGACACTTTTTGCAAACACTATGTTCACTAGGGGTGAAATAAAATTGCGAATTGCGAATTGAAGAAGAGGGGGTAAGGGGGATACCTCCCCCCTCCGACATTAAGCATTATGCATTAAGCATTAAGCATTAATAAAGGTATGGTGTAACGGAGAAGCAGTTCACGCCCAGGTTTTCGCCGGGTTTTGCCAGCTTGTTATCCAGGGTGATGTTGACCTTGGAGTCCTTTGCGATGAAGACGATGTGGTGGAGGTTGGGGCGTGCGCAGCCGTTGTTGTGTGCGTAGCGGCCTTGTTCCCGTTTATCGATGTGCTGCCAGCAGAGCTTCTCCTGGATTTCCGCATTTTCGTCCAGGGTGGCACGGATACCGAAATCCCGTCCGTCAATGCGTTTTGCCTTGACGTCATCCACATCGAAGGTAGAGAATTCCAGCAGGTACGTTTTTCCGGGAGTGAGTCCCAAAGCGGTCTGGCTGAGAGTGGAGACCTCGTCTTTTTCCTTGGAGAGGACGGCGAAGGTATCTCCCACGCCATTGTTGCCGCCCCAGCGGTTCTGGGAGGCGTTGGCGAAGCCAGAAACCTTATCCAGGGAGGTATTGCCCGTGCATTCCCAGGCCAGGAAGCCCTCGGTGAAATCGCCATTGACCACGATGCCGGGGATGTAGCTGAAGCCGTATTCGTCGGAGAGCATGGTGGTCTTGCCTTCCACGCAGTAGTGTCGGAGGAGCATGTAGCTCCAGCGATGGAGTTCGTCATCTGCGTAGTAGCTGCCCCAGTATCCCACGCAACCCAGGTCTTGGCACTCGGGGTTGTTAGCCAGGAGGTTCATCTGCATATCCAGGTAGTATTTGTAGTCGACGGCGGGGTGATGGCGCAGAGTCAGGATGGGCAGCTGGTTGAAATTGCCCAGGATGATGCCCATGTTGGCCAGGATGTTCGGGTAGCATTTCTTGAACTGGACTACGGTGTCCAGGATGTTGTCATTCAGGTATTCCTCGGCTTTCTCCAGGCTGTCTTGCGTGCGGCAGTATGCCTCGCGCAGGAGCTTGCCGCGGCCACGGGATGCGTTGACGCAGGTGGCCAGGAAGTCTTCCGCCCAGCCGCTGGGGAAGGGCTTTCCGCAAATCCAGGTGTAGATCAGTCGGTTGTTGGGATTCTTGTATGCCTTGATGCCGTCCGCGTAGTAGACGATGTATGCGGGTTGGTTGAAGAACTGCTCGTCGCAGGTCAGGCCGTCATAACGGGGGTCATTCATGCCCGTGCTCTTTTCCAGTTTGGCAGCCAGGGAGGCGCCAGAGGGCTCGTAGGAGGTATTCAGGTTCGCCAGCCATTTGTAGCCCAGCTGGTGGAAGCGCTCCATTTCACCGGGGTCCTTGGGGGGATTGCCGCCATTCTGGGTGGTGACGGCGGGAAGGCTGTATTTCTTGTGGTATTCCCAATCGTAGGGGGGATTCTCTGTGACCAGGCTGTTGGCATTGGGGCAGTAGTTGAAAATCTCGGGGATGGAGCGAACCACCAGATTGCCACCCGCATTGGCGCCAGTGACGACCAGAGTGTGGTCGCCGATCTGCAATTCACGGAAGACTTCCAGACGCGGCGTGGTGGCGTCGATCACCGTGGTCTTGCCATCCAGGACAATGCTCAAATTCTCGCTGGCGGCATTTTCTGCGGCGATAAAGACCCAGCCATCCCGTAGCAGGGAGAAGTGGAATTCCTGGGCATCGGCCTTGGCGGCGAGGGGTGCGTTCACCAGCTCCACCACCAGGTTGTTCAGGCGCTTCCGCTGGCCTTCTGTGACCACGGGCATTTCCACCACGGCGTAGGGGAAGGTCTCCTGGATGACGGTGTCGCCGGATTCGAAATCTACGACGGAGACTTGCATATTGCCACTGTGGACGTCGCTGGGGAGGGTGATGGTATTTTGACCGTAGAGCAGGGGGCGGGTGATGGAGTAGTCCACATCATCCAATTGCACCACGAGATTCAACCCGTCTGCCATTTTCCCGGCGGGGGGCATTGCCTTGAAGGTGACCACGGGGTTGGTGTTGGGGATATTGCACAAGAGGGGCTCCACAGGATAGAGGAAGAATCTGCCCAGCGTGTTGGCGGTTTCGCTGGGGGTAGTGCCTTCCTGGGCGGCTTCGGAGAGCGCGTAGAGCTGCACGTCTGCGAAATCAACCTCACCTGCGATATTGGAGACGTATATGACGGCTTGGTAGTCGGTGAA
>DCIO01000124.1:16380-16824 GCA_002315885.1 Lentisphaeria bacterium UBA1724
GGGATTTTCAGCATCATGGATTGGGTCCAGCCCTGGTTGATGACCCCTACGCCAGCGCCGTTACACTGAAAATTGACGCCCTTCACCCAGGCGGAGAGCTTGTAGCGTTCCCCCGCTACCAGCTTGAGGCCGCTCTGACGGAGGCTGATCTCCAGCTTCGCCTGCTCCCCTGCGTTGCAAAAGCGCACGAATGGCTTGTCCTCGGGACCCCCGGAGATGTTGTATTCCATGAATTGCCCACCAGCGTGGACAGCCCAGCAGGAGGGCGGAGTGTCCGTACGGTCCGTCTGGAGCATGCCGTTGACGAAGATGTTTTCGTCTGGCTTGACTTTACCGAAGAGTGCGGTCGACAAAAGCAACGCGGCAAAAAGGAGTGTGTATTTTTTCATGATGGTGGTTGGTGTGTACCGACGGCGTCACCGCCGTCGAAGGTGTGTACCGACG
>DCIO01000015.1 GCA_002315885.1 Lentisphaeria bacterium UBA1724
TGTAAAAAACTACAGGAAGTTCACAATTAAGCATTAGTTTTCCAGGGCTTTCAGGGGGTTAATGCGTCCCACTTTCAGTAGCTCTTCCTCGGTGAGAACGCCCAGTGAATCCAGGAATTCCATGCATCGGTGCATCACGCATGCGGCGGCCACCAGGCACTGTTTCTCGGGATTATAGAGTTTCCCTTCGGGAGTCAGGATGGCGTGGTTGCCCAGAATCTCCATGGGGCCGGGAGGCATCCCCGCCGCATCGCTGGCATCGCTGGTGACAATCACCTTATCGGCGCCCTTTGCCTTCAGAATGACCTTGATCAAGTCCCCAGGCAGATGGTGGCCATCCGTGATGATGAAGGCCGTCAGACGGTCTTCCGCCAACCCCGCCAGGAGGGGATTTTCGTGGCGTCCCATCAGATTGGGACAGCCATTGCCCAGGTGCGTCAGATATTCCGCGCCCGCATCGGCGGCGGCGTGGACCTGGGCATACCCGGCCATGTGGTGTCCCACAGAGACCTTGATGCCCAATTCCCGGGCGGCCTGGATACCCTCGGCGAGATTCTCCGCCTCGGCGCTCATGGTCAGGAGCTTGATGAACCCACCCGTGATGTCGTAGAGTTCCCGAATCGTCTCGGGAGTGGGAATCTGCAGCCAATCGGGGTTGTGGGCGCCGATACCACGTCCAGAGAGGAAGGGCCCCTCCAGATGCAGGCCAGGGACCACCTTCTCCAGATGGGCTTTCTCCACCGCACGGCGAATCACCGCCGCATTGCGACGATAGAGCTCCATGGGCTTGGTAATCAACGTGGGCAAAAACACCGCGGTGCCCGCGGCCTGCAGTTCCTCCGCTGCGCGAATGAACTGCTCCTCCGTCAATTCGGGGCTATTGAAGTCCACGCCGTGGTGGCCATTCACCTGCAAATCCACCCAACCTGGATTCTTCATTCTAGTACTTCCCCTTCAGGAGGCTTGCGGCTGGCGCATCCAGATACAGATGGCAGTTCGCGTGGGTCTGGAGAATGCTGGCGGGGCACATGTTGGTCACAGGACCCTCCACGGCGGCCGCAACCGCAGCGGCCTTGCGGGTATCGGGAACCGTGTTGATGATCGCCTTCGCCTTGAAGATCTGGGGAACACTCATGGAGATGGCGATTTTGGGCACCGCATCCATGGTGGGGAACCACCCCTCGGCAAACTGCTGATGACGGCACACTTCGTCCAACTTCACAGGCAGATAGGAGCGCTTGGTCTCGAAATCCGCGGGTGGGTCATTGAAAGCGATGTGGCCATTCTCGCCAATGCCGATGAAGGCCACATCTAGACGCAAGGGAGCAATCTCCGCCTCCAGGGCATCGCAGACCGCCTGTGGATTGGGATTCTCACCCTGGACGGGGTGGAACTGCATGGGCTTGCAGGGCAGACGGTCAATGAATGCCTTGCGCAGGTTGAAGCGGAAGGAGGCGGGGTGGTTCTCGTCCAGGCCGATATATTCGTCCAGATGGAAGATATTGACCTTGCTCCAATCCAGATTGGGCTCTTTCACCAGCGCGTCGTACATCTCGTTCTGGCTGGGAGCGGTAGCCACGACGATATTGGCGGTGCCGTATTCGGCGATGGCCTTGCGAATCAGCTCCGCACCAAGTGCGGCGCCGGCCTTGCCGGACTCGACCTTGTTTTCAAAAATGTGAACTTGCAACATGATGGTATGTAATGTTTTGAGGGGGAAGGTTATTTCTTCAGTTTAGAGAGGGGATTCTGCTTGTGGCATTCCTCGATGACCGCAATCTGTCGCTTGACCTGATACAGCGGCACTTCCAGAGGCGCGCCCTTGGTGATGGCATCGAAGAGATTCAGGTAGAACTTCTCCACGCGGGAATGGAAATCCAGTCCCTCGCCGGAAGAGGTCCAACTGGCCTCGTACATGGGGAGATTCTCGGAGCAATAGGCGCGGCCTTCCAGGGGCTCCCGAATCAACTTCTGCATGGGTGCCTCGGCGGGATCATACCACTTCCAGTTCAGAGTCTTGTGGTCGCCAGTCAAACCGCCGTTGGTGCCGTAGACCTGATAGACGTAGGGATTGAAGGGAGAGCAACTGGAGATTTCCAAATCCACCACAGGATGGTTCTTGGCGCTCATGATCAACTTCACGTGGTCCTCGGCATCGCCGTAGGTGTTGGCGCGGTCCATATAGCAGAGAATCTTCTCGGGATCCACATCGCCCATGAGCTGCAGAGCCTGGTCCAGGGGATGGGGGCCAGTATTCAGCAGGTTGCCACCGCACTTCTCCTGGAGAGTCTGCCAGTCCCAACGACGGGCAAAGCCATTGAAGGCAACCTTGACCATCACGATACGACCAAGAATGCCGGAATTCATGATTTCCAGGACCTTGCGGTACGTGGGAGCAAAACGGCTCTGCTGGAAGACCGCAAAGAACTTGCCCGTCTTCTTGATGGTGGCCTCCAACTTCTCCACCAACGCCACGCTGGGAGAGAGGGGCTTCTCGCTCAAGACCATCTTGCCTGCCTTCAACGCCTCAATGGAGACGGGGATGTGGTCCACGCTCTGGGTGGCATTCACTACCAACTCCACCTTCGGATCCTTCAACAAATCCTTGTAGTCCGTGTATGCCTTGCAACCGTATGCCTTCACAGCATCTTCCGTGCGGTCCGACAACTTGTCACACACCGCCACTACCTCGAAGAGCTCCTTCAGTTTCGGACGCTGCAACGCAATGCCGTGGATATCCCATCCACTGCGACCCTGACCAATAATGCCAACTTTGATCTTTTTCATTGTGTTTTTCCCTTTATGTGAAACGATAAAAATTACTTGCTGTACACCGCCTGGACTTTGCCTGTGACGGACGCCTTGTCCATGGCCTCCAGCAGCGCCATGATCTCAAAGGAGTCGGAAATCTCCACGGGTGCTTTCCCGTCACGGAAGAACTGCTCAATCTTCAACAGCATGGGACGATAGAAACGCTCCACGATGGGCTCGTTGAAGCATACCGCGTCATTCTGCAAATCACGCAGGACGCCGCCATACTGGTAGTTGTCCCGATTCAGAGAAATCATCGCGCGTCGGCCATCCGCGTAATTCACCACGGCCATATAGCCATTGCCGTGTTCGTTGAGTTCGACGGTAGTGGCGCCCTGCCCCATGACAAACTCAGCCATCTCGGTGGCATGGACGCCGTACCAGACGATGCTGGAACCCGCGGGAGCAGTGCCTAGGGGTCCCCAGATGACGGCTTCCCTGGGCGCGGGACACTTCGCCTTGGCTGCCTGAATCTCCGGGCAGAAGCGCAGGCAGCTGCAGGTAAAGTAATTGGTGTTGTACTTTTCGGCGATAGCACGAATCTTCCGGGCATTGGCGAGGGTATCTGCGAAGGGCTTATCCAGGAAAATTGGCTTGCCCAGCGGGGCGCATTTTTCAAAATACTCCAGGTGGTAGGATGCGTCATTGATTTCGAGGAGAATGGCATCGCAATCCGCCACTGCGGTATCGAAATCCTCGGTGACCATCACGCCAATGGACTCCAGGTATGCCTGGCGTGCATCCAGCCCCTCCTTCTTTTGGAAGGGGGTGTCAAAACGGAGGCAGCGAGTGGGAATCATCCCCGCCACGCGGTATTCTGGCTCGATCTTGGGATCCGCCATCAACTTCGGCAGTTCCACGGAATGGCTGGTATCCAGGCCAATAATCGCAACTTTGATGGGAGCAGTAGACATTTGTTTTTTCCTATGCTTTGACAAAAACAAAACGGAACGATGAAAATTTCAATGTATCGAGTGGTGTTACTTTTTCCCTCTGCGCCGAAGTGCCCCAAAGAGTTCTCGGGGTTCGGGACGTCGGAATGCCACACAGGCAAAAAGATAGACCACCGCGCATGTCCCGAGGCACGCGAATACCAACACCCCTAGACCAGTAGTCAGTGGCATCCTCTCAATGAAATCCAGCGAGTAGATACCCTTCAGGGTTCCCGCACCCGCCAACGCGGCAAGTGCGCTGGCCAGACACAACACGACCGCGGACTTGATGGTCGGAATGGCACTCCATTCCGGCAGGTATTTCCGATTGAAGACAAAAAGCAGAATGATATTCAGCCAGGAAGAAATACTGGATGCCAACGCCAATCCCGCCTGGCGCATGGACCACATCAGACTCAGGTTCAAAATGAGATTCACAACCATGCACCCCAACCCAATGACCATGGGAGTCCGGGTATCCTTCCGGGCAAAGAAGGGATTGACGGCGACCTTCAGACAGCAGAATGCCGGCAAACCAATCAGGTAGTAGCACAAAGCATAGTTGGTCTCCTGGGTCGCCGCCTCAACAAAGGCCCCACGCTGAAAAAGAAATGCAATCACCTCGTCACCGCAAATCAGAAGAAATGCCGTGCAGGGCAGTGCCAAAAAGAGAATCGTCCGCAAGGCGTAATTTTGGCATTCGCAGACGCCCTGGCGGTCATCCTGTGCCTGGGCACGGGACAATGCGGGCAAGGCAACCATCCCCATGGCCACCCCGAAGAGCCCCACAGGCAGGTAAATCAGCCGGTGGGAGAAATTCAGCGCACCAACGGCCTCGGGACCTAGCTTCACCGCCAACACCTTGTCTATCACGTTATTCAACTGAACCACACCCGCACCAATCAATCCAGGCAAAATCCGCATGCATAGCGCACGGACTTCCACATCCCGCAACGCCAAGTCAAAGCGATATCTATAGCCATATCGACGGCATGCCCATATCAACGCCAGGTCCTGCAGAATTCCCGCGACAATAGTGCTTCCGCAGAAAATCCACAGCGCAGTGGGGTTGTCATTTTTCCAACCGAAATAGAGAAGAATGATGGTACCGATTTGGACGGCATTGAAAATCACCTGCACGATTGCCGGCAGGAAGAAGGAATGCAGGCTATTCAGCATGGCGCTCAAGGCCCCCGCCACACAGACGAAGACCGCGTACGGCATCACCATCGGCATAATCTGCAAGGTGGTCTGGGCGGTCTCGTTGGCAAAAACGAAGCGGAAGCCCGCGATGCCAGCGCCAATGGAAATCACCGCCACAATCGCCAAGAGCACCAGGAGCTGCAACGTGATGGCACGGGAGGCTAACTTCCAGGCCGCGTCCTTCTCGTCTTTGCTGATATGCTCCGACATCATCGGCACGAATGCACTGGAGAAAGCACCCTCCCCAAATAGCGCACGGAGGTTGTTTGGGAAGGCGAATGCGGTATTATACGCCGCCTGCGCCACCCCCGTCGCCCCCCAATACCAGGCACTCAGGATATCCCGTGCCAACCCCGAAATACGACTCAGAAGAATTCCCGCGGTCGTTGAATACAATGACCGACCAAGACTTTTCTTTTCTAATTTGTTCGACTCTTCCGACATGAAAATCTACTACCCCCACTAAGATATAGCTTTTTGTATTCTCGCGACTTTCGCGGTTAAAATCCCCAACGCGGGGATGTGTTGAAACCACGAAAAACACGAAAGAAATGAAGAAAGAAACCAGGATGTCTCACGGAGAAATCCCGTTGTATTTCAAAATATATTCGCAGTGGTAATTTCTTCTTCTTTTTCGCAACAAAATCCCACGGGATTTTTCCCTGAATAATAAAACCGAAAGGGCTGTTGCATTTCCTCGTAGCGAGGTCTTGCGACAGCCCTTCTGGCCTGCTAGGTTAGGTTCGAAGACTTAGCGGCCTTTGTCGCCACCGTAGGCATCGCAGTTGGGATACCAGTAGAGGTCGCTGACCAGGTAACGGGTACCAGTGGAGCCATTGTCGATTTTGGCCTTGGAGATACCGATTGCCTCCACATGTCCATCGGTGAAGGAGTAGTTCTGGTTCTGGCTATGACGGAAGAAGGAGGCGACGTAGGGCTCCTGGTAGAGATATTGGGGATGCATGTTGGCAGAGGAACGATACTTCCAGTCGGTGTGGATGGAGTTGTTGGCAGAGCCATCAAAGCAGTTCACATGGAGGGAAGCGTATTTGATGGAACTGACGCGGTGCCAGTCTGCGGCGGGACGGATGGAGGCATCTCCACTTGTCATCCAAGCACCAGTCTTGGCACGATATTCAAAGCTGAAACCCAGGCTGACCTGGTAGCCGATGTTACCTGCAACGCGCTCGCTGGTGGGGCAGGAGGGGCACAGCATGACCTTGTGCCAACTGGACTGGTCTGCGGTTGTCTGGTCACGGGCGGCGGGGTCCTTCTGCCACCACTGGTAGGCGTTCATGGGGGTGCCAGGGACCAGGGGATTCAGGGTGAACCAGGTAAAGACATTGCTGTCGTTCAGGTAGTCGGCGTAGGGACCAGGGCCACCGTAGGTACCGTAGTCACGTGCCCACCAGAAAGTAGGAGGCAGATAGTCGTCTGCGTCATTGGCGTAGAGGAGATTTCCCAGCTGGATCTGCTTCAGGTTGCTGGTGCAGGAGATGGCACGGGCCTTCTCACGGGCCTTGGACAATGCGGGCAGCAACATGGCCGCCAAGATGGCAATGATGGCAATCACAACCAGCAATTCAATCAAAGTGAAGGATTTTTTCATGTTTTGGAATTTGGGCTATGTTGTTCGATGAAGAATTTACTTATATTGTATACAATTCTGAGTGAAAATCAAGTCCATGCGCCCCCAAAAAATAAAGCGCCCGAAGCGAGATGCGTCGGGCGCTTTGTGCGTTTAGGCTTTTCCTATGTAGGAATTACCAGATCGTGCGGGCAAAGTTATCGATGAAGGCGGAGAGAGTGCCATCGATGATAACCTTAACGTTGCTATTGATGGCGCCATTACCCGCGTATGCCCAGATTTCCAGGGCCTTCTTGGGGGCGAGTGCCTCGGAGTGGCCATCCCAGAAGGCCATGTTCGCCATGCCGCTGTGGCTGCAGTTGATGGTGGAGAAAGTCGAAGAATAACCTGCATCGCGGCAATTCAGGGCCATGATTTGTCCTTCCGCGCCGGTCTTGGGACCAGTGGAGTATTCGGAGCAGGAGAGGATCCACTTCTGGGAAGGAGCGACTTTGCCGCTGCCGGGGCGCTGGGTCTGTCCACGCACGCCGAAGGAGGAGTAGGTGCTGTGTTCCAATCCGGCCCAGTAGGAGTCGGCTTCCGAGCCAGTGCCATTGGCGCGGTGTCTGGGAATTGCGTAGGTATGATACATGTGGTCCTGGATTTCCGCGACGTTGGTGACCTTCTTGGTATGAGACCCCAAGGTGCAGTAGTCAACACCCACGGGCCAGTAGGCGAGTCCCACGCAGGCGCCGTCTCCGCCCGCCTTGTTTATCTGGACGTAGGAGGAACCGTTGGAATAGATGGAACCGTATTCCCAGCCGGTGTAGCCGCCCTGATCAAGGCGCATGCAGATGTAATCGCCGTAGTCATCGGCATACATGATGAGTCCCAGGATGCACTGCTTCTGGTTGTTGACGCAAGAGATGGCGCGGGCCTTTGCACGGGCTTTGGAGAGCGCAGGCAAGAGCATGGCTGCTAGGATGGCGATGATGGCGATGACCACCAACAATTCGATCAAAGTGAAGGATTTTTTCATGGTTTTGTGATGTGATTCTGGTTGTATTCTATTGGAGAAACGCAAAATGTTCTAGTTTTGTCACTATTATTGGAAAATTTCGCAAAAAGTCAACCACATAAACGCAAAAAAAACACTATTTATTGTTCCTTTCGTAACTATTCAGAACCCCACCCC
>DCIO01000051.1 GCA_002315885.1 Lentisphaeria bacterium UBA1724
GCGGGGACGCCGTCGGTACACCCTTATCTGGGAGGTAATTCCGTGTACGGATACTACATTACCCATAAATTCGACTGTATGACCTGAGTAGAACCCGCTTCATCATCACTTATGGGCAAAAAATTCTTCATGCTATTTTTCGTGCTGTGCGCAGTTGTGTTGCTGGCACAGGAATTCCCGCGTCCCTACTGGCTGCACTATCCCGAGAACGATAACAATGGCCTGAATGTGCCCCGTTATTTCTGGACGGATGTGGTCGTCCCCCAGGATGCCGTCCGTGGAGAGTTGATTTGTCATTTTGATGACGAAGGGCGCGTATATATCAACGGAAGAAATTTGGCCATTCAGAATCTGCCGTTGCAGGAAGGACGTCTTCCCGCACACGTTGCGGATTTGACGCCCTTCTGCCAGGCGGGGAACCCCCTCTGTCTTGAGCTCATGTGCATCAACCGCGGTGGCATAGGTGGGGCAATCTGCCGTGGCGTCTTCTACCGTGCGGATGGAAGCGTATGCCTGGAGACTCTTTCGTCAACAGAATGGAAGGCATTCACGAAGGCATCCTGGGAGAAAGGCGAAATTGTCGTTCCGGCAGTACATGGTGATTTGCTCTTTGGCACCTGGCTGGGTGCGGGTTTTGACATGGAGGCGCTCTTCGGTTATCAGGAGGGCGCTGTTCGAAAGAGTATCCGTGACGAGAAGGCGCGAAAGATTACGGAATTAAAGGCGCGTCTTTTGCAGGAACCCAAGCCCGAGGCATCGGTTTTCTACCGAAATGACCTGCCCATGATTCGCATCGGGGAGGAAGAATTCCCCGCCATGGTCTACAGCGCACACCACATGCAGAATTTCCACAACGAGAAATTCGTGAAGGGCTTGGAGAATTTCCGTGATGCGGGGTTGCGTCTCTACGTGATGGGCGCGGAGATGAAGGACATCTGGAAGGGACCAGGGCAGTATGATTTCAGTTGCCTGAACCAATGGCCATACGATGCCTTCCTGCTTGCTCCTGAGGGAAGACTGCTCTTCGACATCGATTGCAGAATGCCACCACGCTGGTGGATGGACGCACACCCCGAGGAACTCATCGAATACCTGGTGCAGGGCGAGCCCGACTACTGGACCGAATACGGCGCAAATTTCGTGGCGCCATCCTTTGCCAGCGAACTCTACAAAAAGGATGTCTATGGCTTCCTGAAAGCCATGGTGGATTATGTGGAGGCACAACCCTGGGCCAGCAGAGTCTTCGGATACCGCTACGACATGGGCGTCTACATGGAATGGCACTACAACGGCATGGATAAAGCCCCCGACAACTCCAAACCCATGCAAAAGCGCTTCCATGAATTCCTCCGCAGAAAATACGGTACGGACAAGGCATTGCAGAGTGCATGGAGTGACAATTCGGTCACCCTGGCCACCGCACCCATGGCGAACCTCAAGCAACGCACCACGCCCTCCGCGGGAACCCTCTATGACCCCGTGCGTGATATCCGCGCATTGGACTCCGTGGCATGCATCGTGGAATCCACGGCGGATTTCCTGCTGGGTGGCGACCACGTCATCAAGGAAGCCTGCAACCGGCGATGCCTGGTGGGGAATTTCTACGGCTACTTCTTTGATATGCCTTTCGC
This sequence comes from Lentisphaeria bacterium UBA1724, assembly GCA_002315885.1. GTDB lineage: Bacteria > Verrucomicrobiota > Lentisphaeria > Oligosphaerales > Oligosphaeraceae > UBA1724. The sequence goes on from DCIO01000051.1 coordinate 1,632, forward strand.
TGGCGTGGGACAGCATTTCCTGCTGAAACGCCTCCTGGAGAGCCCCGACGTGGACTTCAATTCCCAGCCCCCCGCATACGGCCAATGGAACCGCAGATTCGGGGAAGCGCAATTTGCCCGGGGACTGACCGCCAGCTATCGTTTCCACAACAAGCTTTATCTGATGGAAGCGGATACCCGCACCCACGAAGTCTTTGGGGATGTGCACTGTTTTGCCGAAACTCCCAGGGAGACCGTCCAGCTCATGGCACGGGATTTCGGCCAGGCACTCTGCGGTGGCTTCGGCTTCTGGTATTTCGATTTCGGCAATGGCTGGTATCCCAATCCACTGATTGGCGAATATCTGAAGAAGTTGCTCCCCATCTGGAATGACACCTCCGTGGACACCCACTGCGTCTCCGAGGCCGCCATCGTCATCGACATGGACTCCGTCATCTACCACTCGGCGGATTTCAACCCCAGCCCCATGCTCTCCTGCAACAACTTGCGGGTTTCCCTGGCGCACACGGGCGCCGCATACGACACCATACTCTTCTCTGATTTGCTGGACGAAAAGCTCCACCTGCCTGACTACAAAGTCTACATCTTCCTAGATGCCATGCTCTGCACCCCCGAACGCATCGCTCTGGCAAAGCGACTCCGTGACGCAGGGAAGACGCTGGTCTGGCTGCAACAGGCGGGGTATCTCGTGGAGGGAGAAGGCGCCAGCGTGGAAGCAGTCCAAAAGCTGACCGGCTTCCGTGTAGCGGAAGTCCTCCGCTGGACATCACAATCCATCACGGATGTCTATGGCTCCACGCGTTTGAAATTCTACATGGGCAATCCCAGTGTGGCACCAGTGCTCGGCATCCGTGACAAAGACGCCACACCGATGCTTCGCATGGGCAAGGAAGTGGTGCTGGCCGGAAAGCCCAACGAGGTCGCAGGCAAGAGCTACCTGGGAACCCACACACTGCTCCTGCCAGAGGACTTCCAGGCAATCCTACACGAGGCAGGCGTGCATATCTACTGCGAAGACGAAAATGCGGCAATCTACGCCAGCAACGGATACATCCTCCTGCATGTGGACAAGCCAGGCACACGCGTTATCCATCTGCCAAAACCTGGATGCCTTACACAACTCCTGCCCGAATATAGGGCACTCCCGGGATATTCCCAGGAAATCGCCATCGAGGCCGAGGAGAAAACAACCTATATCTTCCGGGTGAATTGATCGACAGCCCCCAGGGGGGTGTAGCGACGGCGTTCCCGCCGTCGGAAGGTAGTCGTGTGCCCGAAGCGAGAACCTCGGGGGGGGCACTCATGCGCGGGAGAATCTTTTCCGCACCCTTTCCCGGGGGCTCTCGCCCCGGACACACGACAAGCCACCCGGGAAAAATCCCGGGGCTTTATCGCACAACAAACTGCTTTCAAGGCATTACATTATGCCGTTTTCTTGTTGTGTATTCCCGCCTTTCCCTGATGACCTGCAGGGAGCAACGGGCGGGTCGGTTCGTCAATCAACTCATTCTCTCACACTCATGAAGAAGTACTTTGCCATGGTTCTGGCAGCACTCGCCTGCTGCATCCTCGCCAGCTGCGGCGGTTCTGACAACTCCACCAGCGCTCCCGCCTCCGCCGACGCCTCCGCGCCCGCCCCAAACAAGAATGCCGCTCCCCTGCGCATGATCACCGAAGCCACCTTCCCTCCCTATGAATTCCTCCGTGGGCAGGAAATCGTCGGCATCGATGTTGAGATCAGCAAGGCCGTTGCCGAAAAGCTCGGTCGTCCCTTCTCCGCCGCCAGCGTGAACTTCGACTCCGTGATTCCCTCCGTCATCTCCGGCAAGGCCGATATCGCCGCCGCAGGCATCACCGTCACCGAGGACCGCAAGAAGAATGTGGATTTCTCCATCCCCTACGTCACCACGGGTATCGTGATTGTCTACAAGACTGACGCTCCCTTCCTGACCGGCGAAGCCTGCAAGGGCAAGCGCATTGCAGTCCAGGGCGGCACCACCTCCGACAACTACGTCGTGGAGACCCTGAAGCAGGAACCCGACCGTTTCAACTCCCCCGCGGAAGCCGTGGCCGCTCTGCAGGCTGGTCGTGCTGACCTGGTCATCGCCGACATCGACCCCGCCAAGAACTGCGTGAAGGGCGTTGCGAACCTGGCTCTCTCCGATTTCGTCAACAAGGAAGAATACGCGGTTGCCATCGCCAAGGGTCAGCCCGAGCTGCTGGCGGTCATCAACGAGGTCATCACTGAAATCAAGGCCAATGGCCAGCTCGACAAGTGGGTCGAGGATTACACCAAGGAAGCCGACGCTCTGAAGGAATAACATGTGGCAGAATTTCCAGGATGCATTCTACCAGTGTTTCACAAAAAACAACCGGTGGGAATATTTGTTTGATGGACTGGGCGTGACCCTCCAGGTCGCGGTCTGCGCCATCATCATCGGAATTTTCATCGGCTTTATCGTAGCCGTGATCCGTGCCTCCCACGACAAGTACGGCTTCTTTCCGTTCCTGAACATCCTGGCAAAGATCTACCTGACGGTCATCCGCGGGACCCCAATGGTGGTCCAGTTGCTGATCACCTACTTCATCATCCTCAAATCCGTTGACTCCAAAGTCATCGTCGCCATCCTGGCCTTTGCCATCAATTCGGGTGCCTACCAGGCGGAAATCATCCGCGCGGGTATCACCTCCATTGATCCTGGCCAGATGGAGGCGGGACGGGCATTGGGCATGAGCTACTGGCGCACCATGATTCACATCATCCTGCCCCAGGCAATCCGCAATGTCCTGCCCGCTCTGGGCAACGAATTCATCGTCCTGATGAAGGACACCTCCATCGTGGGATATATCTCATTGATCGACCTGGCGAAAGGTGGTGACATCATCCGTTCCCAGACCTACTCGGTCTATCTGCCCTATCTCACCGTGGCCGCCATCTACCTGGTGCTTGTGATGACCTTCACCTGGTTCCTCGGAAAACTGGAACGCTATCTGCGCAATACCGGCGCGGATGTGGTCTCGAATGGATCTTAGGAGGAGCAAGCAATGGGTAAAGTTCTACTGAAAATCAACAACCTGAAGAAGAACTTCGGGAAGCTCCAGGTGCTCAAGGGCATCACCACCGAAATCGACGAAGGCGAGGTGGTTGTGGTCATCGGTCCTTCCGGTGGCGGCAAATCCACCTTCCTGCGGTGTCTGAATCTGCTGGAAAAGCCCACCGATGGCGAAATCTGGTTCGAAGGCAAGGAAATCATCCACACCTCCGAGGCAGAAAAGAACGCCGTTCGTTCCGAAATGGGCATGGTCTTCCAGCATTTCAATCTCTTCCCACACATGACCATCCTGGACAATATCACCATCGGTCCCAGGCTGGTACGTCACGCGAATCGAGCCGAAATCGAGAAGAAAGCCATGGAAGTCCTGGATTTCGTCGGTCTTGTGGACAAGGCGAATGCCTATCCGCAGCAACTCTCCGGCGGTCAGAAGCAGCGCGTGGCAATCGTCCGCGCCCTGGCCATGCAGCCCAAGGTGATGCTTTTTGACGAACCCACTTCCGCCCTGGACCCCGAGATGGTGGGCGAAGTGCTGGAGCTGATGAAAAAATTAGCCAAGCAGGGCATGACCATGGTTGTGGTCACCCACGAAATGGGCTTCGCCAAAGAGGTCGGCACCCGCGTGGTCTTCATGGATGGCGGATATCTGGCCGAGGAGAATTCCCCCGCGGAATTCTTCGGCAACCCGAAATCCCCCCGTCTGAAGGATTTCCTGGCGAAAGTCCTCTAAAAAAGAAGGCGATTTTCCATCGTTTTCATCTCAAAACCGCAGTTCTGCATTACAGTGCATTTCTGCGGTTTTTCGTTTTCGCCATGTTGTGCTACAAAATCAATTTGATTGAACGACCATGTCCACCGACTATATTAACTCCAAGGAAGCCAAAGCCCGGGAATTCTTCCAAAATGGCGCCAACTGCGCCCAGGCAGTCCTTTGTGCATTTGCCGACGAATGCGGCATGCCTCAGGATACCCTCATGAAAATCGCCTCGGGTTTTGGCGGCGGTTTTGCGCGGATGCGCCTGGTCTGCGGGACGGTCTCGGGGATGTTCCTGGCGGCCGACCTCATCCGCGGCTTCAGTGATCTCTCCGACAAGCAACTAAAGGACGACCACTACGCATTCCTGCAGAAGCTCGCTAAGCGTTTCCAGGCGGAAACCGGCAGCCTCATTTGCCGTGAATTGTTGGGACTCCCCCCCGAAGGCAATGACGCGCCGGTCTCCACACCCCGCACCCCCGATTTCTACAAGAAGCGCCCCTGCGTAGAACTGTGCGCCCTGGCGGCGGGCATCCTGGCCGAAGAGCTGGAAGCCACCAACAAGTAGTTTTTTGCATTCCATTCCCCTATCCCAACAACGAACCCTGCCACAACTATGATGACACCGAACAAGCTGATTGCCGCGATTGGAAAGCCCTGCGAAGAATTCACGAAGGACGACATCATCAAATACATTGCCGACAATGGCATCCAGCACGTGAATTTCCTCTACCCCGCAGGAGATGGCCGCATCAAGACCCTCAATTTCGTCATCAACAGCCAGGAATACCTGGAAGAGATCCTGACCTGCGGCGAACGCGTGGATGGCTCCAGCCTCTTCTCCTTCATCCAGGCCAGCTCCAGCGATCTCTACGTGGTGCCACGCTATCGCACCGCATTCCTGGATCCCTTCGCACCACTGCCTACTCTGGATCTGCTGTGCTCATTCTTTGACAAAGACGGCAATCCCCTGGAGAGTTCCCCCGAATACACCCTCCACAAGGCATGCAAACAACTGAAGGATGAGACGGGACTGGAGTTCCAGGCCATGGGCGAACTGGAATACTACGTCATCGCTCCCGAGACGCCTTTCTTCCCCGCCACCGACCAGCACGGCTACCACGAAAGCGCTCCCTACGCCAAATTCAATGACTTCCGCCAGGAATGCATGCTCTATATCGCACAAGCCGGCGGCCAGATCAAATACGGTCACTCCGAGGTGGGGAATTTCACACTGGATGGGAAAGTCTACGAGCAGAACGAAATCGAGTTCCTGCCCTGCCCCGCCGAAGAAGCCGCCAATCAGCTGACCCTGGCCAAGTGGATTATCCGCAACCTGGGCTTCAAGCACGGCTACGACATCACCTTCGCGCCGAAAATCACCACGGGCAAAGCGGGTAGCGGCATGCATATCCACATGCGTCTCATGAAGAACGGCTTGAACCAGATGCTGCAGGACGGGAAGATTTCCGACACCGCAAAGGGCGCCATCTCTGGCATGATGACCCTGGCGCCCTCCATCACCGCCTTCGGAAACATGAATCCCACCTCCTATTTCCGACTGGTGCCTCACCAGGAAGCCCCCACCAATATCTGCTGGGGCGACCGCAACCGCTCCGTGCTGGTGCGTGTTCCCCTGGGCTGGACCAGCAAGAACGACCTGTGCAAGCAGGCCAACCCCAACGAACAGGACAGCGCCTACGACACCCGCCAGAAACAGACCGTGGAAATGCGCTCACCCGATGGTTCCGCCAATGTCTACCTGCTGATGGCGGCACTGGCAGTGGCATGCCGACAGGGCCTCAAGGCAGGCGCCGCAGGCATCGCTCTGGCAAACCGCACCTACGTGAATGTGAACATCCACCTGAAGGAAAATGAGGAACTGCTGAAGAGCCTGAAGACACTCCCGGATTCCTGCGTCAAATCCGCACAGTGCCTCAAAGAACAGCGCGCATACTACGAGGACGCGGGGATTTTCAGCCCCGCCATGCTGGATGGCATCATCAAACAACTGGAGGCCTTCCAGGACGAGACGCTCCGGGCCGATATCGCAGGAAATCTGACCGAAATCGCAAAACTGGTCAAGGAATACTTCCACTGCGGCTGACCCGCGGTGCCCAGGAGGCCAATTCCCCTCGTTACGACGCGCTTCCACGCGCCACACGAGGGGCTACACCAACAAGGCCGGCCCTCAGTCCGCCCCAATCAACGAGTTTCTTTCCGACAGAAGGTGATTTTTGCGGAAATACCGACACGTCCAAACGAGAAAAAGTCTTTCTGTGTGCTATGTTATGATTGATTTTTTCCCGTTTTTTTAGAGAGATACTACGATTATGTCTTTAGCAGAACGCATTGCTGTCGCGCGTGGCGAGAAGCCCGCTGCGCTTGTCATCAAGAACACCCGTATCTTTCATCTGACCACAGGTGAATATGAAAACGCGGATATCGCCATCACCGCCGATGGCATTATCGCGGGTGTGGGACAGAACTACCACGGCGTCCGTGAAATCGATGGTTTCGGTTTGACCGCCGTCCCTGGATTTGTGGATGCCCACGTGCACCTGGAATCCTCCCTGATGCTGCCCGTCACCTACGAGAGCTGCGTTGTGCGCCATGGTGTCACCACTGCGGTCTGCGATCCCCACGAATTGGCGAATATCTTTGGCACCCAGGCATTTAAATTCTACAACGACGCGGCGGAAAGATTGACCATGGACCTGAAGGTCCGCTTCTCTTCCTGCGTCCCCGCCACCAACGACAGCCTGGAAACCGCGGGCGCCTCCATCAGCGCGGCAGATCTGGCCGAATGGCACAAGAAGTATCCCAAGGCCGCCCTCGCCGAACTCATGAATGTCCCCGGCGTCCTCTACAAGGTCCCCGAAGTCCTGAAGAAGATCGAGGAATTTGATTTCATTGATGGTCACTGCCCCCTGCTGGGCGGCAAGGACCTCAATGCCTACGTCAGCGCAGGCGTCCGCAACTGCCACGAATCCTCCATACTGGAAGAAGCCCACGAGAAGCTCCTCCGTGGCATGACTGTCTTCATTCGCGAGGG
>DCIO01000068.1 GCA_002315885.1 Lentisphaeria bacterium UBA1724
CATAAAATTATGGGACGGCTGTGATGAATAAACGATATTCTTCATGTTCTTTAGAAAGTTTTCTAATTTATAGAAAGTAATCTACATAAAATATAACACAAAAAAAATCTGCTCCCGGGGTATTTTTTCGTAGTTCTCCCAGGATTTGTATCAGTGGAAGTGTCCGAAGTGACTTTGGCACGTGTATTGCTAATTTTGGGACATCAGTTGTAAACGAATGACCAAGAGGAGAAGAAGTGATGATAACAATCGATGGTTCCCAAGGGGAAGGTGGCGGGCAGATTTTGCGAAGTGCCCTCAGCCTTTCGGCGATTACTGGTAGAGGGGTGCATTTTACTAACATCCGTGCCAGGCGTCCCCGTCCGGGGCTCATGCGTCAGCATCTGGCCTGTGTGAAAGCCGTGGCGGAGATTTGCGATGGTGACGTAGCTGGTGCGGAGCTGAATTCCCAGGAATTGGTATTCAAGCCAGGTCGCATTCGCAGCGGAGATTTTCGTTTTGTCATCGGCAGTGCGGGGAGTGTGCTTCTTTTAGCGCAGGCGGTGCTTCCCGTGCTGCTTCTTGCCTCGGGTCCTTCGGAGGTCATTTTGGAAGGCGGCACCTACAATACCACGGAAAGTCCCAGCTACGACTTTTTTGCCCAGGCCTTTCTGTCTTGCCTGAGCAAAATGGGCTTGGAAGTAACTTCCGAGATGGCGCGTGCGGGCTTCTGTCCCGCAGGCGGAGGCAGCATCAGATTGTCTGTAAAGCCCGCCCGGGCCTGGAGGGAGTTCTCGCTCTGCGAGCGTGGGGAACTCCGGGATGCGCGGGTAACTGCCTTGGGCAGTGACCTGGAACACTCGATCCTCACCGATGAGCTGGCGATGTTCCAGGCCGGGCTTGGAGACATGATGAATTTTCGCCCCGAAGCGCGGTGCATTCCTGCGGATTGCCCAGGAAATGCGCTCTTTTCGACCCTGGAATACGAGAACATCACCGAACTCTTCGGCACTTGTGGCAGTTACGGCATCTCCAGGCAGTCTGTGGCCAGGCGTGTCATCGGACTCACAAAGCAATATCTTGCAAATAAGTGGGTTGTCGGACAATTCCTGGCCGACCAGCTGCTTCTGCCACTGGCATTGGGCAGGGGTGGGGTGTTTTTGACGGGCCAACCGACGCTTCACTCTGAAACGAACCGAGCGGTCATCCGTCAATTCCTGGATGTCGAAATCAACTTCAAGCAATACAATTCCCTTTACGAAATGGAGGTAATCAAATGAAATGGATCAAAAATGACGACGGCCTGAAGCTTCCCATCAAGAGCTGGTGCGAGAAGATAGAGGAGAAGGCGATGGAGCAGGCCATGGACTTGGCGCGTCATCCGGCTCTGGTACGCCACGTGGCATTGATGCCAGACTGCCATGTAGGCTATGGGATGCCCATCGGTGGTGTCATTGCCGCCGACAATGCGGTGCTTCCCAGTGCGGTAGGTGTGGATATTGGTTGCGGGATGATTGCCGTGCAGACCAATATCCCTGCGGAGCGTCTGTCGGAGATGCGCGACCGCCGTGCCCTTCAGGACAAACTCAAGACGCGGATTCCAGTCGGCGAGGCGGTGGCCCACCTTGCCCCACAAACTTGGGAAGGCTTTGAGCGGTATCTAGACACCAATGGTGCCGTCTGCGATTTTCCCAGCAAGCTGGACCGACGAAATCTCGGGACGCTGGGTGGCGGAAACCACTTCATTGAGCTGCAGAAGTCAGACGACGGCTTCGTTTGGCTGATGATCCATTCGGGAAGCCGTAATCTGGGACACCGCATCGAAAAACACTACCAGACGGTAGCGAAGGAATTAAACGCGTCCTTCCGCGTTGACCTGCCCAATCCCGAGCTGGCATTCCTGCCCATGGATACCCAGGAGGGACAGGATTATCTGCGGGACATGAAGTTCGCCATGGCATACGCCTTTGAGAATCGTCACAGGATGATGGAGGCATTTAAGGCGACCCTGGCCGAGGCGGTGCCGGAGACCGAATTTCTGCAGGAAATCAACATCCACCATAACTACGCCTCTCTGGAATTTCACCAGGGGAAGAATTTCTACATCCACCGCAAAGGCGCCACTAGCGCTAAAAAAGGCGAAATCGGTATCATCCCAGGTTCCATGGGCACTGCCAGCTACATTGTCCGCGGGCTGGGAAATGAGGAATCCTTCTCCAGCTGTTCCCATGGCGCAGGGCGTGCGTTGAGCCGTCTGGCCGCGAGTTCCCAACTGACCATCGAAGAATGCGATGCGGCGATGACAGGCATTGTCTATGAGCGCTGGGGAAAATACCGTGACTTCGACAAACGGCATAAGGGACTCGTGGATCTCTCCGAAGCACCTCAGGCCTATAAGCCCATCGACGATGTGATTGCCGCCGAAGCGGATTTGGTGGAACCACTGGTCCGACTGACACCATTGGCGGTCCTGAAAGGATAGCTCCTTGCCATCGTATGCCCGTTTGAGTTTTGCGATACTTACGAAGGGAGGTATCTTAACGGCAAGAACGGGTGGCGATGCGAGACTCCTGCCTTTTTAAGTCACAGAAATGCAACGGGGCTGTGCCGTCTATGACATCATGGGATAGAACAAAGGTACGCACCCGTCTGGGTAACGGGTGCTTGCTGGTTCCGGGTCACAGCGCCGCGGCAGGAATAGAAAGAATATTTTCCTGAATGTGAGATACTTGCGGATACAGACTGACCAAAGCACCGGTTCCAATTGGCATATGGAATGTCTCCAACTTGGAAAACTGCTTCACGTCATTTTTATCCAGTGTGGCACTCTTTTTGATTTCTATGGGATAAAGAGTCTCATTCTCTTTAATGAGAACATCGATTTCACTGGGATTGCGTTCTTTTGTTCTGAAGTAGAACAATGACGGCTTCATGCCGTTGTTTGCATAACTCTTCAGAATCTCTGACACACACCATGTTTCAAAGAAATGACCCGCTGCGGCACCCGACGCCAAAACTTCCGGCGTTTTCCAATCCGTCAGAAATGCCATAAGACCGGTATCCAGAAAATACATCTTGGGAGTAGAGACCATCGGAGCGGATTGATTGTTCTTATAGGGATAGAGGAGTCTCACGATATTGGAGGTTTCCAGAATACTCATGTAGTGCTTTGCCGTTGGCATACTAATCCCCGTGTCCCTAGCCAAATCGGAATAATTGAGCATCTGCCCGGAACGCGCCGCCGATGCTTTGAGAAAGGCATAAAAAACATTGAGATCGGCAACTTGCGTCAGTTTTCGCACATCCCGTTCCAGATAGGTCTGAATGTACGATTGAAAGAACAAAGACCAGTATTTGTCTGGATTAGAGGAGCAGCGTAGTTCAGGATAGGCCCCCAGCCAAAGATTGTGAAAAAATTCCTGCGGTGTCTTTTCCGGCATCCCTCCCGCAGAAAAGTTTTCAGGAAGAAACGGAATGGATTCCTTCCCATTCAGTTCACGGTTTGAAAGACCGTACATATCAAAAATGCCGATGCGTCCGGCAAGAGATTCGGAAACATTCTGCATCAATTCAAATTTCTGAGAACCGGTCAGCCAGTACATTCCACGTGCTTTCTCCGGATCAGTTGTCCGGACTGCATCTACGATTTCCTTGATGTACGGAAACAATTCCGGAACATGTTGTACTTCGTCAATGATGACCGGAGGAGGATTGTCGGCAAGGAAAAGACGGGGATCTTCTATCGCTCTCGTCCTGACATCCATGGGATCCAGAGACACAAAACGTCTCTCCGATTCCGCAATCTTGCGCAACATCGTTGTCTTCCCGACCTGCCTGGCCCCCGTAAGAAGCAGAACGGAAAAGAAATTATTTGCATCCAGCAAGTTTTGGTCAAGTACCCTTTGAACAAACATCCGTCATCCTCCAATTCAAAACTATACTTTAAAATAGCACAAGTTTGTGTTTTTTTTGTCATGGAATGAGATTTTAGCATTTTTTACGAACGCTATGTTCCACAAGAGGGTAGGTAATTGAAGGCTTCACGGCCCCTCCAGGGTCCAAAAAACTAAAACCTACCTACTCCGGGCTAGTGCCCGGGGCTGTATTCACAGACCCCATCCGGGGTCGAAATACCTATCCTTGCGGGGGAACACAGCGTTTACGAAACATAAAATAGTCGGCTTTTTTGCAGGAGAATAGACTTTTACAGGACGCTGTATTCCTCAGGGGGGGGTAGGTATTTGGCATTTCCGCCTTTCGGGAGACCAGGGAAAATGCCTCGGAGGGTATATTATTTACGGGACGGGAAGATGTCATTGTATAGGCCCGTCAGGCGCATCCAATGAACAGGAATATCCTTCCCATGAAAAGCTTCCTCCTAGCCATTTTTGCAACCTTATCGCTTGTCTGTTTTTCCCAGAACAACCTGATTCAGGACGGCGATTTTGAGAATGGCATCGGTGCGTGGTCGAGCTATGAATTCAGTGATGCTCAATGGGGATATGGCTTCAATGGGAATTCCGGCCTGAGGATTTCCCGCCAGGACGGTGATGCCTACGGGGTCAATGCCTACCCCATCGCCTTGATACCCAACACCGCCTACATCATGAGGGCACAGGTTCGTGCGGAAAATGTCCAGCACGGCACCGCGTGCATGGCGATTGAATTCCATGACGCGAAGGGGAACTGGCTTCCCCAGAGCATATACCGTCCTGGTCCGCAGGGCACCCAGGATTGGGCAACCATGGAACACAAGTTCTTTGCGCCAGACATTCCTGGTGCGACGGCATCCCTCCTTGTCTATCTGTCGAAAGGAGGGACGGGGAATGTCTATTTTGACAATGTCACGCTAACTCCTCTAGACCTCCCTCCGGAAATCCAGATGGTCTTTCCCACCCAGGGACAATTCGACGTCCAGGGAGCGCTCATCCGTTTTGCCATCGCCAAATTGGGAAACAGCCAGGGGGACAAGGCATTCGAGGGCATGACTGCGAGAATTTCCTTCAGCCACCAGGGGAGGCAATTTTTCCAGGGGACCGTCCCTGTCGTCGGCCATCTGGCGGAGGTCCATTTAGAGCATCCCCCCGTTGGCGAAATCTCCATCCGTGGGGAATTGCTGGATGCAAGTGGGGAGTTTCTCTCCCACAGTGAAACCACTCTCAACGCCGTTGAAAATGCGATGGCGTGCGCCCCCAGAGGGGGATGCTCCATTGACGAATATGGTCGCGCGCTGGTGGATGGAAAGCCCTTCCTCCCCATCGGACTATTCCTGGACACAACAAACAAGGATGACGACTTGGAGCTGATCTACGATTCCGACTTTAACTGCATCATGGCATACGGCAGTCCCCGCATGCAGCTCCCAGGCAGCAAAACCACTGGCATCCCTGGTATTGTGGAGACGCTGGACGCACTGGATGCCCATGGTCTCAAGGCCATTTTCTGCCTGAAGGACCTCTTCGATCTTCCACGATACAAGGGCATGATGGATTGGATTGCCAAAAACATCGGTCCTGGGAATGGCGATGAACAGGTCACGAAGCTGGTAACCGCCTTGCGGAAGCACCCTGCTCTACTGGCCTGGTATGACAATGACGAGGTTCCCCTGGCAGAACGCCCCCTGGTCGCCGCACGCCGTCAACTCATAAACCGCCTGGATCCCTATCACCCCACCTGGGGTGTCCAAGACAACGCCATGGAGGCGTCTTTCCATGGTTCGACCTGCGATGTCATGGGCATCGATCCCTACCCCGTGAGGACAAAGGAAATCTCCGACCAGGAACGCACCATGGAATTGGTGGAAGCGGCCAGGGCTTCTGGTCAATCCTGCTGGGCAGTCCCGCAGGCATTCAACTGGGGAGTCTACCCCTACCAGGGAAGAATCCCCGAGAATTTTGACGCTTGGAAGAAACCCACCTTGGAACAGATGCGCGGAATCATCCTGATGGAGATGATTTACGGCATTCGGGGCTTCGTCTTCTATTCCTTCTTTGACCTGAAAGTCTATTCCATCAAGCGTGATGGCTTCAACGGAGCCGACTACGCGACACGGGAGGAGTTCCTGAAAGATTGGAAAGAAGTCAAGACGCTGGCCACCATGCTGAAAGAACTCTCCCCATGGATCCTTTCCAAAACGGGCCCACAACGCACCGAGCTACAGGTCCAGGCAGGAAAGGCATGCGCCGCATTTTTCCGAAATGACAAAGAGGACACCCCCATCGTTGTGGTCGCCAACGTGGGCCCCGATGACCTGAATGCCACCCTGTCTCTTCCTAAGGACTTCCCCCCCATGAAAGCACAATACGGCCATGCTACCGAAATCGAACCAGGCCTCTGGCAATTCCATGGGAACGACTGCTGGGGCGAAGTCCTTCTGCCTCGGTAACCTACCTCGCCCATGCGACGGCGGGGACGCCGTCGGCACACCCTTGCGACGGCGGGGACGCC
>DCIO01000001.1:0-5598 GCA_002315885.1 Lentisphaeria bacterium UBA1724
GGGTGGGGTTCTGAATAGTTACGAGAAAACTTAAAAAAAGTCCAAAAAATGTATGCAAATTCCCAAGTTTGCGTTAAAGTAGAATTGAAACAATAGAATCTCTTAATAACCCAATTCATCACCTGCTTGTTACTATGGGCACCCCGAAACTTTTTATCTTGTCTGACCAGATGCGCGGCGCGTCCTTCTCCCTCAATATGGAGAAGTATACCGTCGGTCGTGCTGACGACTGCGATGTCTGCATCTCTGACCCCACTGTCTCCGGACATCATTGCACACTGGTGAAACTGGATGACGAGTCCTACGCCATCGAAGACCTGGGCTCCACCAACGGCTCCAAGGTCAACGACCAGCGCCTGGTCAAGGGCGAGGCCGTCAAGCTCTCCAATGGCGATATCATCCAGATCGGCAGCGTCGAAATCCTCTTCGATGATATCGAAGGCGCGCGGGAAGAAAGCCGCACCGTCTCCGTTATTGACTTGGACGACATCGACACCGGCGAAATCAACAAGACCACCATGAAGAACCTGGGAAACAAGCTGGGTGGCAAGCGCACCCCAGTCCTGCGTCCCAATCAGAAGCACGGTAAAATCCTGAATGTGATTCTGGCGCTGCTTGGCGTGGCCGTCCTCGTGGTCATCGGCCTGGTTCTCTTCAAGAAATAATCGTTTCAGAGAACCTCCTCGCGCCTTCTATCGCATTCATCATACATCATTCGCCTGGTGACACCGTTGTATTGGCTTTGTCATCAGGCGTTTTCAATATCTATGGACCAGAATAACGCACCAGAAGAAAACAAAGATAACGTCCAGCAGCAGGATGTTCCTGTCGTGCCGACCGTGAATACTCCCCCGCAGGAAGAAAAGGCAAAGGACGCCACCGCGGAAGAAAAGCCCCTCAAGGACTTCCCGGCTAGCCGTCCTCCCCAGGAACTGCCCCCTTATATTCCAAACGCATTCCGTCAGGAGGACAAGCAGGGAGGCAAAGGAAAAGACGAAGAGCCGCCCATTCCGCCCATTCCTCCTGGCGTGCATCGTGGTGCTCCCAAGCCCCCCATGGCCCGTTGGCAACGTGGCTTCTGGCTCATTCTGCTGGTGTTGATTCCCCTATTGGCCTATTGGCAGACGCGGAACCGCGAGACCATCGATGACCTCACTCAGCACGCCTTCGAGAGTTATCTCACAGCACGGCAGATTGTGGAAATCACCACCACGGATGCCCCCGGCAGCGCCGTCGTCACGATCTCCGGTCACTACAGACCCTCTTTGGACCCGAATGAAGCCACCCGCTCTTTCCGGGCGAAGGTCATCTATTCGGCAGAACTGGACCACATCATCCGCGAAAACTGCCCCGACTACAGCGCTAAAGCCGAGTCCAGCACCTTCTCGCAGATCTTCTTCATGCTCTTCCCCACGGTGCTCTTCATCGCATTCTTCTACTTCCTGTTTGTGAGACAGATGCGCGGAGGTGGCGGTGCCATGAACTTCGGAAAGTCTCGCGCACGCCGTCTGGATCCCGATGAAAAAGCCCCCATCACCTTCAAGGATGTGGCGGGCTGTGACGAAGCAAAAGAGGACATGAAGGAAATCGTCGACTACCTGAAAGACCCCGAGGATTTCAGCCGCCTGGGTGGTCGCATCCCCCACGGTGTCCTTCTGGTTGGGCCTCCCGGAACGGGTAAGACCCTCCTGGCAAAAGCCATCGCAGGCGAGGCAAAAGTCCCCTTCTTCTCCATCTCGGGTTCCGATTTCGTGGAAATGTTCGTGGGTGTGGGTGCAGCCCGTGTCCGCGACATGTTCGAAGACGGCAAAAAGAACGCACCGTGCTTGATTTTCATTGACGAAATCGACGCGGTGGGCCGTTCCCGTTTCAGCGGAATTGGTGGCGGTCACGACGAACGCGAACAGACCTTGAATGCGCTGTTGGTGGAGATGGATGGCTTCGCCGCAAACCAGGGTGTCATCATCATCGCGGCCACCAACCGCCCCGATGTGCTGGATCCCGCCCTGCTCCGCCCCGGTCGTTTTGACCGCCAGATCACCGTGGATTTGCCTGATGTCCATGGACGTATTGCCATCCTGAAGGTCCATGTCAAAAAGACCAAACTGGCTGAGGATGTGGATTTGCGCATCGTCGCCCGAAGCACCCCTGGTTTCTCGGGTGCGGATTTGGAAAATCTTGTCAACGAAGCCGCCTTGCTGGCCACACGCAGGAAGCTCCAGGCCGTGGGCATGCCCGAATTGGAGGAAGCCCGGGACAAGGTCCGCTGGGGCCGGGAACGCCGCAGCCACAAGATGGATGACAAGTGCCGCAAGCTCACCGCATTCCACGAAGCGGGACACGCCCTCGTGGGAATGTGCTGCCCCGATGCCATGCCGCTCCACAAAATCACCATCATTCCACGGGGCTCCGCTCTTGGTGCCACCATGAGCCTGCCTAAGGATGACATGCCCAGCGCATCCAAACGGCAAATCCTGGATATGATCGCAGTCTGCTTCGGAGGAAGAACTGCCGAAGAATTGACCATGGAGGACATCTCCACCGGCGCATCCCAGGACATCCGTCAGGC
Source organism: Lentisphaeria bacterium UBA1724 (assembly GCA_002315885.1). Classification (GTDB taxonomy): domain Bacteria; phylum Verrucomicrobiota; class Lentisphaeria; order Oligosphaerales; family Oligosphaeraceae; genus UBA1724. Next base: position 2,570 of record DCIO01000001.1, read on the forward strand.
CACCGACCTGGCAAAGAAGATGGTCTGCCAGTGGGGCATGTCCGAAAAACTCGGCCTCATTAACTATGCGGGACGTGAGGAGCATCTCTTCTTGGCGCGGGAAATCACCCGCTCCGAGGACTTCTCCCCCGATACCGCGCGGGAAATCGACCTGGAAATCCGACGCATCATCGACGAGCAGAAGACACGCGCCACGAATATCCTCACCGAACACCGCGACGATTTGGACAAACTGGCCAACGCGCTGCTGGAAAAGGAGACCATGTCCGCCAAGGAAGTCTACGAACTCCTGGGATGGGAAATGCCACAGGATGACGAACCACTCCCCGAGGAAGACCTGGATGACGCTGACGCACCCGATGTCTCCGCAATCCGTGATGCCCTGAATACACAGCCGAAAAAGGACGACACCCCCTCGGCATAACGAACTATGTCCAAGCGTATTCTCCTGCGGATTATCGCTGTCATGGGATTGATGGCGGTCACGCTGATGGTCTTCCGGCATCTTCTGCCCGAAGGCCAGCCGTTGCCGCCCATCACCCAGATGGACCCCGAGCAGGATTTCCGTCAATACGACTTCGTCACCACGATATTCAATACGGACTGCAAGTTGAGCCTCTATGGTTCCCGCGCTCAAGTGCATCCCGCCTACCAAAAAACCTCGGAAATCCTCTTCCGTCTTCATGGCGTCTTGAATCGTTTTGACGAAGCAAGCGAATTGGCCCATTTCAACGCCATCCCCGCCAATACACCCTTCCCGTGCTCGGATTTGCTCTGGCGGGCATTCACTACCGCCAGGGACGCCTATAACGAGACCCATGGCGCCTTCGATGTCACCATCGGCCCACTCATGTCCTTCTGGCGGGAAGTCGCAAAAAATCCGCAGATGACGGACGCAGAAATCCAATCCCGTCTGAAGGAAGTCCGGAAATGCGTGGGCTTCTCTCTGCTGGAGTTCGATGACGCCACCCACGTGATTACCAAGACCGTCGATGGCATCCAGGCGGATTTCGGAGGCCTGGCAAAGGGCCTCGCGCTGGATATCGCATTGGAGGTCATCCACGAAAATGGCATCCGGAATTGTTATCTGGATTTTGGTGGAAATATTTACCAGGAGTTGCCCGATGACCATCCCTACAAAGGGCAATGCGCCATTGCGGATTTGCGGTACCCCGAAGATAAAGCCGAACGCATCACCCTGAAGAATATGGACCGGCGTTTCGTCGGCACCAGCGCCAATGCCTTGAGGCCCATCTCCAACGATGCCAAACGCCCCATGGGACATATCATCGATACGGAGACAGGCGCCCCCGTGGAATGTCCCTTCGTCTCCGTTACCGCCGTCGCCGACAAAGGCTGGCGCTCCGACGCCTTCTCCACCGCGGTATTCGCGAAAGGAACCCCACTGGCAGAACAACTCCGACAGGAGAACCCCGCCATCGCTTTCGCATTACTCCCACCCGACGGACAACCCACCATCCTGGGAGAACTCTAGATTCTTGATTCTCGATTCTTGATTCTCGATTCTCGAACCGACATTACGCATTAAGCATTACGCATTAAGCATTAAAAAAGATGTTTCCTTTTCTCGCCCAACGTTTTCTCGAATCCATCTGGGGCCCCTTCCGCCTGCTGGAATCCAAGCTCGTTCTGATTTTCCTAGGCGGGTTGGGCTGCGCACTGCTCACATGGTTCCTACTGCCACGCCTCTGGGATTACATGCCTCATGATCGGGGCAAGGCATTCGTCAAGGGCTCGGAAAAAGCCAAAGGCAAGCCCACGGGAGCGGGTTTCCTCACCACGCTCTTTTTCCTATTCTGCGCATTCTTCGTCATGCCCTTCTATATGGAGTACACCCTCATTGGGCTCTGTCTCTTCGCCATCATGCTTACGGGATACCTGGATGACCGAAGCAATACCGACTGGGGACAACTTAAGAAGGGACTCCTAGATTTCGCAGTATCACTCTTTGCCGCATGGGTGATTGGACATTGGCAGGGAACCGCCATCTGGCTGCCTTTCATCAAGGGACCTCTACCTGGCGGGGCATTCCTTCTGCCACAGTGGCTCTATGTCATCGGCGGCGCTGCATTCCTCTTCGTCATGATCAACGTGGTGAACTGCTCCGACGGCGTGGATGGCGTCGCGGGCTCCCTAGCACTCTATGGACTGGCTGGCATGGCATTCCTGCTTTACGTCTGCCTGGGACACGAAATCCTCGCCATGTATCTCATTCTCCCACACGTCCAGAATGGCGCATCCTGGGCGACGCTGCTCTTCACCGCAATCGGTGGCTTGGGCGCGTACCTCTGGTATAACGCCTCGCCCTCACAGGTCCTCATGGGAGACGCGGGAAGCCGATTCTACGGACTCCTTCTGGGACTGGCTGTACTCGTCTCGGGAAATCCATTCCTCTTCCTGGTGGCCGCGCCCATCCTCTTCGTCAATGGCGGTGCAGGACTGATGAAGCTCATCCTCCTGCGATTCCTGAAAAAATTGGGCTGGGATACACGACCACCGCGGTCCATCGTCGTAAATCCAATCCATCCCGAAAATTTCGCCACGGACGAAGAAGCCGCAAAACAGCACGCCTTAGTTCGCTTCCTCCATCGCTATCGCTTCCCCGTCCACGACCACTGCCGCAAAAATCTGGGATGGTCCGACGCACAGGTGCTCATACGCTTCATGCTCCTTCAGACCGTCCTAATGCCGCTCTTCGCTATTATTATCATAAAACTACGGTAGCCCCGACCCTTCGGTGGCTAAAAAGCCGCCTCGCCCCTCGTTACGCTCCGCGCTTACGCGCTTCGCTACACGAGGGGCACACCTATAATACCTACCTTTCCACGCATTCCGCGGTTCCATATCCATTCCGCGTCTTCCGCGATTCCACCGCAAAAGAAACAAAAAAAAAGGCCGCAGCTGCAAAAGCAACTGCGACCTTTTTTGCTATTCGCAATGCCAAACCTAGGAAGCCTAGGGGTTGAAGAAACCGCGGCAAAACGATGGGCGGCGGAGCCGCCTGTAGG
>DCIO01000001.1:5627-13289 GCA_002315885.1 Lentisphaeria bacterium UBA1724
AAGCCCAGCGAAACGAGGGGCAAGACCTTATTTCTTGCAGGCTTCGCGGACGGCATCCAGCTGACCGGCGGAACCCAGCTTGACGTTCTTGTCGGCGATGAAATCGGCGTAGGCAGCCATGAATTCCTTACCGGCGGGGCGCAGATCGAAATCCTCGGGCTTCAGGATGAAGTGCTCGCGGTGGACGCGGCACCACACCAGACGACCGTCGGTATCGATGTTGATCTTGGTCACGCCCAACTTGGCGGCGGGCAGGAACTGATCGGCATCCACGCCCTTGGCACCAGCCAGCTTACCGCCGGCGATGTTGATGCGGCGAACTTCGTCCTGAGGAACGGAGCTGGAGCCGTGCATGACCAGGGGGAAGCCAGGCAGACGGTTCTGGATTTCGGTGAGCACATCAAAGTGCAGACCCTGGGTGCCAGTGAACTTGAAAGCACCGTGGCTGGTACCGATGGCGCAAGCCAGGCTGTCGCAACCAGTGGCCTTGACGAACTTCTCGGCATCCTCGGGGTTGGTCAACTTGGCGTCAGCCTCGGAGACCTTCACGTGCTCTTCAACACCACCCAACTGACCCAGCTCGGCCTCGACGACCAGACCCTTGGCGTGGGCAGCTTCCACAACGCGCTTGGTGATGGCGACGTTTTCTTCGAAGGGCTTGCTGGAGGCATCGATCATCACGGAGCTGTAGAAGCCGGAGTTGATGCAGTCCATGCAGGACTCTTCATCACCGTGGTCCAGGTGCACTGCGAAGACGGCCTCGGGGAAAATCTGGTCGGCGGCGCGGATGATACCCTCCAGCATCAGCTTGTGGGTATAGGAGCGAGCGCCCTTGGAGATCTGGATAATGAAAGGAGCCTTGCTGGCGATGTTGCCGCGGAAGAGGCCCATGCACTGCTCCATGTTGTTGATGTTGTAAGCGCCAATGGCGTACTTGCCGTAGGCATGCTTGAAAAGTTCCTTCGTGGTGACAATCATCGCTGTGGTTCCTTATGTTTGGTTTTTATGACCCTCACGGGCCGGTTTGGGAAATGCTGTACTATAAAGCCTCGTAGAAAATCTATTGCTCGTTGGCCTTAATCAAAACCTGCATTCCAGGACGCAGGTCCGCGTCGCTCTGAATCTGGGGGTTCAACTTCAGAATCGTCTCGCGGGTGGTGTCGTAGAATGATGCCATGCTATCTAGGGTGTCGCCTTCCATGACCGCCACGGGATAGGCATTCGCCTGAGGAGAGACCTCGGTGACAACGGGCTCGGTGACTGCGCCGTCCACCACAGGAGCGGAAACCGCGGCGCCTGCCAAATCGCCAGTAGCACCATCAACGGAAGCAACGGGAGCGGCTTCAACAGGTGCCGCGACAGGAGCAGGAGCGACGGCGGGAGCGGTGGCGGGGGTAGCAACCGCGGCGCTCTTCAGCATCAGTTCCTGACCGACCTGGAGCTTGTCGGAAGAGAGGTTGTTCCAGGTGCGGATCTCGTCGCTGGTCAGATTGAAACGGCGGGCAATAATCCACAGGGAATCACCAGAGCGGACGGTGTATTTGCCATCGGCGGGGATGCTCTCCTTGGCGATGTTGCTCTTCTTGGGGGCGGCAGTGGCAGCGGCCTTGCCGGAGGACTTGGAAGAAGTAGTAACCGCCTTGGCAGATGCGCCTGCAGGCATGGTAATCTTCTGACCAACCACAATCTTATCGGCGCTGGTGATGCTGGGATTCAGAGCCATGATGTCTGCGGTCTTCACACCGTATGCGGCAGCAATCTTGGAAAGGCTATCACCATTCTTTACCACATAGACCTCGCCAGCGGCAACTGCGGGAGTCTCAGGGACGGGAGGCAGCTTGCGCATACCCGTGGAAGCAGGAGCCGCGGGCTCGGCGGCGGGCTCGGCCGCGACCGCAACCTCGCCACCAATCAGGGCATTGTCTTCCACGATGGGTGCATCAGCCTCGGCGGGAGTCGCTTCCGAAGGCCCTGGGACAACGAACGCATTGTCACCACCGATTTCGTTGAAAGAGGCGGGAGCAGAAGGCAGTGCGTTAGAATTGCGGGGGATGGGAGCCACGTTGGCGTATGCGGGAGGCACATTGCCACGACCGCTCATCAGGCCAGTGTAGGGACTGGGAGTCTGCTTCTTGGTGGACTTGCAACCTGCGGCACACAGCACCAGGGCGACAACAACAACGAGAGCTTCAATGCGATGGAAGAGCTTCATGCGTTTTTCCTCGATTAAAAAGTGAATAGATAGGGTTGATGGAAATGAAAAGGGAAATTCAAAAGAGAAATGATTTACGGAAGTGCCTCCACTGCCGCTACAAAGCGCTCGCCCCGCTCCTCGTAGGAACGGAACATGTCCATGCTGGCACATCCTGGGGAAAGCAAGACGATGTCACCATCTTCGGCCTGGGCAGCTGCCAACGACACGGCCTCCTCCAGACTTTCGCAGAGCTTGCAAGGGACCTCGTCACTCCATTCGTAGGCGAGACGCTGGCGGCACGCACCAATTAAGAAAACATCTTTAACATATATTCTTAATTGCTTTTTGACTTCCGTCAGAGCACATCCTTTGTCCAAACCGCCCGCAATCAGATGAATGCATTTTCCCGCGCCAGTGCCCAGCGTCAGAAGCGCCTGAATCATGGCGTCCACATCCGTCGCCTTGGAGTCATCAACATAGAGGACGCCATTTTTCTTGCCAACGGGCTCAATGCGATGGGGACCACTGCGGAAATTGCAAAGCGCAATGCGGTATTTTTCCAGCGGGATGCCTAGAGAACTCAGGAGTGCCACCACCGCCAGGGCATTGGCGAGATTGTGGTTCCCCTGGAGCTGCAGACTAGCGCGACGCATCATCAATTCGTCCTGGAGGCTCTCCAGAGGGAATGCCGCCTGGGATGCCTGAGTAATGACAGTCTCGCCGAGTGTCAGACAGTGCAGGCCATCCGCCTCCACACGCCACTCCTGCCCAACGGGACGCCCCTCCAGCTTGGGCTCCTCAAAGGAAAACCACAGACGAGAACGACGAACTGACGCATCCAATTGCAGATTGCCCTCCAACGCGGCGTGATAGACCGCATGGCCGCCGGGGATGACCTGCTCCAGCAAACGGCACTTCAGGGCACGGTAGTTCTCGAAAGAGCCGTGGCGATTCAAGTGGTCGGGAGTGACATTCAGCAGAAGCGCACCCGTGGGACGGAAGCTGGCGGCGTGTTCCATCTGGAAACTGCTGACTTCCACCACGAGAAAATCCAACTGGGGCGCATCCAATGCGACCTGGGACAAAGGCAGACCGATATTGCCCGCCGCCAAAGCATTGTACCCCGCGCCTTTCAGACACGCAGTCAACAGTTCGGTGGTAGTGGTCTTGCCGTTGGTCCCCGTGACCGCCAGGAAAGGACAGGATAGATAGGAGGCACCGAATTCCAGTTCCCCCACCAACGGCGCACCCGTGCTCTCTCCGAGACGATGCAAAGGAGAATCCAAGGCAATGCCAGGACTGACTACAACCCGGAAAATCTCCGCGCCATCCCAGTGGTCACCCGTCACCCCGCACTGCAATGCAATGCCCTCGCCAGAGAGCACCGCCTGAGCAGACACGAGCTTCTCCGCAGGAGCGGCATCAACGACAATGACCTCCGCTCCACGGGAACGCGCCAGACGCGCGGCCGCGATTCCACTGCACCCCGCCCCTAAGACAAGAATACGCTGACCCGACAAATCGCTCATTTGCGATCGGCTTCCTCCATCTCGGCAATGTAGGGCAGCTGACGATAGCGCTCATTGTAGTCCATGCCGCAACCAATCAGGAAACGGTCGGGCATCTTGAAACCAACCCACTCCGCAGTAAAATTCTTCGCCAGGGGATGCAGCGGGCGCTCTTTCTGAACCAACACCGCGGTCTTCACATCCACGGCGCCCTGCTCCTCGAAGTGACGCTTGATGGAAGAGAGGGTCAGAGCGGTATCCAGAACCTCGTCCACCAGCAGGACATGACGGCCCGCCACGGGCTTCTTCGGGGTGCCGCGCATGGTGATTTTTCCCGTGGTATGGTCATCCACATAGCTGGAAACCAGCACGGAGTCAAAGAGGAAATCTCCCTTCAGATGGCGAGTCAAATCCACGGCAAAGTAGCAGGCGCCATTCAACAACGCCATCACGGTGTAGGGCTGACCAGCGTAGCACGCATCAATCTGCTGCGCCATCTCTTCAATGCGGGCCTGAATCTCTTCGGTTGTCAAAAGAACTTTCATATTGGGTGTACCGACGGCGTCCCGCCGTCGAAGGGATGGGGTGGTCTTTAACTCAAAGCACGAACCTTGAGTTCCATATATGCCTCGCCTGCCAAATAGGAACTGCGCACAAGCGGCCCACAAACCGCCCGGGCGAACCCCAGTTCCTCTTCCGCATAACGACGCCATTGCAAAAATTCAGAAGGCGGAATGAAACGCTGGACGGGGAGTTGTTTCGGCGTGGGCTGGAGATACTGCCCCAGCGTAACGATGGAAACACCCGCGTTGCGCAGGTCCTTCAGCGCCTGGCGAATCTCCTCGTCAGTCTCCCCCAGGCCCAGCATCATGCCGCTCTTGACCGCCATGGTGCCATCGGATTTGCTCGCCACATGCGCCAGGACCTCCAGACTGCGACGATACTGCGCCACAGAACGCACCGACGGCGTCAGACGCTCCACCGTCTCCAGATTATGCCCGAAGACCGCAGGACGGGCATCCGCCACCAAGTCAATCGCAGAAAAATCACCATTGTAGTCGCTGGTCAGCACTTCCACCAGCGTGTCGGGACACTTGGCACGAATCGCCAAAATCACATCCCGCATGGCAGAGGCACCGCCATCGGCCAGGTCATCCCGCGTCACACAGGTCACTACGGCGTATTTCAGCCCCAACTCCGACACACTCTCCGCGATATGCGCGGCCTCGTTGGGGTCCACTGCACCTGGCCTACCGTGATTCACAGAACAGAATTTGCAGGAACGAGTGCAGGTATTCCCCAAAATCATAAAGGTGGCAGTACGATGACGCCAGCATTCACAGCGGTTGGGACATTTCGCCCCCTCGCAAACAGTATGCAGACCGCCGCCCCGCAACAACCGCCGCATCTCCATGCGCTCCTGACCGCCCTCGAATGAGGTCTTCAGCCAGTTGGGCAACCGCCCAGGCACCACCGCACCAGAACTCTCCTGGGCCAGTCCAAGCAACTCCGCCTTCCGCGTATTGAAGAAGCGCAAATCGTTGGGGGCGAACTCCAGGCCCTCCCATTCGCTGGGGGAAAACCATCCGCACTGCTGACCCTCCTGGGGAAGCGGCTCACTGCCCTCCTCCGCCTCACAGCGCAAAAAATGCAAAACCAGGTCCCCTTCACCAGGACGGACCTGCCGAAGAGTGCCTACACGCTGCGCAGAATGAACCGAAAAGGCCAACTCTTCACGCAACTCGCGGACAATGCACTCCTCAAACGACTCGCCTTCCTCGACTTTCCCACCAGGGAACTCCCAGAGCCCCGCATAACGAGACCCCGTACGACGGGTCGCTAATAATAACTTGCCGCCGCGGAAAACCACGGCGGCACATACGTCAAGCGAATTCATTGACGCTCCGAAAACAGCCCGTGACTACAGCAGATCGCCAATCACAAACTCGGCACGGCGGTTCTTCTGATGATCCGCATCCGTGGCGGCGTTCGGGACGGCGGGCTTGTCCTCGCCATTGCTCAGAGTGTGCATGCGGTTGTCCGCAACCCCCAGGAGTCCCAGATACTGCTGGACGGCCAGAGCACGGCGCTCGCCCAAGGCGCGGTTGTATTCGTCGCTGCCGTGTTCGTCGGTGTTTCCCTCAATGACCAGACCCAGACCGGGATTCTCGTTCATGTAGGCACCCAGGGTATCCAGCTTGGCACGCTCGCTGGCCATGATGTCAGACTGGTCGTAACCGAAATACACCACACCATCCCAACGCTGGCCATTCTTCACAAAATCACTGCCCTCGCCCGTCATCCCAGAAACTGGCTTGTCGGTGGAATCCCAATCGCCATCATTGTCGCCACCAAAAACAGAGCCATTTCCCATGCCGTCAATATCGGTTGGACCAGCGATGAAATCGCCGCCATTACCGCCGTTTACGCCATTGCCACCACCAATTCCAGCGGTGGGATTCTGAGACACGCCACTCAAATCAATTTTGGCTTTCTTGGTGCAGGAAGAGAGAAGGAGGACGCAGGCGAAAACCGCCACGACAAATGCCAGAGTGCTGTGGAAACGCATGACTGTGAAAAAATACGTTAAAGGGGGGAGTTTTGCAGGGAAATTTCTAGTGAAATTCATCACTGGACATACTGTAATGCGATTTTCATTCTACATCGCGCGTTTGTTTAAATTAAATGAGAAATAATCCGGGATTTTTGACGGAAAATTTTAGGCAAAATCATCCATTTATTTTCCGTCCCAACTTGAAATCTGCAAAAGGAGGGCTATCTTAACCCCGCTCTACAGCCGGAGAGGTGGCAGAGTGGTCGAATGCGCAGCATTGGAAATGCTGTTTACCGAAAGGTAACCAGGGTTCGAATCCCTGCCTCTCCGCCATTTTATCAAAAGCCCCGAACGCCAGGGATGACGTCCGGGGCTTTTTCTTTGCCCAGATATTCGACTTAATTCTTAATTCCTAATTCATAATTCATTACGCGCCCTGGCTTACACACTGGTTTTCGTCTGCGTTTCCCTCAAAGAACGCCCGCAGTTTTTCAACCGCCAGGATTTGGATTTGCCGAATGCGTTCCCGTGTGCATTTCAGGCCATCCGCCACCTGCTCCAGCGTCTTGGGCGTTGTGCCATCCAGTCCGAAACGCATAGACAGGATAGTCTTTTCCCGAGGTGTCAGGCGCTGGAGATATTGTCCCAGAAGCACCACATCTTCCTGATCGCTTAGCAGCTGCGACGAAGTCGTCGTCGAGGTATCCGCCAGAACTTCGCTATATGTGCGTTCTCCATCGGGCAGTGTCGCCATTAGGGAGATTTCCACATTTTCAGGGACTCCCAGGAGGCTCTTCACCGTACGTATGGAAAAACCCGTCTTGCGGGAGAGTTCCTGTTGCGTGGGTTTTCGGCCCAGTTCCTCCGTCAAATCGTGGTTGGCCTGCCGCAGCACTGCCACCCGACGCGCAGTCTGCTGGGGAATTCTGACCGTATGTCCCGCCGCGGCAATGGCCCGACCAATGGCCTGCTTGATCCAATAGGCGGAATAGGACGAGAACTTCGCGCCTTTGGCAGGATCGAATTTCCTTGCGGCACGCATCAAACCGATATTGCCTTCCGCAATCAAATCCTCCAACGACAGCCCGCGCCCCTTGAAATCATGGGCGATTTTCACCACCAAACGGAGATTGCAATTCACAAGATGCTGGTAGGACGCGTCATCCCCTTTCGCAATTTCCGCGGCTAACTGCGCTTCCTGCTTCGTGGTCAAACGAGGATACTGTCCACAAGAATCCATGTAGATTTTCAACGAGTCATTTTCTGGCATAATTTTCCCTCCTAAATTTGTGTCTGGTCTATAGATATTACGCAAAAACAACAAAGAACCTTTCACACCACACACCCAAAATGACGCCCTTTCTGAAAAAAATTCCCGGGACGTACCGACGGCGTCCCCGCCGTCG
>DCIO01000020.1 GCA_002315885.1 Lentisphaeria bacterium UBA1724
GCGCGTATCATCTCCACCGCCACGGAACCATCCTCCGCTTCCTCCACAAGCACCTGCTCTTCCTTCAAAATTTCCGCGGCGACCTCTCGATTGAGCTCGTTGTCCTCCACCAGCAGTATCCGCTTTCCCATGAGATTTTCCAGAGAAACCAAAGGACTTTCCTCGCGGATTTCATCCGTCGTATCTGACCAATCCGCCAGACGGAAATCAAAATGGACCACGACGCGTGTGCCCTTCCCTAGCGTGCTTTCAATTTGGATTGTGCCATTCATGAGGTCGATGAGGCGCTTGGCAATTGCCATTCCCAACCCCGTTCCCTGGATGCCGCTCTTGGTGGAGTTCTCCGCCCGTTCAAATGCCTCGTAGATATGATCCAGGAGCTCCTTGCTTATGCCGATACCCGTATCCTCAACAATGCAATCAAAGGAGGCCATACCAGCGAGATTTTCGTTTGTCTGACGCAGAGTAAAAATCACATCACCGCCCGGACGGGTGTATTTTACCGCATTACTCAGGATATTCAGTAGGACCTGATTCACGTGCAGACGGTCTGCCAAGACCATCCGATTACGGACATTCTCTATACGAAGTTGCAGATTCAGGCGTCCAGTATCCGCTCCCTCGCGCATGATGGTAATCATGGAGGTGGCGGCCTCAATGACGTCCACCCGGGCTTCTTCAATGTTCACCTTGCCGCTTTCAATCCGTGCCATATCCAGCACCTCATTAATCAGCGTCAGCAGATGACGTCCCGCCAAATCCACCTTTCCCAGGCAATCCGACACCTTCGCCGTATTCCCGAGATTCCGGCGCGCCATATCCGTAAAACCGATAATTGCATTCATGGGTGTGCGGATATCATGGGACATGTTGAACAAGAAAGCACTCTTGGCGACATTGGCCGCCTCGGCCTTCTCCAATGCGGCCAATTCCTTCCTCGTCTGGATATCCACATCATGGAACCCCACAATGACATGGCCCTCTTGCTTGGGAGCGGCAACGAATTTCACCTGGTAATACTTTACCTGCCCATCTGCCAATGTCCGGAAATTCGCAAAATAGATGCGGTTCTTCTTGAGTTCGGAGAGCACATGCTCTTTCTGGGTGGACGCCAGAAATGCCTTCCGGTCATCGGGATGAACCAGCACATTCGCCAGCATGTCCAGGCGCTCGCGGAAACTCGAAATCTGTCGCCAATAGGGAATATGCTCCTCGAAGAAGGAATCGTAACGGTAGTGTATTTCGGCACAATCGTAGCACGACACATACTCCACGCACCCGAAATCTTGCGTCAAGGCGGCAATCACCGCCATGTCGCGTTCCGCACTCCGTGTCTGTTCCGTGATATCCGTGAACCCAAACGCGACATGGTCGGGATCCGCACCACGAATCACCTGAAAACGGTAGTACTTCTCCACACCATCGCGGATATCCCGCATGGCCACAGAAAACTCCTTGACCGTCTGCAACCGCTTGCGGATGTACTCGGGACGAGTCGCCTCGAACATCTTCGCACGGTCGTCTGGATGGACGTCGGTGTTGACATAGGTGTCAATGGACTCCAAATAGTTGACCAATTTGCCATAACGCTTCTCCAAATCCGCATCACGGTGGTAGGCAATCAACGAATTTTCCTTCAAGTTGACATAATACGCCGAGACGAAAGTATCCACAAAGATATCCGCCAGAGTCTTCGCTTTGGCGTACTCAAACTCAATGCCATGTTCAGAGATGCCACCATTCATGGGACTACCCTCAATCAAGATTCTGTCGTTCGTTGCGGAATTGTTCTGGCGAGAGATGCTGGAAATGCTTCACCGTCTCCATCATGCAGTCGGTCATTGCCAAACCAAGTGTAAAGTATTTTCCTGTTTTCGTCTTTTCTTTCAGGAGTTCCTGAGGCAGATGGGAAGAGAATACGGCAAAGAGGTATTCCTCATCGTCCGACCATCCTTCCTCCCGAAAAGCCCAGGCGTATGGGAGGTGGGAGCTATATTCTCCTGACTGATATGTCAAGCCGTTCTTGTGCAACTCCCGCACTTCCTTCCCTGTCAGAAGCACCGCCCCCAGTCCGCCACCCAACCGAGGTTGGATTGTTGACAGCACAACGCCATTACAATCCCCCTGGTAGAGTCTGGCACTGCTGGCTTCCATGAAAATCCCAGGCTTCCACTGACGATTGACACGATAGGGCATCAGTGCGCCAGAGACCTGCCGCGGCATACCCGCCGGAAGTTGCGCCGTTTCCGTCAGATGCCGCTGGAGTCCCGATGCCATGCTGACTGCCAGGAACCGCGCAGTCTCTTCCACCGAGAAATCCCCGTCAATCCTGCCAAAGGGCTCCTCTGCATCTCCATGGGAAAGGAATGCCGCCTCCGCATCCCGCAACTCCACCAATATATCCGCCGTAGTATAGAGACTGCCATCTGGTTTCTTCGTATCCAAGAGCCAACGATTCATGACCTCGCCGACTTTGACGATGACCGAGTCATCAAACTTGGGATAATACCATGGCATGACATAGCCAGCCTGAATCTGCGGAATGTATTCTGCATAACACCGTCCTTCATCCATCAGGAAGGTATTTAGGGGAATAAAGACATCCGAACTACTTGCCTTGCAGAATTCCACAAAGTCATTCCGACAGAAGTATTCCATGACCGTCAGAGCCTTCTGGAGCTTCTTTTGATTCCGGGGTTCCCCAAGTCGGCGGTTCAAAGAAATGTAGAAGTTGTCGTAAATGCAGAAACAGTCGTTGTCGCCCTCCTCATTGAACCAAGGCATGATGGCGTATTCGTCGGAAATCTTCCGTTCTCCGATGCCACGGAACCGGGGCGCACCGGCATGCTGCGCATTGTTTCCATCATATCGGATGTATTTCCCTTCCAGGCATACGAATTCACCCGCGGAATCCGCCTCGTATGCCTCGGGCACAGGGCGACCGGTCTTGTCGTAAAGAGTCCCGATGTATGGGAGCGGATGGGAGACGATATCCAAATAGAAAGCGGAATTCCGCCGACTCTTGAAGACCGTCGTGGCATCCGAACTACGCACATCACCGAAAAAACCGCATTCCTTCAGTTTATTCAGGTAAGAAAGGGATTTTTCGATAGGGCTCAAATCGGTGGTATCCCCCGATAGGAATTTTTCCAGCCATTGGGTTCCTGCGGGAGTAAAGAGTGCCGTCACTCCCGCAAAATGGAAGAGATAATTGAAACCATGTCCACTCAACGATGTGGCGGTGGTGCTGACCTCGTAGCCCGCCTGGCGAATCTTCGGTATCAGCGCCTGCAACTCCGCAAAATTGCGTGGAGGCGTCCAGCCATTTTCCTGAAACATGGTCTTGTTGTATTGGATGCCGATAAGTTTCGAGGAATAGGGCAACTGGAAAACCGAACCATCCTGGCTCAAGGTATGAAGCCGACGCTGCCGGAAGGCATCCACAAAACTGAACTGCGTCAAATCCAGCAGTTTATCCCGTTGCAATTTTTGGGGGAAAGGCGCCCACATGGTAATGATGTCCGGCATGTCGTCATGAGCCAGACGAGTGATGTTGTTCCCGGAGCTGTTGGAAGTGATATTGCTCTGAAAAATCACCTCAATGCCGATGCGACGGAGTTCCTTCTGGAGATTGAGATAGTATTCAGGGATGACATGGCTGTCAATATTGATGGTCAATGGCGACTCGTCCTGCGGCACCTCTGCCATGCGCCGAGATGGCCGAATGAAGAGTCCGCAAAGCAGCATCATGGAAGCCACCAGTACCACAAGGATGAGGATGATTGTCGTTCTCTTGGCGCTCGTCATGGTTACCCTCCTCATACCACAGGGGGACGCGGGTGGTCGCCTTTGTAGAAATTCCGTAGCGCCTTCAGCACGTAACTCAATTCGATGGGTTTGCTCAGGTGCTCGTTCATGCCTGCCTCACGGGTGCGGCGGACATCCTCCTCAAAGGCATTGGCTGTCATGGCCAGGATGGGAATGGTCTTGGCGTCAGGACGCTCCATGGAGCGGATGGTCATGGTGGCCTGAAGACCATCCATCACAGGCATCATCACATCCATCAGGATGAAATCAAAGGTCCCGGGGACATTCCGCATGAAACAATCCACCGCCTGCTGACCATCTTCCACACAGACCACTTCCAAGCCCTCGGACTCCAGTAATTCTCGGGCAATCTCGCTGTTCATTTCATTGTCCTCCGCCAGCAAGACCCGGGCGCCCTTCAGGGAAATGCCCGAGAGAGCCTGCCCCGCCGTCTGGGCATGGTCGTTCTTGTCCACGGGGAAAGGCAAGACCACCGTAAAAAGACTGCCCTCGCCGAATGTACTCTCCACCGTGATTGTCCCGCCCATCAACTCGACATATTTCTTGGTGATGGCCATGCCCAAGCCCGTGCCCTTGTAGCGGGAACGAGCGCCGTCATCTTCCTGGGAAAAGGCATCGAAAATGCGCTGCAGGAACTCGGGTTTCATGCCAATGCCAGTATCCCGGATATCAAATTGCACTCGACAGACATCCCCCTCCAAGGCAATCTCGGAAGCCTTGCAGTAGATGCCGCCGCCATCGGGCGTGAATTTCACTGCGTTGCCCAGGATGTTGATGAGAATCTGGCGCAGATGGAGGTCATCACCAAACACCCAGGGATGCTTCACCCCCGAAATATCCGACTCGAATTCCAATTTGCGGTTGTTGATTTGCCCACGGATGATGGAGACACAATTCGCCACCGTGGCAGACAAATTGAAAGACGCCGAAGAAATCACCGTCTTGCCGCTCTCGATGCGGCTCAAATCCAGGACATCGTTCACCAGAGCCAGCAGATGGTGCGAAGAAATCAGAATCTTCCCCAGACACGAGGCGACCTTGGTGGAATCCTGAAGATTCTTCTTGGCCAGTTCCGTCATGCCCATGATGCCATTGATGGGCGTACGGATATCGTGAGACATGTGGGAAAGGAATTCCGTCTTGGCCACGGATGCCTCCTGGGCCGCCTGGGCCGCCTGTTCCAGGAAACGGTTCGCTTCTTCCTTCTTCACCAGCAATTCACGCTCGGTCACCAGCCGATGAACGAAAATCACCATCGACACCGCCGCGATGCCCAAGAGAAGGACCATCCCCGCCAGATACCAGAAAATCGTGGTAAGGCGATTCGACGCACCGGAATCCAGGCACTCCGTTGGCACCGTAAACGTAAGATACCAGGGAGTATCCTCGATCTGTGCCATGCAGGCGAAGGCCTTCTTGCTTTGTCCAGCATAATACGCTTCCGCACAACAGGTCTTGCCACAACGCAACTGTGAAATCATCTGTTCCACGTCCTCCCCATGGAAGAAATCGCAATAGCGACGCAGTTTATTGAAGTAGTTGGAGCCTTCGATGAGGATGCCCATGGAATAGCGCTTGAAGAGCATCAACCCCGCGTCATCCAAAATGAAGGCATTGGAGGACTGCCGGAATTCCGTGTAGAAACGGGAGAGCATATACTCGATGGAACGGGCGAAGGCAAAATGGGTAATGAGCACCTCCCGACCATCAAACTGCGTCTTGACCGGTGTGGGAAGACGCTGCAGGAAATACATCATGTCCTCATTGCTGTCCAGGAAGGTCTTCTTTTCGATATAGACTTGGCGTTCAGGCCGCTCCGCCGTCAGGCGCCATAGACTGCTTTGCTTGCCGACCAGCCCATCCTCCGTATAGAAATGCCCCTTCTCGTCAAACAGCAGAATGCCGACGGTGTCATCGGGATGGGAGCGATTGAAGGTCTTGACATTCTCGAAGATATTGATATTCTTCTGCAGTTCGTCTCCCAGGAATGCCTGGAAGAGGAACGCCAGCTCCCAGGAATCCTTCATGGTATGGGAGAGGATTCGCGCAGATTGGGTAGTCACCTCTGTCAAGTGATTCTGGCGTTCTGCATAGAGACTCCTCTCCATGGCATCAAAAAGATGCCGTGTCAGTTGTCCTATGACCAGGAATACCAGAATCAACAGGATGATGGGAACGATGACTCGTTTCTTGCTCATCGGGGATAGGGAGACGGAAAACAGTTGATACTCTAAAATGGACGAAGCCGCGTACACAAGCAATATATACCAGATGGTAATTTTCACAAGTCATAACCGCAACCACAGCGGCCTTCTCTTCCCGCTTTTTCGCCAGGGGATATATTTTGGAAACACACCGTTCCGAATTCAATTTCGTCCCCAATATGCCTCCCCTATCTCTTCCATCCAGACGACTCTTCGTATCCTTTGCGGTGCTTTTCGTCGTCTCGCAACTCCTCGGACTTGTCTGCTGGAGCCTGGTGCCACGCATCGCACCGCTACTCCTGGACCAGGTGGGATGCTCCGCCACCGCCATGGGATGGATTCTTGGCACACTGCCACAGGCGTTCACACTGGTCATCACACCCATCATCAGCATTCTCAGCGACCGAACTCCACCAGGGAGATTCGGACGGCGAATACCATATATCTGGGGCTCAGCCATCGTATTGTGTATGTGCCTCATCCAAATCGGAGAATTCTGCTTCAGCCACTCTCTCCTTGTCTCCGCACTACTCCAATTCGCCCTCGTCTCCGTCATCCCCACCACATTGTTCTATCTGCTAATTCCCGATGTCCTTCCAACAAAGTTCATCGGCCGCTTCACCGCCTGGAATGGAATGGGCTCGTCACTCTGCGCAGCCGCCTTCAATACCTGGGGACTGGACTGGAGCACAAACCATATCCGCGCCGTCATGTATCTGGCGGCCGCACTCTTCCTCATCGCGGTGGGAACACTGGTCTTCCTGCGGGAAATGCCCCCCGATGCGAATGCGTCGACAACGCCAACACGCACACCGCTACGGAAGACACTCGCCGTATGCCTGAAGAACAAAAATCACCTGGGCATTTTTCTCAGCATGGGGCTGAATCAGGCTTCCATGATTCTCAGAACGCTCTTCGGCATCCTCTTCGTAACAAAGACCCTGGAACTCACCGTCAAGCAATGCGGTCAAATCAGCGGCATCTGCGCACTGGTGGGGGCGATTTCAGCACTGGCAGTCGGTCATTGGGTGGACAAATCACGTCCCGTGAAAGTCTACCTCATCGGCTCCGTCGTCGTGGCGGCCATCAGCATCCTGGGCTTCTTCGGCGCCCAGGGGCTCTACAGCTATGCAGTCATCGCACTGCTTACCACAATCTTCTACTCCATCCAGTCCACCGCATACATGCCCTTGCTGGTCAAACTCTTCCCACGAGAGCACTTCGGGCTCCTCTACAGCGCCAACGCCACAGTCTGCTCCCTGATGGTCATGGCGGGCAGTTCCCTGGGAGGCTTCCTCACGGAACAACTGAGCTACCGATTCATCTTCCTTTGGGATTTCCTCTTGACAACCCTGGCCACAATCTGCATGGTGCTGGTCTGCCGACATGCAACCGCAGAAAATCCCCCACAACCACCGCAGTAACTCCATCTCCTGCGCAAAGGCCGACATTTGCGTTATATTTATCCAGTGTTTTTCCCTGTTTTCCCCATTCACTCATAACACAATAACAAAAATGGCAAAGAAAACTGTTGTTCAAGAGGCATTCAACCTCAACATTGACGAATACCGCGAAAAAGTCTACGGCTGCTGGCTGGGCAAGAATATCGGCGGAACCCTGGGCGCACCCTTCGAAGGCGGCACCGAACTCACCGACCTCAAATTCTACTACCAGGAAATGAACGGCGATCCCCTCCCCAACGACGACCTGGATCTCCAGCTCATCTGGCTCTGCATGGTGGAACGCTATGGGCTCTTCAATCTGAACTCCAGACTCTTCGGAGACCACTGGGCAAGCCACATCATCGGCCCCTGGAACGAATACTCCGTCTGCCACTACAATGTCCGAAACGGCTTCTATCCTCCCATCTCCGGTGCCATCAACAACGACCACTGGAAGAACTCCAACGGCGCATGGATCCGCTCCGAAATCTGGGCGTGCCTCTGCCCCGGCAATCCCGATGCCGCCATCAAATACGCCTATCTGGACTCCAGCTGCGACCACGCTAACGAAGGCATCTACGCAGAAATGTACACCGCCGCACTGGAATCCGCCGCATTCGTCATCTCCGACCTGCGTAAGCTGATTTCCATCGGTCTCTCAAAGGTGCCCAAGAACTCCTACGTCGCCAAATACGTCAAGATGGTCTGCGACTGCTATGACAAGGGCATCGATTGGAAGAAGGCACGACAGATGGTGGTGGACGACAACCTCAAGGACCTGGGATGGTTCATGGCACCCGCAAACGTGGCTTTCGCCACCCTGGGACTCCTCTACGGAGAAGGCGATTTCGGAAAGACCATCTGCACCGCAGTCAACTGCGGAGATGACACCGACTGCACCGGTGCCACCGCGGGTGCAATCATGGGCATCATCTACGGTCGAAAGGCTATCCCCAAGAAGTGGTCCGACCCCATCGGCGACAAAATCCTCACCTGCGCCGTCAATAAGTTCGGTCTGCTTCAGAGATTCCTCCCCGCGACGGTCCAGGAACTCACCGAACGGACCATCCGCGTGGCACTGGATTCCATGCACAGCAACCTGGCGTTCACTCCCATCAACGACAAGCCATTCGCCGCCCCCAAGGACGCCGTCAAGCGCCTCAGCCAGACCGACATGGCGGAAAAGATCTGGAAGAAGAATCCCTACCAGATGGATTACTTCCTGACCAACTGCATGCTCCGCGTCATCTACGAGAACCCCATCGTGGAACCCGGAAAGCCCGTCCGCGTCCGCCTGGAAATCCGCAACCCAATCCTCTCCGAAGGCGAATTCATCTTCAATTGGATGATGCCCGAAGGCTGGACAGTGGACAAGCCACAGGGACGCACCAGCTCCAAGTGCTGGGTCTACGGCTATCAGGAATTCGTCATCACTCCCGGCGAATTCACGGAGGCAATCGAGTACGTCACCCTAGATGTCCGCATCCACGACCGGAACTTCCCCAACTACGTCTCCATCCCCTTCGAACTCAAGGGTTCCATATACTATCCCAAGAATTACCTGGAATCCGAATGCGATGAATACGAGGAGGAGGCATTCCGCGTCCGTCCGCTCATCAACAAGGCACTCGGGAAAAACCCACAAGGTTGATTCCAATAGACGCCCAAAGGACACAACTGCAATCGCGCAGTTGTGTCCTTTGAGAAAATACTCCCTCTTCAGCACAGAGACCTCCCTTTCATGATCTCCAAATTCGCCAACGCAATACTTCTCCTGCTTCTCCTATCCACACCCGCCTTCGCACAGTCCATCCCCTCCTGGAGACTGCAACTGGCGGACTTCGCCAAAATGGAAAAGTGGCAGAAGGAAAAACTCCCCACCCCGACCATTACGGGCGAGGCACTGGACGAGGCAATTGACGCGGCGGGGCTGTACATCATGAACCAGCAATTCCCCGAGGGGAATTTCCACTACGCCTACGAATTCACCACGAAGACCGAAGACGAGGACGACAACCAGGTCCGCCAGGCAGGCGCCACCTGGGCAGTCGCAAATCTCTGCCGAGACCGCTTTACGGAACCACTCCGCAGAAGCGCATTGCTGGCACTGGATTTCTTCATCCACAACCAGCGGGGACTGCCGGATTCCACGCAGGTGGTGACGACCTACAAGGCCGAACCGCGCATCCGAACCGGAATGGTCGCGCTGTTCTGCATCTCACTCATCGATTTCCTGGATGGACAGGATAAATACATCACTGCCGCACAGAAAGAACCCTTCATCACCGCACTCCAGAATAACCTGAAATTCCTCAAATTCCAAGAACTGCCCAATGGCTCCTGGAGAGAAGACTATGAACTGAATGCACCTAGACTCCCGGAGGAATTCGCACCATTCTCACCCTATTTCGACGGCGAATCGCTCCTGGCTTATCTCTTCGCTTTGAGATACTACCGAAAACACCCCGAATACACTCCGCCAATCCAACTGGAGGAACGCATCCAGGACGCACTGCCGAAACTACTCAGCAAATATACCGTGGAGTGCTTCGTCCCCGGCGGTGACACCGATTTCACCAAGGGCTTCTATCAGTGGGGATGCATGTCCTGCGCCATGGCATCCGAACTCTTCCCCGATGACGAAAACCTCCAGAAGCTCTGTCTGGACGGCGTGCTGGCACTGACGTGGTGGCAGCTCCTGGACCATAAGCTGCTGGACCGACAGGGCAATACCGGCTATGCCGTCGAGGGACTGGTCTCCGCTTTCATCCTGGCGCAAAAGGCGGGCCGGGAGCACGATGCCCAGGTCATCAAAGACGCCATTGATGTCGTTCTCGCAAGAATCATGACCTGGCAAGTCGGCGGCCCCTTCCACAAATTCAATCCATTCTTCAAGGAATGGGACGGGAAGATCCCCGACAAGGCCTTCGGCGGCATCACTTCCGCCCAGGACTCGGGATATATCCGCATTGACATCGTCCAGCATCAGCTCCATGCGATGCTTATGGCTCGAAAGTATATTTATCAGGACTAGTGGCAGACAAACCCTCCAAAACCGAATTTTCTCTGAATGCCCTGGAAAAGACCAGCATCGGTCTGCCCGAGAACGAGACCATCACGCTCAATGCCACCAGGCACGAACGAGCACACGCTTTCGTCCGAGAAAAATTCCTGGAAGGGAAATGGCGTCCATTTACTCCACTTCCGCCTAGCGTAGATCCCAAGCAGGTCCCTGGATGTACCCTCCAGGCCGTCATCGGAACCGGCGGCATGGGCACCGTCTATCTTGCCAAGCAGAACGCCCTGAATCGGCAGGTGGCCGTGAAAGTCCTGAATGCCAAGATGGCAAATGACCCGGGCTTTATCAGCAAACTGCGCCAGGAGGCCCAGATTATGGGCACCCTCACCCATCCCAATCTGGTGGGATGCCATGATATCATCGTCTCCAAAGATGGCACTAGCCTCCTCATGGAGTACATCCCGGGACACCTGAATGCCCGGACACTTGTGAGACTGCTGGGCCCCATGCCCGAAAACTACGTGGCACTCGTGCTGCTGGCCGCCGCAAAAGGCCTGGCATACGCCTACGAAAAGGGCTACACCCACCGCGATGTAAAACCAGATAACCTGCTCTTCGCTTTCACGGAAGACAGACCACCGCAGTCCTATCAGGAACTCTTCGAATCACCGGATTTCCGCGTCGCTATCTGCGATTTCGGCATCGCATCCACAAAAAAGAACCTCCTGGACTACGCAAAGGAGGCAGTCCAGGAAGCAAAGGAAAATGACAACATCGAAGAGCTCAACCCCATCATCGGAAGCCCACTCTACATGGCACCAGAACAGGCCATCAGCCCGGAAAATGTGGACTGCCGGAGCGATATCTATTCCCTGGCCGCCACCGCATTCTTCCTGCTGACGGGACAACCGCCCTTCCCTGGAAAAGTCATCGAAGAAATCATCGCGGTTAAGACGCAGCTGGACCTGCCCACCCCCGTCCCACCCGCACACCCATTGGACCACGAATTCGCGCGCATCCTGGCAAAAATGGGCGCGGTTCAGCAGGAAGACCGCTTCCAAAACTACGACGCACTGCTGGAAAGACTGGAAGCGCTGGCCGCACCCTATTCCGCAAATACCTCCTTCCGTATCCTCACACGACGATATCGGAAATTCCTCCGAAAGGCGCTGGCTATCGCCATCGCATTCGGGTTCCTTTGCGTAGCAGGACTATACTCATATACTTGGTGGGTAGAACATTATGAGGATAGACTCTTTATCAGCACCGTCAATCTGGCAAACTGGACAGGGGCACTCTCCACCTGGAAACAGACTTTCGATGCAGGACATCCCATGATCATCGCAAACGAAAAGTCCGAACCCATTACCTTCCGAGAAACCATCCAGCCTGGCGAAAATTTCCGCATCTCCCTCAGTCTTCAGGAAATCGGACTGATTTCCATGGTACTCCATCAACAAGGACACCCCGAAAACGTCCTCCTCAAAATCACTTGCTATCGAAAATTCAACGGAAATACCATCCAGATGGATGTGCTTGACCCCAAAAAAGACGACGGAAGCCTCACACCACTCCCAATACCAGTCGCGCTGCCAGATACACTCTCCCAATGGATCAGCCTCCGCATCCAATACGACAAAGGACACGCTATCCTCTGGAATCGCGATACGCCACTGGGTGTCGCGCACTTCAATTCCACCACTTTCAACAATATCCCCACCGAATTCACAATCACAAAAGTGAGCTGCCAACAGGTACGCTTCAATAACATCGCACACATCAGACAAAAATACACCAACCGAATGAAGGACGGCTTGGAACGGGATGACATGGCTACACAACACGATTGATGACCAGAAAATCCCATCAAGATAGATTCCTTCCCCTTTTCTGATGATAATTTTGGGTAAAACTGACCAACGAGGCTATATTACCCAGAATGACCCGATTCTGTCGGGAGAACTCTTTTTTTTGTTTTTTCCCCAGTCCGTTCCACCCATAAACCAAGGTAAAACCACCTATGTGCTGCTGCACCAATCTCTCTGAAGGCGCCAAGGCGAAATTCGCCGAATTGGATGCCTTTATTGACGGTCTTGGCATCGTGGCCGACGACGAACGCCGCCGTGGCCGCCTGATCCAGGTCCTGCATAAGGCCCAGGCTATCTTCGGATACCTGCCCCGCGAAGTCCAGAAACACGTCGCTGACAAGCTTATCCTGACGGAAGCCCAGGTCTCTGGCGTTGTGAGCTTCTACAACTATTTCACCACCGAGCCCAAAGGCAAGTATCGCGTTGACGTGTGCCTGGGCACCGCGTGCTATGTGAAGGGCTCCGAGCGCGTCCTCCAGGAAATCGAGCGCGTCCTGGGCGTCAAGGCCGATACCGTCCCCACCGCAGATGGTCTCTTCTCCATCAGCGCCCTGCGTTGCGTGGGTGCCTGCGGTCTGGCTCCTGTCATGGTCGTGAACGGCAAGGTCTACGGCAAAGTGACCCCCGCAAAGGCTGTCGAAATCATCAACGAATACAAGGCGAAGGGCTGAGCTATGAACAAGATTACCAATCGTAATGAACTGCTTGCGGCCTTCGAGGCCTGCAAGGGCAAGCTCGCTCTCCGTTGCACGAACGAGCACGACATCAACTCCACCAAGAAGGAACTGCTCTGCTGCGGCGGTACCGGATGCCACGCATCCAACTCCCCCGACCTGATGCAGAACCTCCGGGACGCAATCGAAAAGGCGGGTCTCTCCGCTGACGTCAAGGTCGTCCAGACTGGCTGCTTCGGCTTCTGCGCCCAGGGCCCCATCGTCAAGGTCATGCCTGACAACGTCTTCTACGTCCAGGTCACTCCCGAAGATGCCCAGGAAATCGTCGAGAAGCACATCGTCGGCCACCAGCTGGTGGAGCGCCTGCTCTACGTGGAGCCCATGCTGAAGGAGCGCATCCAGGACTATGCCAAGATGCCCTTCTATGCCAAGCAGCAGCGTATCGCTCTGCGTAACTGCGGCATGATCAATCCCGAGGATATCACCGAGTACATCGCTGCCGAGGGTTACCAGGGCCTGGCAAAGGCACTCTTTGACATGGACCGCGCTGGCGTCGTCCAGGAAGTCCTCAATTCCGGTATCTGCGGCCGTGGTGGTGCAGGCTTCCCCACTGGTATGAAGTGGAAGATTGCCGCCAGCACCCAGGCTGACGAAAAGTACATCGTCTGCAATGCGGACGAAGGCGACCCCGGTGCCTTCATGGATCGTTCCATCATGGAAGGCGACCCCAACAGCATCATCGAGGCCATGGCCATCGGTGGTTACGCCATCGGCGCCCAGCACGGTCTCGTCTACATCCGTGCCGAGTATCCCCTGGCCGTCCATCGTCTCCAGACCGCCATCAACCAGGCCCGTGAAATGGGTCTCCTGGGCCAGAACATCATGGGCACCGACTTCTGCTTCGACATCGACATCAAACTGGGTGCCGGTGCATTCGTCTGCGGTGAAGAGACTGCTCTGATCCACTCCATGGAAGGTATGCGTGGTGAACCCACCACCAAACCCCCGTTCCCCGCAAACGTGGGCGGCGGCTACTGGGGCTGCTCCACCAACGTCAACAACGTGGAAACCTACGCTTCCATCCCCGTCATCATGACCAAGGGCGCCAAGTGGTATGCCAAGATCGGTAACTGGCAGCCCCAGCTGGATGAGAATGGCAACTTCGTCAAGACCATCAGCGGCAATGCTGGTACCAAGGTCTTCGCACTGGCTGGCCAGATCAACAACGTGGGTCTGGTGGAAGTCCCCATGGGCACCACCCTCCGCGAAATCATCTACGATGTGGGCGGCGGCATCTCCGGCGGACGCGAATTCAAGGCCGTCCAGACCGGTGGCCCTTCCGGTGGCTGCATCACCAAGGAAAACCTGGATACACCCATCGATTACGGTAACCTGGGCAAGATCGGCTCCATGATGGGATCCGGCGGTATGATCGTCCTCTCCGACAAGGACTGCATGCCCGCTATGGCGAAGTTCTACTTGGGCTTCACAAAGGACGAGTCCTGCGGCAAGTGCACTCCCTGCCGTATCGGTACCCGACGCATGCTGGAAATGCTGGAAAAGATCTGCGACGGAAATGGCACCGAGGAGACTCTGGTCGAACTCGAAAAGCTCGCCAATACCATCCGTGATACCGCACTGTGCGGACTGGGACAGACTGCCCCCAACCCCATCCTCAGCACGCTGAGATACTTCAAGGACGAGTATATCGCCCACGTCGTCAACAAGAAGTGCCCCGCCGGCACCTGCCAGAAGCTCTACACTCTCCGCATCACCGATGGTTGCATCGGATGCACCAAGTGCAAGAGAAACTGCCCCGTCGGCGCCATCACCGGCGAACTCAAACAGCAGCACACCATCGATCCCAACAAGTGCATCAAGTGCGGTGCCTGTATCGACGGATGCCCCAAGAAAGCCATCGTTAAGGAGTAGAGAGGGAATAAAAATGAGTGACGTAACTGTTACGATTAACGGAACCAAGGTGCTCGTCCCCTCCGGCTCCACCATTCTGGAAGCCTGCCAGAAACTGAACATCAACATCCCGACCCTGTGCTACTGCAAGGATCTGGGCTGCGGTGTTGCCAACAAGCCCGCGTCCTGCCGTATCTGCCTGGTCGAGGCATCCGGCATCCGCCCCCGCCCCATCCTGGTGCCCGCGTGCGCAACGCCCATCACCAATGACCGCGTGGAGGTCTGGACCCACTCCCAGCGCGCACTGACCGCGCGCCGCACCGTCCTGGAGCTCATGCTCTCCGACCACCCCAAGAACTGCCTGACCTGCGCCAAGAACCAGGATTGCGAGCTCCAGAAGCTGGCATCCGAATTCGGCATCAGCGAAATCGAGTTCCAGGGCGAAATCAACCGCTTCCCCGTGGATGACTCCAGCGAGGCCATCATGCGCGACCTCTCCAAGTGCATCATGTGCCGCCGTTGCGAAACGGTCTGCAACAAAGTGCAGACTGTGGGCGCTCTGACCGCATACGGCCGTGGCTTCAAGGCCAAGGTCGGCACCGCTTCCATGATTCCTCTGGCAGATACCTCCTGCACCTTCTGCGGACAGTGCGTCAACGCATGCCCCGTGGGTGCCATCACTGGTATCAGCTACGTGAAGAAGGTCTGGAACGCCATCAACGACCCCAGCAAGACCGTCATCGTTCAGGCCGCTCCCGCAGTCCGCGTCGCCGTGGGCCAGGAATTCGGCTTCGAGCCCGGCATGCCTATCACTGGCAAGCTGGTGGCGGGTCTCCGCGCTCTGGGTTTTGACAAGGTCTTCGATACCGACTTCGCAGCCGACCTCACCATCATGGAAGAGGGTCACGAACTGGTGGAACGCGTCAAGAGCGGCAAGAACCTGCCTATCCTGACCAGCTGCTGCCCCGGATGGATTAACTTCATCGAGCACAACTTCCCCGACCTGCTCCACATCCCCTCCTCCTGCAAGTCTCCTCAGCAGATGTTCGGCGCCATCGCCAAGAGCTACTACGCCGAGAAGACCGGCATCGCACCCAAGGACCTCATCGTGGTCTCCATCATGCCCTGCCAGGCCAAGAAGTACGAGGCCGCGCGTCCTGAATTCAGCCACGACGGCGTCCGCGATGTGGATTACGTCCTGACCACCCGCGAACTCTGCAAGATGTTCCGCGAAGCCGGTGTCAACCTGGCCAATATGGAAGACGAGCAGTTCGACAGCCCCCTGGGCAAGTCCACTGGCGCCGCCGACATCTTCGGCGTCACCGGCGGTGTCCTGGAAGCCGCTCTGCGTTCCGTCCACACCATGCTGACTGGCGAGGACCTCTCTGGCGACGCAGTCAACTTCCGCGCTGTCCGCGGTCTTGACGGCATCAAGGAAGCCACCGTGGAAGTCGCTCCTGGTCTCAAGGTCAATGCCGCCATCTGCTCCGGTCTGGGCAACGCCCGCAAGGTCCTGGAGATGGTCCGCAAGGATCCCAACCGCTTCCAGGCCGTGGAAATCATGGCCTGCCCCGGCGGCTGCATCAACGGCGGCGGTCAGCCCTTCCTCCATGGCGATCGTTCTCTCCTCGAAAAGCGCATGGCGGGTCTCTACGCGGAAGACGCCAACAAGCCTCTCCGCATGTCCCACGAGAACCCCGAAATCCAGGCACTCTACAAGGAATACCTGGGCGAACCCGGCTCCGAGAAGGCACACCACCTCCTCCATACCAACTACCACCAGAAATAACCGGTAGACGCTGAAAAAAAAGGGCTGTTGCGATCACTCGCAACAGCCCTTTTTCTATTCGTCCTATTCGTCCTATTCGTCCTATTCGTCCTATTCGTCCTATTCGTCCTATAAAAAAAGCCGCGCCCTGTAAATCAGAGCGCGGCTTCTTTGTGTCAACTGACTAGCTTTGAACTAGCGGAAGTTGTGACCACCCATGCCACCGTGAGGACGGGGACCACGAGGCTCGCGGGGCTTTGCCTCGTTCACGGTCAGAGTGCGGCCGTGATCTTCCTTGCCGTTCATGCCATCGATGGCGGCCTGTGCCTCTGCATCATCAGCCATCTCGACGAAACCGAAACCCTTGGAACGGCCGGTGTCGCGGTCGGTGATGACACGTGCGGAGTCGACTTTGCCGAACTGAGAGAACAGCTCGTTGAGTTCAGCGTCGGTGACTGCGTAGCTCAGGTTGCCAACATACAGATTCTTGCCCATAGTGCGAATTACTGGATTTCTCCTGTCTGGTACTCATTGTCCCTATCATTGACAAACGCTCTTTCCCGGGGACAAATGTAGGAAAGGAGCCGAACTGGCTCAATCGGTCGACCGACGGAGGAGAGAAGGAAGGGCAAGGTGGCAAAAAACCGTTCCTTTCATTCAGTCCCTCTAACAGGGGATCTTACGACTAACACTCAAATTATAGCAAATCCAAAACGATTTTCAAGAAGATTCAATCAAAAAAATAGGATTTTCTTTTGATTTTTTTGAATTTTCACAATCTTCAGCATATCAACAAGTTCCCAATGCCAAATGGCACATGAGAACTACTGTCGCATCAGACCGTGAAGTTCTGCTTCTGGAACCAATCCTTGGCACGCTGGACCTGGTCACCCTGGAGCTCTAAAACACCCTCCACAAAACGGGCGCCAATCCCCAGCGCACTCTTCGCCTGATTGCAGAGCTCCATCTGCTGGAAGAGCTCCAGTTCCTCCAGACCCTTCACATTCGTCACCGTCTTGCCGCCCTTCCCTTTGCGCTGAATCTGGAAGGACAACTTTCCGCGGGAACGGACTTTCGAGGACTCCTTGGCGTCCTTGCCAATCACCACATCACCACCAAAGGCCTTCAGCAATTCCAGGTCCTCTTTCGACAATGCGGATTGCTTCTTCTCCTCTTCTGTGGGCGGAGGAGGCGGCGGCGGCTTCGGGGGCTCCGGCAAATCAATCTTCAGCCCTACAAAGGGGTTGTTCCAATTCTGGTCGGTCAACTTTGAGGCGCTGCTATCCGACCCAGTTTTCTTCTTCTGCTTCATTTCTTTTCCTGGAAAAGTTGCTTGACGAGTTCGTCCACATCCACACGGCACCCAGGGAAGCAGTGGTCGATTTCCACACGCAACTGGGGATTGTCACGTATCTCCTTGTCCAATGCCTGGTATTCCGCCATGGGAACTTGCAAGACACGAATGGGACGGCCATTCTGGCGATTGTAGACCAAAAAGACCAGACGGCTCTCGTCCTTCTGGCTGAAATCAAAGAGCAGCCGATGACGGCCTAGCGAGAGTTCGCCTTCCTCCGTGCCGCCATTGAAGAGCTGGTATTTGGCAAACTCGATGACACGGTCGTCCAACCCACGCTTCCACAGATAGAGCTTCTCCAGAAAATCCGGGCGGCTGAAGACCAACCGCACCACGGGACGCTGGACACCCTGGTTCATGGCCGCAGTGGTTGCGCTCTCGTCCAACTGCAAGGCAAGAGCCTTCGCCTGCTCATCCGGCAATGCCTTGGGCTCCTGCACCAACAAAAAAGGCTTCTGGGTATCCCGATAAATCAAACGCACGGGAACATTCAGAATCTTCTGGCAAGCAGGACAAGACACACAATTCAGAGTCCCCTTCAGCAACTCCTCCTCGTGGGAATCCTCGGGAGAAAGGTGCGTGACCGCCTCAAAATCAAATTGTTCCCCGCAGTGGGGGCATTTCAGCGTAACCATGGCGCGAAAAACTACTTTAATGCCTCAAGCAAAGTGCCAAGCTGCTGAACTCCGACGAAGGTCTGAACCTTCTGACCATCCTTGATGATCATCAGCGTGGGAATGGACAGCACGTTGTAGCGCATGGCCAGGGTTGCGCACTCGTCCACATTCACCTTGGCGATATTCGCACCCGTGGCAGCCAACGCCTCCAAGCCCTCGTCAATGATACGGCCCTGCATCCGGCACGGCCCACACCAGGTCGCCCAAAAGTCCACCAGCCAAGTCCCTGTAGCAGTCTTTTCCTTAAAACTCTCTGCCGTCAAATTGATGATCTCTGCCATGATTATTATCTCCTATTTTTGGATAAAACGCAATCAAATTACTCATTACTGCATCGTAAAATGCCATTGTCCTTAACAAATGCGGGACTCTGGCGCATAAGTCCAAGAGTCCGTCGAGCCGCACCATCCGGTCTGGTTCGACCGCATTCCCATGCTTCTACAGCCTTCTTGGATACTCCTATGCACGCCGCAAACAATGCCTGGGTCATTCCTGACTCCAACCGAATCTGACGAATATCGACAGGCTCCAATTCCGGCAAGGGAAGAACCTCATATCGGTGCACATGCACTCCTTCCACCTTCCCTTTTGTGTATGCAATGGCCTCTTCCAAACCTTTTTTGATTTCCTCAAACCTGCTCATGACCAACCTCCTTCATCCTTGATTCAGCTGCTCTTCAAGTAACTCAACAAGACAACGCAACTCATTACGTTCGCGCTTCGATAGATTGCCCTTCTCCGATTTCCCGTAAATGTCCAAGAAGAAAATCTGTTCTTTTGTCTGAAAATCAATGTATATGACACGCGTAGAACCACTCTTTCCTTTTCCACGAAACGCAAAACGCATCTTGCGGATGCCACCTGTTCCTTCAATGACATCACCTAATTCGGGATTCGCTATCAGCATCTCCTCAAGACGACGAATGTCCTCTTCATCAAGCCCAAGTTTCTCCCATTTTTTCAAGAATGAAGGTATGTATACGAACTCCCTGGTCATAACATTTTTTCGTCCAACACCAATAATATACCCTACAGAATAGGGTTGCTTGTTAAAAACAAAAAGAAAATCATCAAAAATCCCCCAAACGCCACCCCTATGAGTGATTGCGTAAAAATTCCGCGGCATCCATGCCGGCCTTTGCACCTGTCCCCGCCGCGATGACCGCCTGTTTGTAGCGCGGGTCGGTGCAATCGCCCGCCGCAAATACACCAGGGATGCCTGTCAGCGTTCTATCTCGGTCTTCAAGCTTTATATATCCATCGTCATCTAGGTCGATACCCGTACCCTCCAAAAGCCCCGTATCGGGATCGAAGCCCAATGCCAGGAAAAGTCCACGGCAGGGTAGTTCCTTCCGTTCCCCCGACACCAAATCCTGAACCAGGACGTGCTTGAGTTTGCCATCTTCTGCCTGGACCGCATCCACAACGCGGGATCCGAGGTGGATTTCCACATTCGCCGCGCTCTCCAGACGCTGACGAAGCACCTGCGGGCCCTTCAAGGCCTCCCCAGGCACCACCAATTTTACGCATCTGGCTAGCGTACTCAAAAACAACGCCTCGTTCAATGCGGCGCTGCCATTACCAGCCAACACAACTTCTTCCCCACGGTAGAATGCCCCATCGCAGGTCGCACAGTAGGAGATGCCAGGCCCCTGCAGACGCCCACGACCCTGAATTTCCAAGGGCTTGTGATGCGCACCCAGGGCCAAAATCACCACCCGACTCTCTAGCACACTGCCGTCGTCCAGGATAATGCGCTTGATTTCACCCTGCAACTCAAGTTTTTTGGCAGAATGAAATTCAACACGCGTGCCCAGAGCTTCCGCCTGACGCATCATGGCATCCGTCAAATCAAAGCCCGATACTGCCTCGGGATACCCAGGGTAGTTCTCAATTTTCGAGGTCTGGGTCAGCAACCCACCCGGCAAGGGGCCCGCCAACAGCACAGGAGAATACCCCGCACGAGCAGCATAAATCCCTGCAGTGCATCCCGCAGGACCAGAACCCAATATGACAATGTCTTCCATGGCTTCAATGTAAGCGATTTCTCGGTCTTTGATATAAGATAACATTCCCTTAATTCTTTGGCGTCGCCTTGCGGGAAATAAAAATTAGATTATATTAAAATTCTAGCAAAAGCAACTCCTTCAAAACCGCACTTTTAACCTTAATTCCATATATTTGGATACACTAATTTATGAAGCCAATTACCGAAGCACAATTTGGTCAGACCGTTAAAATCGTCAGAGTCGCGGGTGATGTCAAATTCCGCCAGCATCTCGCGGATTTGGGTTGTGTCATCAATGCGGAAGTCACTGTAGTCAACCAGTTAGACGGAGATCTCATCCTGAAGATACAGGGTTCTCGGGTAGCGCTGGGGCAGGCACTGGCAAAGGAAATCTACTTCTAGTTCGGGAGGACGCAACCATGAAAACCCTGAAAGACCTCCCCATCGGCGAGACCGCCACCGTCCTTAAGCTCAACAGCACTGGCCCCACACGCAGACGACTCCTGGATATGGGGCTCACCAAAGGCGTGAAAGTAACCATCCGCAAAGTCGCTCCGCTGGGCGATCCCCTGGAAATCACTCTCCGGGGCTACGAACTCTCCATCCGAAAATCCGAAGCGGATTTGATTGTCCTGGAGGAAGATTAGGCAATGGATGATACCACAATAAAAATCGGCCTGGCAGGAAATCCAAACTGCGGAAAGACCACACTTTTCAATGAGTTGACAGGCAGCAACCAGTATGTGGGAAACTGGGCTGGAGTCACCGTGGAAAAGAAGGACGGGCAACTCCGCGGGCATGAGCACGTGATTCTCCAGGACCTGCCTGGCATCTATTCCCTCTCACCCTATTCCCTGGAAGAGGTCGTCACACGAAATTATCTCCTGGAGGAACGCCCCAATGCCCTGATCAATATTGTGGACGGCACGAATATCGAACGGAATCTCTACCTGACGACCCAGTTGCTGGAACTGAACATGCCCATGGTTGTCGCCATCAACATGATGGATCTGGTCAACAAGAATGGGGACAAGCTGAATCCCCAGTTGCTGGCGCAGGAACTGGGTTGCCCCGTCCTCCCCATCTCCGCACTGACGGGAGAAGGCACCGACGAATTGGTAGAAATCGCCATCGATTTGGCCTCCAAGCAGCAAGTCGGCGAGCGTCCCCACATCTACACGGGCAGTGTGGAACACGCCATCGCACATATCGAGGAATCCATCCAGGATAAAGTCGAAGAACAGCATCTCCGATGGTATGCAGTCAAAATTTTCGAGCGGGATGAAAAAGTCCTGAAGGACCTGAACCTCTCCCAGGATACCCTCGAACACCTGGAAAAACATATCAAAGACTGCGAAAAGGAATTGGATGACGAAGCCGATGGCATCATTACAAACCAACGCTACGCCTCCATCGCAAAATTCATTGACGAAGCGGTGGAAAAGAACGCCAGCGCCACGGGCTTGACCACCTCCGACAAAATCGACATGGTGGTCACAAGCCGCGTCTTCGCCCTGCCCCTCTTTGCGTTGCTCATCTGGCTGATGTATTATGTCTCCGTCACCACCGTCGGTGCCCGCATGGCCAATTGGGTCAACAACGGCATCTTCGGAGACGGGTGGTTCCTGCCCTTCTCGGGAAATGCCTACGAAGTCGCCTCGGAAGAATACCAATCTTCCCAGTATATCGCGGAGCCAATGGATTTCCAGGCCTTCGAGGCCCTGCGTGTTACACAAGATACCGAGAGTCGTTCCAAAGCAGAA
Source organism: Lentisphaeria bacterium UBA1724 (assembly GCA_002315885.1). Classification (GTDB taxonomy): domain Bacteria; phylum Verrucomicrobiota; class Lentisphaeria; order Oligosphaerales; family Oligosphaeraceae; genus UBA1724. The sequence goes on from DCIO01000020.1 coordinate 22,517, forward strand.
CGCATCGCGAGTTATCTCCGTTTTGACTCACCAGAACAAGTCACGCCAGCCGCTTACCAGCATTTTCTGGAGGACCACGGCCTCGCGGGGCTCGCACTCCTCCCACAGCAGGATTCCAAGTTCAAAGTCGTAGGAGTGACACCAGAACAACTCGAGCACGCGAGAAATTGCCTCAAGCAAGGCGTCCCCGAGCCAAAAAATTTCTCCGGGTGGGTCCCTGGCATCCCAAGCCTGACACGACGTGGTCTGCAAAAAATCGGCGCAAATGAAGTCGTGCAGAGCCTGGTCATGAATGGTGTCATCGGCGGTGTAGGCACCGTCCTGGGATTTGTCCCCCAGATTATGCTGGTATTCCTTTTCCTGGCGTTCCTGGAGGACTGCGGATATATGTCCCGTGTGGCATTTATCATGGACCGACTCTTCCGACGCTTCGGGCTTTCGGGAAAATCCTTTATTCCATTGATTGTGGGAGCAGGATGCGGTGTGCCAGGCATCATGGCAGCACGGACAATCGAGAATGAAAAAGATCGCCGCATGACCATCATGCTTTCCACCTTCATTCCCTGCGGGGCGAAGATGGAGGTGGTAGCCATGATTACTCTGGCGTGCTTCCCCGGTTCTGTCTGGGTAGCACCAAGCATGTATTTCATTGGCGTGCTGATTATCGTCCTGACGGGCATCGCACTGAAGAAATCCCGGGCATTTGCAGGTGATCCCGCGCCATTTGTCATGGAATTACCCGCATACCACATGCCGACCCCGAAGAATCTCTTCCTACACACTTGGGACCGCGGAAAGGACTTCTGCGTCAAGGCGGGGACGGTCATCTTCATGGCATGCGTCTTCCTTTGGTTGTTGCAGGCGTTCTCCTGGAGCTTCCATTATGTGGGCGAGGATGTGGATTCCTCCATCCTGGCATCCTTCGGCAATCTCATTGCATGGATCTTCAGTCCAATGGGCTTGGGTGATTGGCGTAGCGCAGTGGCTATCCTATCTGCCGCATTTGCCAAGGAACAAGCAACGGGAACACTGGGGGTCCTCTCCCATGCGGCAGAGGCAAATATCGTGGATGTAATCGGAATGATGTTCCAACAATTCAACCCCGAACACCCGAAGTGCTCCGCCCTGGCCTTCCTTATCATTAACCTCTTTGCACCACCATGCCTCGTGGCGGTTATCACCGCATTCAAGGAACTCGGACGAGCCAAGTGGGGATGGATTACCGTCACCATGCAATTCTGCATCGGATATTCACTGGCAGTTACCATCTACCAGCTTGCGGCATGGTATGTGGATGGAGGGCCATTCACCATCTGGACGGTACTGGCATTCGCACTCGTCCTGTTCGCACTATATCTCGTATTCAGGCCTGCCAAGAAATGACTATAGGCTCAATCGTAATCCTAGTTGTTATTGCCACACTATTGATCCTAGCATTCCGCCATGTCCGTAAAAAAGGCCCCTGCGGAAATTGCCATAAATGCATTATGGGCAAAAATTGCCCGAATAAGGACCGATAGGACCAATAGGACCGATAGGACCGATAGGACCAATAGGAC
>DCIO01000013.1:0-6582 GCA_002315885.1 Lentisphaeria bacterium UBA1724
AGCGACGGCGTCCCCGCCGTCGGAGGGAGCCTAGTGAGCCTAGAATCTATTTGCAGTTCTGGGTAGTTGTGTTATATTAACGCGTTCGCCTTAGACTGTTTATTCACTGGGCCACGACCGAATCGTTGTTTTTGGGAAAAGTATTCCCTAGTCTGGCTTGGGGCAGTGGAGAGGGCGAATTACATACAGTAGGTTCATTATGACCAAAGAAGAAAAACTGGCTACTATCGAGCAGTTCAAGCGTTCCGAGAATGACTGTGGTTCCGTGGAGGTCCAGGTCGCCCTGTTGACCGGCCGCATCAAGGAGCTCACCGAGCACCTCAAGATCCACAAGAAGGATTTCAGCACCCGCCGTGGTCTGCTGACCATGGTCAACCAGCGCCGCAATCTGCTCCGCTACCTCTCCAACAACGACTACGCTCGTTACAGCGCTTTGATCGCCAAACTCGGTCTCCGTCGGTAATTGCCACAGGAGGTAACCAATGAGTTTCGAACAAATCTCCATCGACATTGGCGGTGGACGCTCTATCACCATCGAAACCGGTAAGCTGGCTCTGCTGGCCAATGGTTCCGTCGTGGTTCGACAGGGTGGAACGACCGTCCTGGTTTGTGCTGTTGCCGCCGCTCCCCGCGAAGGCATCGACTTCTTCCCTCTCTCCGTGGAATACCGCGAGCGCTTCGCCGCCGCCGGCAAGATTCCAGGCGGGTACTTCAAGCGTGAAGGCCGTCCCACCGAGAAGGAAATCCTCACCGCTCGTATGACCGACCGCCCACTGCGGCCGCTCTTCCCCGAAGGCTTCAACAACGAAGTCCAGATCGTCTCCACGCTGCTCTCCGCTGATGGCAAGCACGAAGCGGATGTCCTCTCCATCTTCGGCGCTTCCGCCGCTCTGATGGTCTCCGACATCCCCTGGAATGGCCCCGTCGGCGCACTGCGCGTCGGACGCATTGACGGACAGTTCATCGCCAACCCCACCAACGACGAGATCACCCGCTCCGACATCGACCTGGTTTACTCCGGCGTCGAGGGCAAGGCGATCATGATCGAAGGCTGCTCCAAGGAAATCTCCGAGGAAGAGCTGCGTGATGCGATGCTCTTCGCGGATGGCATCATCGCCAAGCAGATTGCCGCCCAGAAGGAGCTGGCCGCAAAGGTCCAGAAGGCGAAGTTCGAGTATGTCCCCAATCTGCCCACTCCCGAGTTCCTGGCCGCCGCCAAGGAATTCCTGGGTGACCGCCTCTCTGCCGCCGTCCAGGCGACGGACAAGCTGACTCGCCAGGATCAGGAGAACGCCTTGAAGAACGACTACATGACGAACCTGGTCCCCAAGTTCGTGGATCCCGAGACTGGCGCTCAGCCCAAAGCCGAGCAGGCCTGGGAAATCCTGAAGGAAGAGGCCATTCGCAATCTGGTGCTGCTTCAGCAGAAGCGCCAGGATGGTCGTGCGCTGGACGAGCTCCGGCAGATCACCTGCGAAGTGGGCGTCCTGCCCGTGGTTCATGGTAGCGCCATCTTCAAGCGCGGCGACACCCAGGCTCTGGTCACTGCCACCCTCTCCGGCGTTGCAGATGCCCAGGAGTATGACGTCATCGCCGGCGGCGTTGCCAAGAAGAACTTCATCCTCCACTATAACTTCCCCAACTTCTGCACTGGCGAAGTGGGCCGTTATGGCTCCACCGGCCGTCGCGAAATCGGTCATGGCGCTCTCGCCGAGCGTTCCATCCGTCAGGCGATGCCCGAAGTGGATGACTTCCCCTACACCGTTCGCGTTACCAGCGAAATCATGGGCTCCAATGGCTCCAGCTCCATGGCCTCCGTCTGCGGTGGCTCTCTGGCGCTGATGGATGCAGGTGTGCCCATCAGTGACGCTGTGGTCGGCATCTCCGTCGGTCTTGTCACCGGCACCGACCATCGCGAATTCCTGACCGACATCATCGGCAGCGAAGACCACTATGGCGACATGGACTTCAAGGTCGCCGGCACCGAAAAGGGTATCACTGGCTACCAGCTGGACCTGAAGATCGCCGGTCTGGACATCGAAGGCATGTATCAGGCAATGCTGCGGAACAAGGCCGCCCGTGCCAAGATCCGCGCCATCATGGCCGCCGCCATCGCGAAGCCCCGTGAGGAGCTCTCTCCCAACGCACCCCAGGTCTGCACCGTGAAGATCAATCCCGAAAAGATTGGCGCTCTGATTGGCCCTGGCGGCAAGAACATCCGCGGCATCCAGGAGCGCACCGGCGCCCAGATCAATGTCGAGGAAGACGGCACCGTCCGCGTCTTTGTGAACAACAAGGAAGCGATGGACCAGGCCAAGTACGAGATTGAGGCCCTCACTGGCGAAGTGGAGATCGGCAAGATCTACCAGGGCACCGTGAAGACCGTCAAGGACTTCGGCGCATTCGTGGAGATTCTCCCTGGACAGGAAGGCATGGTTCACATCTCCGAGCTGGCTGACTACCGCGTGAAGAGCGTGGAAGACATCTGCAAGGTGGGTGACCAGATCACCGTCAAGGTCATCGACATCGACGACCGTGGCCGTGTCCGCCTCTCCCGTAAGGCCGCTCTGGCCGACATGCAGTAATTTCAGGAATTCAACTTAAAACCAACTTTTAGGAGTCAAATCAAATGAAGAACGACATCCATCCCAAGTATGTGAAGTGCAAGATGACCTGCGCTTGCGGCAACGTCTTCGAGTGCGAGTCCACCACCCCCGAGGTCAACATCGGTATCTGCTCCAAGTGCCACCCCTTCTTCACCGGTAAGCAGAAGCTGGTGGATACCGAAGGTCGTGTCGATGCCTTCCGCCGCCGCTATGCTAATCTGAAGAAGTAGCTTGCGATAACGAAAAAGAGCCACCCCAATGGAAGGAGTGGCTCTTTTTTTAATGCTTAATGCTTAATGCTTAATGCTTAATGAAGGAGGGGGAGGTTTCCCCCTTGCCCCCTCTTTTCTAATTCGTAATGCGAAATTATGAATTAGGAGGGGGAGGTTTCCCTTACCCCCTCTTTTCTAATTCGTAATGCGTAATTAGAGGTTATTTGGGTTATTTCTTTCGTTTTTCGATTATATCATGGATTTTACCAGCTACATCCAGACGAGTTCCGATCGGTTGTCGGAATTAGAGGCCGAAATCAACCATTTTGACTTCAATGGCCCTAACGCCGACCGTTTTCAGAAGCTGAATCGCGAATACACGAAATTGAAGAAGCTCCTGGCTGCCTGGAAGGGGTTCAATGACGCCAAGGCACAGATTGACGACAACAAGGAGATGCTGGCCTCTGGGGATTTGGATGCGGAGATGTCCGAGATGGTCAGTTCGGACTTGAAGGACCTGGAGGAGAACCTGCCGAAATTGGAGCAGGAACTCAAGATGTTGATTCTGCCCACCCACCCCAACGAAGGGCGCGATGTCATTGTGGAAATCCGTCCTGCCGCAGGTGGTGATGAAGCCAGTTTGTTTGCCAGCGAGCTCTACCGCATGTATACCCACTATTGCGAATTGAAGGGCTGGCATATCGAGGTCATGGACTTGAGCGAAACCGAAGTGGGCGGTCTGAAGAGCGTCTCCTTCATGGTCCGCGGTGACGAGGCCTGGAGTCTCCTGCATTTCGAGAGCGGCGTGCATCGCGTTCAGCGCGTGCCTGTCACCGAGACCCAGGGACGCATCCATACCTCTACCGCCACCGTGGCGGTGATGGCGGAAGCCCAGGAAATCGACTTGGAGCTGAAGCCCGAAGACCTGCGCATCGATGTGTTCCGTTCCAGCGGCGCGGGTGGTCAGGGCGTCAACCGTACCGACTCCGCTGTCCGCGTGACCTATCTGCCTACGGGTGACTTCGTGGCCAGCCAGCAGGAACGTTCCCAGCACAAGAACAAGGATATCGCCATGCGAATCCTCCGCTCCCGTCTGCTAGAACGCATGCAGCACGAGGAAGACGCCAAGAACGCCGCCGAACGAAAGAGCCAGATCGGCACCGGCGACCGCTCGGAGAAGGTCCGTACCTATAATTTCCCACAGAGCCGCTGCACCGACCATCGCTTTAATCTGACACGCTACGACCTCACCAATATCATGGATGGTCAGTTGGATGGACTCCTGGGCGAAATCCGCGCCGCAGACGCCGAACAGCGCCTGGCACAGGAACTGCACCTGGAAGAATAATGCTTAATGCTTGATGCTTAATGCTTAATGAAGGAGGGGGAGGTGTCCCCCTTGCCCCCTCTTCTTCAATTCTGGATTCTTGATTCGGGATTCTTGATTCGGGAATAAAAAAAGCCCATCCAGGCAGCTGGTGGACGTTCCTTAGCCTCCAATACAGGCGCACTATTCAAGAGTGGGAGCTGAATTACATGGGGGAAGCCTGTCGGGCCGCGTGGGTCGCAGGTGATCTCTTAGGAGACGTTCGCACGTCTCCCTTACCGTCTTAACTGCCCTTCCGGGCTTCGGGTGTAATGTAGTACGGATTTCGTTTTGCGTCAAGGGGCCAGCTTCCCGGGGGACTCTCGAAGTCGGCACGCAGTGCCGGCGAAGCGACGGTCTTTCCCGCATTATTCCAGCATGATATCCCGGAGTGTTTGAATATCCGATTTGGTGAAGCCCAGTGACAGGACGTAGTTTTCCACCTTTTCCTGAATGGTATTTCCGGGGTATTTCTGGAAGCCTTTGACCAGCTTGTCGAAGAGTCTTTCGTGGTTGAATCTGGCGTCGCCATTTCGGAAGATGGTGCATTCCCAGTCCAGATAGAGTTGGTTTTCGTCCACGCCCAGCAGCGCGTTGATGATGAACGCCACGGCGCCGGTGCGGTCCTGTCCTGCGATGCAATGGAAGTTGATGGGGTAGTTTTTTTCATCCAGGAAGAGCTGGAAGACTTTTGCAAACGCCTGCCTGCCGTCCTCGTCCTGGAGTCCGTCGTATGCTTGGGAGGAGTAGTGGTGCCACTGGACGGTGTCGCCTGCAGGGGAACCCGTCATGCAGGCTACCTCGTCGTCGCGTCGCAGATCGATTTCGGTTTTCAGTTTCAGGGTATTGTTGAGGAAATTCAGTCCCTCGGCATCCAGCATGCTATCGCCGGGGACATAGCCCGGGGCGCAGTTCTCGGGCTTTGCCTTTCTGTTGCGGTAGGAGAAGATGGCCTGGTTTTCCAGTCTGCCTTTGGCGATGACATCCTCCAATTTCGTGCCATCGACGACGGGGGCAATATACCAGGCGAATGTAACGAGACCGCTGCCCAGAGTGACAGTGACCAGATTCTTGCCCTTCTTCACGGGCAGATAGAGGGTGAAGTCGTTTACGGTGCTGTGGCGGATATTCCCCGTCATGTGGTCGTAGAGGATATTCCCATTCAGGCATAGCATCCAATACCAATCGCCTCCACAACGGAAGGGCATTACGCCGTCCTCGGGGGCTTCGAATTCCATCATGAGCAATGCGGGCTTTGCGACTTTGACGTCGTCGAACTTCACTGCAAAATCCTCATTGGCGCTCTTCTTGAAGCCCTTTGCGCCGTAGAATTCCGCGGGAATTTCTTTCAGTGCGGCTGCCTGGGCCAGCATTTCCTGGGAAAAGCGCTCCTGGTTTGGCAGGAATGCCGTCCATTCGCCATGGAGCAAGTAGGGGATTTCCTTGATGGGGACTTCGTAGAGTGGCTTTCCTTGTCTCTCCAAATCCAGGGCCAGGTCACGATACTCGGGAAGTTTCTCCGTAACGTCTTTCAGATAGTAGAAGGGCTCGGAATTGTAGTTGAGGCCACCGGTGCGAATGACCATGTCCTGCCTGACACGACGGCCATCCTTGCCAATTCGTCCTCCCAAGTCACGGCAATTCTTGGCGTCGGGAATTCTCAGCAGGCGTGGGGCGACGTCGTCGGTGACGAAGGAATTCGTCTGGGAGACGCATTTGTCGCATTGGACTTTCCAGTAGTATGTGGTGGCGATGCGGAGATTGGTCACATCTACCTGGGTGTCATGGGTGGTATAAGTGACACAGGTGCCCTCGGCAAAATCCTTGTTGTAGGAGAGCGTCACCGAATAGGGGCCTTTACACTTGCCGCAGGAGTCCTTCCAGCTGAGTGTCACGGGCTTGGGTTCGCAGCCTTCGGCTTTCACTGCGCTGCGGAATTCGCTGTCCTGGAAGCTGGTGCGGCGCTCTTCCTGGGACATGGCGATGAATTTCAGCTGGTTGGGGTAGTGCAGCGATTGCTGAGAGCCTTCTGCGGGGGCGAGCGCCTGAAGCCCACAGGTAGAGCGGCACCCCGACAATAGCAACACAATGAAGAGAGTGAGAATCGCCAGGCTAAAGGAAGTGAGTTTTTTCATTGTCGTATTGTGTGGGTGGTGTATTTCTGATTACATTTATTCAATTTTGTGCTTTCTTCTCGACCGTTTGTGCGGGGAGGGGGAGTCAAGTACGTCAAATGACTGCATTACCCAGTGGTGGGTGTCGACAAACTGACCGTAAACTGACCGTAATGAAGGGCGATGCCCGTCAAGAAAAAACAAAAGGAACGGTCCATTGACGGGCATCGCCCATTTCCCACCGTCGGGGACGCCGTGGCAGGACGGGCGGGGGACAAAAGTCC
>DCIO01000013.1:6595-29322 GCA_002315885.1 Lentisphaeria bacterium UBA1724
TCCCCAGCCCTACAGTACCAGCTTCCTTCTTCTCGACCGTTTGTGCGGGAGGGGGAACTCGGCATAAAAAAAGCCCAAGGGTAGCGTTTGCGACCTTTGAGCTGATTTTACGTAGGAAATTGGTACCGGAGGTGGGAATTGAACCCACAAGGTATTACTACCGCCAGATTTTGAGTCTAGTGCGTCTGCCGATTCCGCCACTCCGGCTTTAGGAATTGGGAACTGTTTATACTATATCGTAAGTAGGGAGAATTTCAAGGGTAATTCGGAATTTCGTCGGGTAGAATTACCCCTGTTTTCGTCATTGTCTGCGATGGAGGTATCAGAAGATTTTGCTGAAGGGTGTTTGGATGTTCCACTGTGGGTCATTGAGTTCGCCTGTGAGTCTGGCATCGAATGCCCACGCGATGGGTCTGAGTACCAATGAGACCAGGCTGACGGATTTCATGAGTTCTCCGGAGAATAGGAAATCGAGTCCGTTGGTCTTGAGGTCGTACTCACCAGAGCCCTTGAGTGCGATGATTGAGCCGTCGGTTTTGATGTTCTTGAAACGGATTGTGGTTCCCAGGCAATCGAAGTGTGTATCGAGTTTTGTGATTTGTCCCAGCGAGGCGATTTTATCCTTCGAGAAGAATTGGAAAGAGCCATTTGCGAGGATGATACCCAGGGTATGGAATGTGGGGAATCTCCAGAGGTCCGCGCCAGTGATGTGTGCTTCGCCGGTGCCTTCCAGGTGGAAGGGTGCATTCGCCCAATTTTTCAGGAAGGTGAAATGTCCCGCTATGTCGAGGGCGCCTGGGATTTCCTTCCCAGTGGCTTCTGGTGGGGGCGTTGCATCCGCATTCTTCCTGACCATCTGGACTAGCTTGGAAAGTGGCAGGCCTTTGGCCATGGCCAGCAATTCTCCCCGTCGTCGCGTGAAGCTATAACACCCCGTGGTGGCCAGGACGCCGCCATGGAATTCCGCCTCGGGGACATCCCAGCAGAAATCCTGGTCGGAGGCCTTCCAGGTGCCTTTGAAATTGTGGACGACGAAATTCCTGTATTTCAGGGATGGTGCTTCCATGGTTCCCTGCATTTCGAGGCTTAGGAAAATATCCTGTTTGAAGCGCCCGTCGCAGGTGAAATTGGCTTCGGGCGCCAGGTCAAAAGGGCGCAGGTCGTCCTCGATGGTGGAGAAGACATGCATCAGCAGTTCCAGAGTGCGGAGTCGTCCGCCCCGTTTTTCCAGATGGAAAGTCCCTCCCACGCCGGCCTCGATTTGGAGTGATGCGCTTCCCAGGAGCACATCTCCCTCGGTGCTTTCCTTGTCCGCGATTTTGACATTGTTGAAGGCGAGTTGTCCGTCGGGCAGTGAGACATCCAGATCGGTGGACATCTCTCGCAGTTCCATTCCATTGTAGGTGAAGTCTTTGGCTTCGACGGTGCCTCGCAGGTGGAAAGTCCAGACATCGTTATTGAATTCTCGGTATTCCAATGTCGAAGCGTGGATATGCGTGTCGGAGGTCTCGGACCAGGTGAAATCCTTCCAGATTTTGCTATAGACATCGATGGCGTCATCCGCGTAGATTAGTTTGGCAATTTGCATGGGATTGCCATCGACTTCCACATCGTTGAATTGGAGCCGCAGGGGATCGAATTGTAGTTGCAATCCGCAGGAGAGTCTGTCGGAAGAATTGTGGCAGTCTCCTTTGATGGAATGGAAGCGGATTTGGTTTTCCGTGAGGGTAAGTGTGGTCTCCAGGAGAGTGAAATCCGTGTGGAGGAAGCGCATCTCGGGCATGGAGACCCTGGCTTCCAGGGACCACTTCCCCGTGGCATGGATGGGTGGGACATGGAATTCCGCAACGGCGGGTTTTTCGGGATTCATGCACTCGAAGAAATACATGGGGGAGTCTTTGCCCAGGTCCAGGGGGGCCTCCATGAGGACACCCAGCAATTCAGGATGAACGAGGCCATGTCCGTCATCGATACGGAAGTCCTTGTTTTCCCAAATGAATTTTGCATTGGCGTCCAGAGCCATTTTGTCGTCCGTATGGACATCGGTATGGAGGTCCATGACGATGGGGGATTTATCCAGCATGTCTGGCAATTTTGCCTTTGCGTTCAGGGTGAATGCACCAGTCTGTTTGCTCGCCATGGATGCGCTGGCAGTAAGGTCGAGTTGTTTGTCGGTCAGTTGCAGTTCTGCCAGGAGGTCATCCAGCGGGAAATTTGCCAGGACAGAGTGTTTTTGTTGGACGGCGACTTTTGCGTTCCACAGATGCCAATCCTGTAGTGGTGATGGATTGAGTGTCGCGGTGATGACCGCGTTGTCCAGTGCATTGAGTGGGGTATTTGGGGGAACCAGTTTCAGAGCGTGGAGGATGCCGCCCAGATTTGCGTTTCCTTCCAGTTTTCCCTGGAGAGTCTTTTCGGGCAATTCCAGTCTGACTTCGCCATTCAGGATGTTCTTTTGCGAGGAATCCACTTCAATGAGGAGATTTTCCAGCAGGACAAATTTTTCGCTGTAGGTGAATTTCCCTGCGGCGCGTTTGACGGGGAGTTCTTCAATGAGGAGGTCCTTGCAATCAAAGGACATGACGGGTGAGATGGCTGCCAGGCTCCAGGGTGCCTTGGGGAGTTCGCCGTCGAATTGGATTGGCGTGGAGAACACGACGTATCTAGGCAGGAGGTTGGCGGGCGCGCTGATGAGTCGGAAGAGGTTTTCCGGCATGAGGTCCGCATGGAATTTCCCTTCGATGGTCTTTCCGCTTAGGTCCGCAGTGGCTTCCCCCGAGAGGGTCTCCGTGGCATTGAATACGATGTGTAGTTCGGGGAATACGGCGACTTTGGAGGTGACGTGGAATTTCCCGTATGCCTTCAGCATGGGGCGTTCGTAGATTGCGGTGTCAGCGAGTCCTAGGGTTCCAATGAGAGTAAGAGAGCTAGGGGCAGCCAGTGAGCCGGAGAGTGAGGCCAGGATGTATGCGGAACTGGCGGGATGGGTGACGCTTCGGATTTCACAGAGAAGCTTGTGGATATTCTCCATGAGTGGATAGTCGTAGATGTCAGCAGGTGCGGCGTTTTCCTGTGTGGGTGTGGAAATGGCGGTTGTATCATCCTGGGACTTGAAGCCCTCGCCGTCCTCCTTTTCGGTGTTTTCGCCTTCCTTCTTGATACTGCTGAATTTCCAGTCGTTGGCATCCGTGAGATGGACTTCGCATTGGAGATCCACATCCAGGATTTTTGCATTGAGCTGTCCACTCAGTTTGCCATTTCCGTTGATTCTGGCGTTGATGTCGATGGATTCCAGAGTGACTGTGTCTACCAGTTTCGGTCCTTCGGAGAAGAGGTCCAAACGCACATCCGCGTTGTCTACGAAGAGTTCTTTGGGGAGGATTTTTCCGCGCAGGAGTGGTGCGAGGCGGATATCTGCCTTGGCTTCGGGGATGGTGATGACCAGCAGTCCACCCTTTGTGGGGCGCTGGATGAGGAGGTCCTCGATGGCAAAGCCGGTGAGGAGCGACCCGCTGATATGTCCGACCTCGCAGGAACCGCCTTTGGGTGTGAGGGCTTTTGCCAGGGAACGGCTGACCCATTGTGGGTAGCCGAAGAGTGCAGGCGTCAAGAGAAGCAGCAATGGAATTGCCACACAGGCGAGGCACCAGAGGGAGATTGCCCTTCGTTTATTTTTGAGCCACTGGAGGAATTTCATTTTCTTAGGGGGAGGAATTATCGATTTTGCTGCATGAACCAGCCATCCTGGGAGGAAGAAGAGCCGCCGTTGGAACGGCCCTGGTTTCTTCCAGTGCCATCGTAGTATCGGGTATTTCCTGAGTTGTCCTTTGTGGAGCGTCCCTGGTTTCGTCCCTGTCCGTCGTAGTATCGTGTATTACCGCTGGAGTCTGTGGTGGCGCGTCCCTGATTTCGTCCCTGTCCGTCGTAGTATCGTGTATTACCGTTGGAGTCCGTGGTGGAGCGTCCCTGACTCCGTCCCTGTCCATCGTAGTATCGCGTATTACCGTTGGAGTCCGTGGTGGAGCGTCCGGTGTATCGGCCACTTTCGTCGTAGTATCGTGTATTTCCGTTGCTGTCGGTTTCCGCTCGTCCCGTAGAACGTCCATTTTTATCATAGTATCGGACGGTTTTTGCGGGGATGAGGATTGCCAGCAGACAGAGGAGGAATGCGATACGTGCGATCTTCATGGTCGTAGTCCTTCTGTTTTTTGGGGGTGATGGGTTACGGCAGTGCCTTATCAATGATGGCGATCGCCTCGTCGACTTCTTCTGTGGTGACCTTCAGGGATGGTAGGAGCCTCATGACGCCTTTTCCGGCGGTGAGGACCAGGAGGCCATTTTCGCGGCATTTCGCCACGGTGTCGGCCAGAGCCTCATCCAGCTGGATGCCGATGAGCAGTCCCATTCCGCGGATGTCCTTGATGGCGGGGTGTTTCTGCTGGAGTGCGCGGAGTTTCTGGAAGAGGTATTCGGATTGCTGGTTGGCGTTTGCCAGGACGCCCTCGGTTTCGAATGCCTCTATGACTGCCAGTCCTGCGGCGGTTGCCAGGGGTGTGCCTCCGAAGGTAGAGCCGTGTGTGAGACCGGGCTTATAGAGGTCCGCCAGGTCTTTGCGGAGTTGGAAGCAAGCCAGGGGGATGCCGTTTCCGATTGCCTTGGCGGTGGAGAAGCCGTCGGGTTTGATGCCGAAATGCTGGAAGGCGAAGAAGGTGCCCGTTCGTCCCATGCCGGTCTGGACTTCGTCAAAGAGCAGGAGCATTTCCTTTTCGTCGCAGAGTTGCCTGAGTCCGGTCATGAATTCCTGTGTAGCGGGGAATACACCGCCTTCAGCCTGGAGTGGTTCCAGGAGAATGGCGCAGGTCTTGGAGGTGACGGCGTCCTTGACTGCCTGGAGGTTGTTGTATTCCACGGTGGTGAAGCCAGGCATATCGGGTGCCATGCCGTTACGGAAGATGGGCTGTCCGGTGGCGGCCAGGGTAGCCAGAGTGCGTCCGTGGAAGGAGGTATGGAAGACGATGATGTCGGTCTTTTCACCATGCTGGGAACCCCAGAGACGTGCGGTCTTGATGAGGCCCTCGTTGGCTTCGGCGCCGGAGTTGGCGAAGAATACCTTTCCGCCGATGCCGTGTTCGGAGAGTTTCTTGGCCAGACGCGGACCATTGGCGTTGCAGAAGACGTTGGAGCAGTGCATCAGCGTGGCGGATTGCTCCTGGATGGCCTTGACGACGCCGGGATGGCAGTGCCCGAGGCTGCAGACGCTGATGCCTGTGGTGAAATCCAGATAGCGTTTGCCTTCGATGTCCCAAAGACGGGAGCCTTCTCCGCGGACCATGATGGGGGCGGAGAAGTTATAGGCAGGGACCATGTATTCGGCATATAGCGCGCGGAGTTCGTCTTGATTCGGAGTCATAACAATTCTCAATTCTCAATTCTCAATTTTGGTATTCAATTCGCATCCGGGTGGATGATGGATTGGTCGAAGTAGTTGCAGGACATACCTGCATCGACGACGAGGGTCTGGGCGTTGATGCCGCTGGAGCGGTTGCTCAGTAGGAATGCCACCACGTTAGCGGCCTCGGCGGTTTCCAGCGCCTGGTGCCGCAGGGTTGCCTTTTCCGCGAAGAAGTATGCGTCCACATAGCCAGGGATGCCTGCGGAGGCGCTGGTCTTGAGGGGGCTGGCGCCTACGGCATTGACGCGGATGCGTGGCGAGACGGTGGCGGTGAGGGATTTTGCCAGGAAGACTACGCTGGCATCCAGAGCGGCCTTCACGGGCCCCATGTAGCCGTAGCTCTCGGCGGCCATCTTCGTGGTGGAGATGGACATGGTGACGATGGAAGCTTCTGGCGAGAGCATCTCCTTCAAGGCATTGCAGACATTCATCAGGGAGTAGCAGGAGATGTCCATCGCCTGGAGGAAGTCGTTTTTCTTGACTTGATGGAAGGGCTTGATGCCTTCGGAGTAGTTTGCGAAGGCAATGGAGTGTAGGATGCCATCCAGATGGTCGGTGAATTTCCCCACGTTTTCCGGCAGTTTCTGGATATCCAGGTCATCTTCCACATTGCAGACGAAGGCAGGCGCTTCCTCGCCGATGAGCGGGCGGTTCTTTTCCAAAAGCTCCGCATCCTTGAAGATGTAGATGAGCTTCGCCCCTGCTTCCAGGAGGACTTTCGCCGTATTCCAGGCGATGCTCCTGCGGTTGGCAACGCCTAGCACCAGAAGCTGTTTGTCTTGGAGGTTGAGAAAATCCATCTGCTGAACTGAAACCAAGGGAAGGTATTAGGCCCTTCTGTCCTGTGTGAGCCCTTTCGGGCGAAGAGCCGCGCGGGAAGGTATTAGGCCCTTCTGTCCTGTGTGAGCCCTTTAGGGCGAAGAAAGTTACACCCTTGGGGTAGGGGATTGTGCGATTTCGATGGAGACGCGGATTTTATTTGTCACGCTGGCGACGCCAGGGACAGTCGCGGCGGCGTCTGCTGCTTGTCTTGCGGCGGCGGGGGTCGTGGTAGCGCCCAGGAGGGTGACTGCGCCATTGTCGTCAGCCTGGACGTCCAGGAAGGCGAAGGAGAGTTTCTGTTCGACCAGAAGTACTGTGGAGACCCGTTGTTCCAGGAGACGCACATCAATGAGTTTCTTGGAAAGTGCCTCGTTTTCCGGGGTGGCGCAACGCTGCACCTGCGAGGCCAGCAGCTCCACCAAGTCGTCTTCCGTCAGGCGTTGGGTATTGACAACCAGGTCGTAGAGTGATGCATCATCCCATTCCGCATTGAAATGGAAATGGCAGAAACCCGCGCGGTCGGCATCGCATTTGTGGACGACGCGGTTTGCGGTTTCCTCGTCAAAGCCGTATTCCTGCTGGATGTTCTTGATGCGGATGTCCTCGGGTGCCACCAGTCGGACGCGCAGGCAGCTGGGGATGTCCTCCAGCATCAGGTGTGCGCCGCGGCCTAGCACGACCACATTGCCCTCCTTTGCGGCCTGGAGCATTGCAGTTTTCAGGTAGAGGAGGTATACATCCTGGTCAGGGGAGAAGGAGGAGAAGAAGCCGGGCTTGCGTTCGTCGTAGCGCTGGAAGAGCTTGGCTTTCATCCCCGCGTCCGTCAGTCGTTTTTCCAGTTCATCCTTGGTCAGGAGGACGGCATTCAGTCGTTCTGCCAGACGTGCGCTTGCGGCGCGTGTCCAGGCACCGTGTTCTCGTGCGATCGTGATGATGGACATGTATGGATTCTCCTGTGTTATGTTGGGTCTCTATTTGGAGAGAAGCAGTGTGGTGGCTGCGGGGTGTTTCAGGTATCGGTATGCCTCCTGGTATTGGTCGTAGAGGCGGACGGGCGTGATGCCTGGCTGCAGGTCCACCGATAGAGTGAAGCGGAGTTTTTTGCTTGCTCCGAAGGGTGTGCTGAGGTCCTTGCACTGCCAGCTGATGACGCCCGCGTTGTCGGGTGCCACCCACCGATAGTCGTTGGGTGCCAGGACGATGTTGGGAAAAGTGGCGGGCAGTGTGACTTCCAGGGTGGTGACGCCCTGCTGGAAATTCCCGTGGTAGAGTGGATGGAACTGTCGTTTTGCCCGTGCGTATCCGATGGCATCCGCCAATGAGAGTGGCAGTCTGAGGTAGCAGAAATCCCCATCCTGTGTGGCGCAGTTTTTCAGGAGGATTTCATAGGAGACCGTCCCTGGATAGGTATGGAAATCCGTGTGGATGTCTGGCGTGATGGGGACCGCATCCTGGGAGATGCCGCTGACGAGTTTCTGGTAATGACGCCTGCGTTCCTCGGGAGTGAGGCGATCGTAGAAGCGTTTCAAGGAGCCGAAGGAGTCGCCGCTGATGGATTCCTTGACGGCGAGGAGTGCGGAGCCATCGTCCCGTACGGTCAGAGACCATTGGGAGTTCTGGAGGTCCTTGTAGTTTTCAGGCAGTTCCAGGTTGGCGATTGTGCCGTTGTTCAGATCCAGGAGCAATCCGTGGTCGAAGACGCAGGTCCCGAACTGTCCGTATTGGGTTTGGTCATTCAGCCAGATTTCCTTGCCGTTTAAGTTGACTAGCACGAGCCATTCCTGGAAGAAGGCATCCGCGGGGTGTTTCTGGCGGAATTGCTTGAGCTCGCGCATCTGCGGGGTGCTGGAGGCTAGGAAGATTTGTGAGGGAATTCCTGCGGCATTGAGCATTGCGTGGTAGAGGATTGCCTTGTCCGCGGAATTTCCATAGCCCGCTTTTGCGGTGACTTCTGGTGGCGTGAGGCAGCTCAGTGGCAGGGCGCAGAATGCGGGAGAAGTGTCGCGGATATTCTTTTCGATCCAGTCGCGGATTTCCACGATGCATGCCTCGGGTTCCAGGACGCGCATGGGCTCCACCAGATTTTTGATGGTGTAGTCGCCATCGCCCAGTGCTTTCACGTAATTGCGCAGGGTATTTGCGTAGGTGAACCAATTGCCGGAGGAGAATACGACGGTGGGGAGGTATGCGTGGTCAGGGGGGAGATTCATTTCCTTGTGGGTGGCAGGCACATCCGTTGCATCGTAGGAGTAGATGTATGTGCCATCGGGGTATTTGTTGACATCCTGCCTGACATAGATGGGGTTTTCCAGGTCATCCGGCAGATTGAGCCAGCCGCCTTTGTAGAAATTCCGTGCCAGGGACATATCTTCGCCCTTCGCCAGAATTGCCAAAGACCAATGCTTGATGGGATTGCTTTTCCGGATGGTTTCCGCATAATAGAAGAATGGGCGGTTCCGGCAGGTGCGCTGGTATTGCAACTCGACAACGCTGCCGACTTCCACGCCAGGCAGATTCAACACGAGGATTTTTCCTGCGGGATAGCGCGGCGCCGATGCGGCCCAGGGAGCGTCCATGATATTGATGTTTTCCTTGGGTGTTTCCTGGGTGACGCCGTTGGTGGTGACCTTCGCCGAGAGAATCTCGAGTTCTTCCCAGGCTGGATTGAAATCGAAGGAGAAGTCCGCGTATTCGATGCCTGCGTATGTCTTGACCTGGAATTTCACATCCCGCTCAATCGTCCAGGAGGTGGGGGAATGGACGGTGATGATGGTGCGGTAATCCTCGTATTCCAGGTCTGGCTTGTCAGCTTGCGTGTCCTTTTCGATGGAGGCCTGGGGGAGCGGTTCGTTGACGCGGAAGATTGCCATCTTCTTGTCATCCGCCTCTTTTTGTGCCAGTGCCTTCTTCAGCTGGAGGTAGGCTTCAGGGGAGTAGCGCATTACCTTGGAGGCGTAGAGAGCGTGTACGAAGAGCTTCCCGGGCTTCTTCTCGAAGCTCCGTGTGATGGCGAAATCCTTGTTGTCAATCTGGCTGTACTTGGGTGCGCCTACCAGGGAGAGATTTTCGGGGAGGTCGATTTCCAGGTCTTCGATGACACCTCTCGTGGAACCCGCTTCCAGGGGGAAACGGCGTTTTTCCAGGGTAGCGGAGCCAAATACCATGAGATTCAGTCCGAAGGCTCCCGAGAGTCTGGGGAAGCGCAGCATGGCGTGTTTTCCAGGGGTCAAATCTGGGCTGCCGTCGGCTTTTTGTGCGGTGATGAGTGCTGCGGGGACCTGGTATGCCAGATATGCCCTCAGTGGTTCCGTCAAGTCCTGCAGGTCTTTTGGTGTGATTTCCAGCCGTGTGAGGATTGCGCCAGGGATTGCGGTGGCCAATTGGTGTTCAAAGAAGAGCCGATGCTGTTCGGGCGTGGAATTCAGGAAGAAATTGCGATAGGCGTTGTCGGAGATGCCATTGAAGGTCAGTTCCGTATTGAGTGTGAGGTCGCTGGTTTCCTGGAGTTTACCCGTAGAGTGGATGGTCAGGAGATTTTCCTGATAGGGTCTGACGGGGGAGACCCGCAGGGGATCTCCCTCGGCGGTGGCGACCAGGTAGCTCTTGTCGGAGAGATAGGCGGGGAAGGGCTCCCTGGTGTTGGTATTTGTGGGGTCCATCAGGCGCCAATCCCCCGTGGCGGGGTCCCTGACTGCGGTGATAGCGTGGTTGAAATAGGGCTGTGGGACTTCGATGTCCTTGGTCGGTCCTACGTGAATCAGCGTCGGATGGGCGTCATAGCCTGCGGCGCGGAGCATTGCCACCAGGAGTGCGGCCATGTCTCGGCAGACG
This sequence comes from Lentisphaeria bacterium UBA1724, assembly GCA_002315885.1. Classification (GTDB taxonomy): domain Bacteria; phylum Verrucomicrobiota; class Lentisphaeria; order Oligosphaerales; family Oligosphaeraceae; genus UBA1724. The sequence continues at coordinate 16,701 of DCIO01000013.1, forward strand.
CCTGCACGCTGCTGGTATGTGAGGCTGACATCGTGGGGTTCGTAGCCGGGTGCGGTATCTTCCAGAGTGAGCCCCATGTAGCGGACTTTCTGGGAGACGAAATTGTAGAGCGCCAGGATTTTTTCGTCGTCACTCTGGCATTGTGCCGTAAGTAGTTCCACGCCCTTTCGGATATCGTCATTGAGGGTCAATCGTGGTTCGCAGAGTTGGCTGTACCAGCGTGAGACTTCTTCCCAGGAGGCGAAGGTGCTTACTACCACGCGTTGCAGGTAGGCAATGAGTTTTGGGGAGGATGGCTCGGGGAATACCTGGGGCACATCCTTGACTTCCCAGGAGTAGAGAATGCGGTCGCCCTCTGCCTTCTTGCTGTGCTTGGGGCCGCCATTCTGGGGGTCCTTCACCACGATGCTGCGGAGGGGAAGAGCCTTGGGTGCGTCAATGAGGACTTTCGTATGGAGGATGGGGTCGGTGCCTTCGAGGATTTCGATGTCGCTGTAGGAATTTGGCACTCGTGGTTTGTTCAGTTCATCCACATAGACGGCCCGGAGGGTATCTCCTGGCTGGAGGTTTGCCACGGTGACCTTGATGACACGGTGGTTGGGATCGAAGATGTTGGAGGACATCTGGGAGTCTTCCACCATCTCCTGGGTGCAGGTTTTCAGGTCCAGGGTAATCACATCTCCATTGTCCTTGAGAATCTGCACCAGGGAAATCTTGGCACGGGAATAACTCAGACTGTAGTAGCTCTGCAGGACCCGTTCTTCATCCACGCCTTTCAGGGTCAGGATCTTGACCGCGTTGTCGGCGACTTGCACGGACGTGCCGTCGGCTTCGTATTTGATTCTGGTCTCCGTATCCAGAATCACGGTGTCCGCATCGGGATATTTCTGCGCCGTGGTTTCTGCTGCCAGCGCCTGCAGGTTCTTCACATCCAGGAAGCCCGTGTCGGAGTCATCCCAGGTGAGGGCAAAGGACTGGAAGGCAACGAAGAAGAATAGTATGGCGATGAAAAGTCTTTTCATGGAAATGCGTTATGCGTTAGGTCGGAAGAGGGGCTGTATTCATCTTCCTTTAGTGTTTTGCCAATTTTGTCAGAGCGACGATGCCTCCGATTTGGAAGGCGAGATTGGGAATCCAGATGAGGATTTCGGGATGGAAGTTCGGGCGGTCCACGAGGGCATCGCAAACCAGCATGATGGCGTAGTAAGTCAATGCCATGACCAGGCAGATGACGAGGCTGGAGGTGGTCTCACTGCGTTTGTTTCGGATGCCGAATGGAATTCCCAGGAGAATAAATGCCAAGGGGGAGAATGCCAACGCCAGACGCTGGTGGAATTCAAACCAGTGGCTGGCTACGGATTTGCCGTGGAGTTCATTCCAGAGCATGTTCCCCATGAGCATCTTGCTGGGCATCATCTTCAGTTTGCGGGTCATGCCTTTGGAGTCCTGGAAAGTCCCGTATTCCAATGGGATGACCAGGCTGTCTCCCGTGAGAAAATGTGGCGTCTGGTTGGTGGTGCCCTGGTATTTTTCGACGCTGCTTTCGGAAATCGGTCGTTCAGAGATGGTGAAATGATAGAGCGTGAGGAGGACGGCGCGTTCTTCGGGACGGATGTCAATCATGCAGGAATCCGCCATGAGATCCCGCAGGGTCCCGCCACTCTTGTCAATCTGGTAAAGATGGATGTCATGGAATACGCCGCTTTTATCATCCCGTGAGCCTACCCGGATGGATGTGTCATCGGAGAGTTTCGTAATGGAGTCTGGTTCAATCAGCGCGATGGGGCTGGTGGTCATGGCTTGCCAGCGGAGTTGCTGGCTGACATAGCGCAGGCGGGGGCCCCATTCCAGCCCCAGGAAGACACCAAAAGTGCAAAGGATGATGGCCAGAACCAAGGATGGCGCCACAATTTGCCAGATACCCACACCCGAGGCTTTCAGGGCGACGATTTCGTTGTCGGCGCTCATGCGGCTGAATACCAGCACGGTAGAAATCAGGATGGAGAAGGGCAGTGCATAGCGCAGGACTTCCGGCAGTAGACAGAAGACCATCTTTGCCAGTAGGCTGGGTGCCACGCCATTGGAGACCATGGCGAAAATACGGAATAGATGGACGGACATCATGACGAAGGTAAGGATGCCCAGGGCGAGAAATAGCGTCCCCAGGAGTGCCTTCGCGATGTACCAGTTGAATATGCGCATTAAATTCGAGTTTTTTGAAAGAGGGGTAAGAGGGGGACGGCTTCGCGGGGAATGCCGTCCCCTGGGGTATGTCTTCGTTAGAAGGAGTAGTCGATGCTGAAGTGGAAGCGTCCGCTCCTTCCATCCAGGTGTTCGCCTTCGGTTTTGACGGGGTATCCGTAGTCCAGTCGGAGAGGCAGTTTCTTCAGCTGGATGCCCACGCCGATGGAGGAGTTGATTTCGCCCAGGTCTGCATCAAAGGAATCCCACCAGACATTGCCTGCGTCGCAGAATACTTTGACGAACATGAAATCCTTGACGGGCTTGATGAGTTCTGCGGTTCCCACCAGCATAGTCTGACCGCCGATGGAATTTTCGTTTCGGTTGACGGGGCTGACGTCGTGGCGCTTGAAGCCGCGGATGGTTCCGAAGCCACCCGCGAAGTATCGGTCGAAGATCTTGATGTCATCGCCGCTGAAGTGTTCTGCGGAGTATCCGTTTGCGGCGAGGCGGAGGAAGATATCCTCATAGACAGGCAGGAATCCTTCTGCTCCCAGGTGGAATTTCATGTAATCGGCGTAGCTACCCAGGGCTTTGGTGATGTATTCCACATCAGCGGTGATACGGCTGCCGCGGTTGGGGAAGATGTAGTGGTTGCGGGTATCGCGGGAGAGGGTCACGATGAGGCGGTTGGTGAATTCGCTGCCTTTATCGCGCTGCATGGAGTAGTTTTTGCCTTCGGGAAAATCTACATAGTAAGGATATTTTCCATCGTTTTCATCGAATTTTTCTTCGTCATCTAAATCGGAGATACGGATTTGTTCCAGACGGAGTCCGGTGGAGATCCGCCAGTATTCGGTGTGGTTGGGGAAGAAGGGCAGCTGGAATGCGATGGGCCAACCCACGCTGACCTGGTAACCGATGTGGCGCTCGTCGTATTCGTCTTCATAACGGGTGTTGACGAAGAATTCGTTGGTCAGGCTGAACTGGCTGTCAAAGAGTGCGGGTTCCGTGAGGGAAAGGCTGAAGTTCATGGTCTCGGAACCGGCGGAGAGAGCCAGGCGCATGTGCTGACCATCGCCCTTCGGGGTTTCCAAATGGAGGAATTTATCCAGGCTGAAGTTCTTTTCGGAGAGTTCGACGAATCCCACCACGGAGTCTTCGGTGGAGAATGCGGCACCCACGGAGATGGAACCGGTGGGCTTTTCCTTCAGTTCGATGGAGAGGTCCCGTCGGGCGGGGTTTTCAGTGGTCTTGGCCACGATGTCGACGCTTTCGAAGTAGTCCAGATTTTCCAGGCGGTTCTTGGTTTGTTTGATCTTCCGGTTGTCGGCCAGGTCGTCTTCGAAGATGGCCAATTCACGGCGGATCACGTGGTCGGCAGTTGTGGTATTGCCGACGATGTTGATTTCACCGATGCGGCTGGGTTCGCCTTCGCTGATGGAGTAGACGACATTGACGATGTGGTTTTCCGTGTCCTTCTGGAGGTCGGGATAGAAGCGCAGGTCCAGATAGCCCAGGTTTTCGTAGAGGGCCTTCATGTTGTCCAGGTCCGCTTCGGCGATGTCGGCGTTGTAGATTTCGCCGGAGAGGAGGGTGGTCTTGGCCATGAGTTCGTCGGTGGAGAATTTCGTATTTCCCTGGAAGGTGCGAGTGCCCAGGGTGTAGGGCTGGCCTTCTTCGATGAAGTAGGTGGGACGGACCCACTTCCTGCTCTCGTCCAAATAGACTTCTTCCACATTGGTTACCTGGGCATCCAGGTAGCCCTTGGTGGCATAGAGCTTGACGATGCGGTCGATGTCATAGCCCCGCATGGCGGAGTTGTAGTAGTTTCCAAAACGGAAGATATACCGCCACCACTCACGCTTGGTCATGATGACGGAAGAGAGTTCGCTGTCCTCAAAGACGGTATTGCCTTCAAAGGCGACGCCCTTCAGTTTGGCGCGGGTGGCTTCCTGGATGACGTAGGTCAGGACTACCTGGTTGGCCTTGCCTTCGGCGGGTTCGATGCGCTGGGAGACCACGGTGCCGTGATAGCCGTCTTTGTCATATTTTTCGAAGAGGGACTTTCGGTCGGCGGCCTGCTTCTGCTCGTCTAGCATTTCGCCGACTTTGGTCTTGATGCGGCCCTTCAGCTTTCGTTCGGAATAGGCCTCGCCGCCCTCGAAGCGGATTTCGGCAATGCGCTGACGCAGGGTGACGAGGAAGGTGACCTCGATGGTATCGTCTGCCAGGGAATTGACCTTGGTCTGAACATCGTCAATGCCTCGGGTCTTGACCAGTGTCTGGATGTCTTTGGAGAGCTGGGCGGGGGAGAATTCGTCGCCGACGCGAGTGCCGATGGCGGAATAGACTACCTGCTCCAGGGCTTCCTGGTTGGATGTGCCGCCCAAGTCCACGACCTTGATGTGGGTGATGAGGTTGGAGGCACACAGAGGCAGCGCTAAAGAGCAGAGAGCCAGTAGATAAAGAAATCTCTTCATGGTGTGTTCGAAAGGATGGGTTGATGAAAATTTACGGAGATACAAAAAACATCCGTAATTTACTCCCACTTTCGGACTCTGTGCACGCGCGTACGGGAGAAAATGCCCTCCCGTGCCAAAAATATGGAGCGCTATCCTTGTCCCATAGCCCCTCCCCGCAATTCAGAATGAGGAAATACATTCCTAATTCCGCATTGAAGAAGAGGGGGCAAGGGGGATACCTCCCCCTCCTTCATTAAGCATTAAGCATCAAGCATTAAGCATTGAAGTAGGCTTTTGCCTACTCTTCGTAGAGCACATCTGCGGCGAAGCCGTTTGCCTGGAAGATCCAGGTGCCGTCAGGCAGTTGTTGTGTCAGGCCGAAATCGGAGTGCCAGGTGCCTTCGGGAAGCATGAAGGTCGCCCGTGCGGCGCCCTGTCCCTCGGCGAAGACTACCACGGCGGATTTCCCCTGTGCATCGCGGTAGTGCTTGACGCGGATGCCGGAGACGCCCTGGTTTAGGAAGGGGATGTCTTCGGGGGTGATGTCATCCAGGATGTATTCTCCCAGGCGGTTCAGATGTCTTGCCATGGTTCCCGTGTCGTGGAACATTCGCTGGATATAGCCGGGGTCATTCACGGACTCGACGATTTTTCTGTGGTCGCCACGGACGGGGCAGGTGAAGAACCAGTAGTCGGTGACACCGTTGATGGCAAAGAGCACTGCGTCGGCGAACATCTGGTTGACGGAAGGGCAATCGTAGGTTAGGTATTTTTCCGGGGTCATGTCGGCGGTGTAGAGTGCCCAGGAGAATGCCTGTGGCACCGCCCAGAATGGCAGTCCTGTGGCCTTGGATTTCTGCGCCATGATGTCCACATTGGAGCAGTTGGTGATGGGCTTTCCCTTGAGGCCGATGGGGTAGTAGTCGTAGCCGATGACATCCGTGGTGACGGCGATTTTCGGGGTAGTGGAGAGCAGGTTTGTGACGATGTAGCAGGGGTGGTAGGGATCCACGCGGTTGCATACATTGCGGAGCTCCGTCACGGTGGGCCAGTCCTTTTCCGTCAGTTCGTCCAGCAGGTAGTATCCCAGGATTGCAGGGTGGTCTTTGATGAGTGTGACAATCTTCTCGACGCCTTCGGGACCCGCCGTGCTGAATGCCTTGCAGAGGTAGGGACGGCTGTAGAAATCGATGAGGCAAAGACGGACCTTCATGCCCAGGCTGTGGATGTAGTCCAGCTTGGACAGGAGCTTCGCCTGGAAATTCTCCTCGGTGTAGGGCACCATATTGAAGGGACCTGTGTCCACCACATTGAAGCCTTCGTCGGCGTGTTCCTTCAGATGTGCGTCATTGGAGGGTGAGCTGCATCCCAGGGAGACGCCGAAGAAGGGCTTGCCGTCCACTAGAAGCCGTCGGTTTTCGTCAAAGGAGACTGCTCCCAAGGGGGGGATTTCATCCAGGGGGCGGATGGTGACGGGGAAGTCGGTGGTCTTCATGCGGAGCTTCCCTGGGATATCTACCAGTGTGGTGCGGAGGAGGTATTCGCCGGCGGGGAGGCCTGCGGGGATATTTCCCGAGAAGAAGCCATCCTTGCTTTGGGACAGCACGGTCTCGTAGAGGGGTTCCTCTGCTTTCAGCAGTTGCACCATCAGGCACACTTGGGGCGTGCCGGGACAGACGCCGCAGAAGCGGAAATTGGTGTCACCGCCTTTGAATGCGCTCATCTGAGGTGCAGACAGATTGATATGTGCATCCACGCCGCACTGATAGACCCTCAGGTCGTCATAATAGACCGTGCCTTCGAAGGGTCCGCCTGCGCCTACGGTCAGCCGCAGGAAGGGGAATGCGTTGGCGTGACCATAGAACTCGAAGGAGAATTCGTGGAATGCGTTGATGTCGTCGGGGTCATCCAGGTAATCCGTGAAGGGGAATACGCCGTATTTGCGCCAATCCAGCTCCTTTCCCGTGACGCTGTCCTTCATGTTGGAGGAGATGAATCGGTAGCTGCCGTGTTTCTTGCCATCCGTGGAAGTGGTTTTCCCTCGGACGAATACCTTCACCTGGTATTTTGCGCCTTCCACGCAGATGCCATTGGCCAGGTTGATGCAGAACATGGCGTTATTGTTACCCGAGACCCTCAACGCCGTGTTGCCATTGCAGCCCGCCCCCCGCACGAAGGATACTTCCGGATACGCAATCTGGAACTCGGGGGATTGGGGATTCTCAAAACCCGTGCTGTAGACCAGCTTCTCCGCGTCCCCTGTTGGGTATTCCAGAATCTCCTGTAGGGTAGGCAATTTGTCGGCAAATGCACAGAACGTCATGGCGACAAACAAAAGGGAGAGTAGTTTTTTCATATTGGGTCCTTGAAGATTGTCGACGTCGTTGTTCAGATTGAGTTTGAGTCTCGTTTTTGAATATAGTGCCGAATCATTCAGCCATCAATTTTTAGGTGTTACAAGTCGATGTTTTCTCCTACTTCACGATGATCCATGCCAGACATGACAACATTTGTTGCGTCACTGCATGTATTCCAAGGTCCACCCATTGAACGGAACACATTTGCCATATTTGTGTTGCCCCAAAAATTTGTTCCGCGATGTTCTTCTTTGGGAGTATCCCAGTCAGGCTCTCCAGGCAGGACATTCCGCCAATATTTCACATTTGCTGGTTTGGCGGGGGATTTGCCGAACCAACTTGTTGGGTCACGTGTATCCAGTAATTCGATGGGATATCCGCATTTTGTAGCAAACCTCATTGCCGCCGCACCTCCCATGCTATGTCCACGAACTACCACTCTGCATCCCTGGGGGAGTTTTTGCACATACGCAATCGCCTCGTCGATGTCAGAGAAATTGAAAAGGGCTGCACGGAAATTTTCTTTTAATGAAGGATATTGTGTCCGACATCTGACGTAGTTATCTTGGAAGTATGCTCCATCGTCGGAGCCGGAAAACCAAATGAGGACATCTGCGGGTTCCGTGGGAACTCGATAATTTTCATAAGCGTATGGGCCACCCCAATAATACGAGAAAGCCAACCCAATTCCAGAGACCAAGACCGTAGGAATAACAGTGAGCAGTATGGAGTATATCAACCTACGAAGGAGTGTTGCTTTTGCCTTATGTCTGAAAAAAAGCAAGTAAGAAATGAAAGAGAATACCAAGAGGGCAACAATGCCCCACCACAGCCATGTGGACAACGGAAAATAACGTATCCCATCATTTGCTTCCCAGGAAGTAGGGCCAAGTTTTCCTATGGGGTCCCCAATGCCTATGGGATTGAATTCTTTCAAAAATGCAGAAATGAGTTCTTCTGTATTCATCGCTGGAGGTCCTGTATTAGGCGAGTTATCGTCTGAACTTTAGATTGGTCTGAAACTGATTTTTTGCATGCCCGTTTTCTTGAGGCAGGGCTATTGGACTAATATACCAGCACTTTTTTGACGAAGCGCCAAAAAGTCGTTTCATTCAAGGACAAAACAACTTTATGCTTTGAGGTAAATCAAAAAGGGCTGTTGCGTCCTCGTTTTGAGGTTTTGCAACAGCCCCTGGTTCCCCCACCCTAAAATTGGGGTATTTTAAAGATTATCAGCTGCTTTTTCGCTGGAGTGCGGTGGCGGCTTCTGCGGGTGGAGCGGGGACTTGGTTGAATGCCAGGAGGCTCTCCTGGAGTTCCGCCACCAGCGCGTCTTCCTCATCCAATTCCGCAAGCAACTTCGCGCATTCAGGGCATTGTTTCAAGTGTGCGGAGCAGTTGATTCTCCCCAAGACCGACATCTCGTGATGACGGTAGCATTCCAGTTCTTCTTTGGTGTAGTGTTTCATTTTTTCTCCAGGTCCTTGATAATTTCCCTGATGGTGGCAATGCAGCGGTTCTTCGCTACATAGACGGAATTGACGGAGAGGTTCAGAAATGCCGCGACATCCTTGACGGGCCGTCCCTGCACTGCATACATCTCGAAGGCCGAGTAGGTCTCCGCCTGGACTTTGCTCCGCAGTTCCTCCATGGCCTGGGTCAGGATGTGCTTCTTCCATACCTCATCCCAGTCCGCGTCGAATTTTTCGGAGGCGGCTTCCTCGGGGATGTCGTCGAGGTTGACCAGGTTGGTGCGCTTGTGGTAGAGTTTGAAGGCCTGGTTTCGGATGATTGCCTTGAGGAAGAAACGGAAGCGTCCCTTCGCGGGGTCGTATGTGAAGGTGATGTCCTTGGGGACTTCATCGGGATTGTAGCGCGACAGGATGTCCTTCTGGAAGATTTCGGACATGACCTGCTGGACCAGTTCCTCGTTTTCGAAGGGCGTCAATCCGCAGTCCTTTCCCACCAGGAAGATAAGGGGTCGGTAGGTCTCGTAGAATTCCGTCCAGGAGATGTCGTCTCCCGAACGGACTTTTGCCAGGAGGGATTTTTTTGTGGTGAATGCCATAGTATTTGAGGTTGAGTGTAAGGGCTGGGCGTGCTGTGGGGGGGTAGGCAGTGCTCAACAAATTGCCGTATGGATTTTGCGTCTCATGCACTGACTATCTCGGAAGGGATAAATCTTACACGGCGATGTATGGATTTTTTAATAATATTAGATGTTGACTCAATCGAACTCCAGGGTTTCAAACATCCCCGCAAAGGAAATCAAGTCGTCGTCACCGTGTTCTTTTGTGACTGACGCTGTGAGTGCGAGTGTGTGGTCTTCCCGCGGGATTAGAAAGGTCATGATATATCGTCCTGGTTCCACTTGTCCAACAATATTGAAGATTTCCATAGATAGTCTCGGTCTTTCATATCTGCGATATTGCAGCATTTCCGCATCAGTATTGATGTAGCTGAGGTAGAATTGCTCCATGCTTTCGTCATTCAGGGAATACACCGCATCTCTTCCTACGGGAATGATTTGGACATATACGACACTTTTCTTCGGGGAATCCACCTGGGATTTTGGAGAAAAAACCCCATAGAGTCGTTGGAAGGCCCGATCCTGGCGGCTTTGAAGGAGTGTTTCGTGATCCCTGATGTTCCAGTCTGCGGGGATGGCCATGGAATACATTCCGTTGTAGAAGGTGAACGCCACGTTTTTCGGCTGTTCAGTCAATGCCTTATTTTTTTGGGCATGGATGGTTCTGGCTATCTGGCGTGTCTGGGCATCGGGAAGATTCCGGAAGTAGTCCACGCCCCAGGCTCCCCCCGCCACCAGCAGGCATGACAGCATGGAAGAAAGGACCTTGTGCCGATGAATGACATCACTGAGATAGCGCCCGAAGGAACAGAGATTTCTGCCGACGATTCGCCGATAATAGCACAATTTGTCGCCGAATTTTTCCCCGAACTGGCAGATATGGACTGCCCGTTGGAATTCGCGTTGGAGTTCCTGCAGGTCTGTCAGTCGTTGTCTGGGGTGTTCATCGCATAATTCCCGGGAAAGTTGGAAGAATGCCCGGTTGTTTAGGGTAAGTGGCAATCCGTGGGGATAACTGGGAAAGCGATTGGCGTTGTTGCCAGTTACGCAGCAGTAGATTACCTTCCCGAAGGCATACAGGTCATTTCGCTGGCGGGAGGTATGGTTGTCTTCTGAAGTTCCGCCGCCCCGTTCTTCAGGGGGGATGAAATCCAAAGTCCCTGCCAGTTGTGAGATGGTCCCGGAGAGCATGGAGAGCAACCCCAGGTCCGCTAATTTCGGCTTTCCGTTGATGAAGATGATATTGTCGGGTTTGATGTCCCGATGTGCCAGTCCTGCGTCATGCAGTGCCTGGATGCTGGAGAGGAGTTGTTCCAGTGTTTGGATGAGTTCTGCGGAGGGCAGGGGGCCATTGTCCAGGCGTCGTGCCAGGGTGTCTGCCACGTAGGTATCTTGTCCCGTCACCGCATCCGCGGGCTCCATGGTGTAGTAGAAATACTCCTGGTTTTCTCCCACATGGTAGAGCTTCAGAAGGCCTGGGGTGTCTTCCGATAATTTCCGGTAGTTCCGGATGCCCTTTAGTTCCCGTTCCCAGGTATTCCCCAGGGAGTCCTTGGAAATGACCTTCAGGGCAAAACGCTTCCCCGATGGGTCCTCGCAGAGATAGACTGTCCCGAAGCCACCGCTTCCGCAGTGCTCCAATATCTTAAGTCCTTCAAATTGTGTGCCAGTTGTCAGCATGTCGGAGAATATAACACAACAAATGGAACGAAGGATAGAACTGCATAAAAAACGACGGGGCAGTCGCATGTCCTCTTGTTGGGGGAATGCGACTGCCCCTGATGGGAAGTATTGTGTTAGTCTTTTATCTCAGAGCCTGGCTACGGTCGGCAGGGACGCGGTAGCGCTGGAGAATTGCAGGGGTCGCTTCTCGGAGTTCCTTCAGAGAGAGGGTCATGGGGAACTCATCCTCCCCGAAGGCGAAGGTGACGAACTCATCCTGGCAGGCTTCGATGTAGGCGATAAGTCCTTCCAGGTTTTTGATTTTCGTGCCATTGACCTTTTTTAACGGCTCGGAGGCCATACTTTGATAACCCGTGTTTACGCGATCCCCCAGGACGAGTGCCATGACGACGGTTTCTTCGCCAGGCTCGGTTTGTTCCTTGAACATCAGGTCGGTCAATTCGGAGGGGGGATTGCCTGTGCTCCACTCGTCCAGGAAACTATAGGAGAGGCGTGTGAATACCAGCCCGCCGATGATGTAATAGTCGGGAAGGACATCATAGAGGCGCTTGTGACAGACATAGTCGATGTTTCTGACGGGTAGCTCAATCTGCAACTTCTCGCCGTTGCGTAGGATGTCCAGTTTCACCGTCTCGCCGATCTGTTTCTGGTTGATGAGTGTGGTGAAGAGTCGTGCTTCCCCATTGGGCAGACGGATATTGCCATTGTTGGCGATTTTGACCCCATCCACAGCCATGAGGACATCATCCTGCTTCAGAAGCTCTGCATTCTTCGCGATGATATTTGTGAGGCGTACGCCTGTCTGCCCATCGGCCATTTTCAGGAAGCGCCGCGTGGCGGGATTTTCCAAAGGGATATACTTGAAGCCCGCATAGCCAAAGCCGTCTACGCGTCCATCTTCAATGTCTTTCAAGAAGTGGTTGATGATTTCCGTGGGAATCATATATCCTAGTCCTTCGCCAGCGCGAAGCCCCTGGAATGCGATGCCGACAACGCGGCCATTGCAGAGCACCGGCCCGCCGCTGTTTCCGGGGTTGATGGCTGCATCCAACTGTGCCGCCAGCAGATTGTAGAGGGAATGAGTGTACATCTGGACTTCGATGCGGGAGATGACGCCCTGGGTGATGGAGAGGCCATCGCCTCCGATGGGATAGCCCGCCACGGCGATGGCGGTCTGGGGAGCGGGAGTCTGGCCGATGGGGAAGGGGACGATGTCGCGGAAGAACGCCTTGTTTTCCACCTCAAGGAGCGCCAGGTCGCAGGTGTGGTCCACTGCCAGGACACGTGCTTCGTATTTCTCGTCCTCATTCCGTTTGGTTACGGTGATGTAGGTGGCGTAGGCGACATTGTGGGCATTGGTTAGAATCCGGTTGCCGTCAATGACAACGCCGGAACCGCTGCTGGCACCCTGGAGGTTGTTCTGCCAGGGCACGAAGTAGTTCGGACGGTAGTCAATCACATCCAGACGTACCACGGCATTCAGGGGATCGTAGGCGGCCTGTGCGAAAAGTGTCAGTGTCTGGGCCAGCAGGAATACGGATGCGAATAGAGTCAGAATGTAGCAGTTTTTTCTCATTGTACTTGAATTGGGAGTTGTTTGTTGTGGAACCTGAAAAATACTGTCAATACCCTTGCTACCTCGAAACGGAGAATTCTTACACACGATTTGCTCACATGGGAAAAAATAGATGAAAAAAAAGCGGAAAAAAAAGCGGCACTCTTTATTTCGCCAACTCAGCTTGACATGCTAAAATCGGTATGCTACATTCTACCAAAGTCCTAAAATCAATCACAGCCGTCCCATAATTTTATTAAACGGTCGATTTCGGGGCGCAATTGAGCACAAG
>DCIO01000058.1:0-1139 GCA_002315885.1 Lentisphaeria bacterium UBA1724
GCAACATTGAAGAAATGGATCTCCACACCGGCTTTCTGCAGGAGCAGCATCGTGCCCGCCATGCCGAACTCAATGTCATCGGGATGGCACCCGATGGCCAATGCACGCATTTTCTCGGACATGGAATTCGCCTCCAATTAGTGCATCTCCACTTCGCAGACGCCGAAGCCGCCGCGATAGAAGTTGAAGGTGACGTCCTGGTGCAGGGAGAGCAAGGACATGGGCACTGCGCTGTCCGCGATCTTGTTGGCGATCATGTAGGTGGAGAGGCGCTGGCCGAAGGGGTTGTCGTGGTGGCCGGGATGCCAGATGGAGACGCGGTCGCACTTCCAGGTCTCCACGGGCCCCACGCTGATTGCCTGGGTGGGGACGTTCTGGACGGTGCCGCCGCCGCTGGTACGGGCATTCTGGATCAGAGTGATGGGATGCAACTGCACGATGCGGGTGTGCTTCTTCAGGTATTCCTCGGGAGTGGGAGGATTCTCCTTGTATTCACCGAGACGCTGGACGGGGTCGTTGAAGGCCCAGTGCTTGGTCTCGCCCTGGCCGCCCTGCATCAGCATGCAGTGGAACTGGTCGAAGGACTTCATGTATTCCTCGGGATTCTCGGAGGGGAAGTGCAGGTTCTCTTCGGGAATCGCCAGCTCGGGGCGGATGCGGTCGAAGCAGAGCTCCCGGTCGGCCTTCTGGAAGCCCAGGGGGAAGTTGCGGTCGGCGGCCTTGCCGTCAACCAGCCACTCGTCCATGCCCCAGAAGTGTGCATTCTTCAGGCTGATGCCCAGGTCGTTGACAATCTGTGCCACGATGGGGAGCTGTTCGGTGGGGCCGATAGGACCGCAGACACCGCAGGGATGGGCGGCAGTGGCCTGCTGGAAGACCTTGACGTATTCCAGAGCCTCGGCGGCGTAGAATTCCTGGAGGGTATCGAAGATGTTGATCTTGAAGCCGGGGCGCTGCAGCTTGGGCAGGTCGGCCAGAGTCAGACGGGCGGCGGCATCCAGGATGTCGCGATCAAGAGTGGTGTAATCCCACCAGTCGGCAGAGATCTTACTAAGATTACGCATGGTTTTTCTCCTAAAATTGAGAATTGAGAATTGAGAATTGAGAATTGAAGGAAGAGGGGGTAAGGGGGAAACCTC
>DCIO01000058.1:1161-23400 GCA_002315885.1 Lentisphaeria bacterium UBA1724
CCCCTCCTTCATTAAGCATTAAGCATTAAGCATTAAGCATTAAGCATTAATTACTTCCCTGCCTTCATCTCGCGAACGGCCTCGACCACGGCGTTGGCCTGGTATTCGACCTGCTCCTGCGTGAGGTTGTAGATGGGCAGATGGGTGTAAGCGGTATAGAACATCCGCTCGGTGTTGGGGCACGTTGCGGCGATTTCGTCCTCGTTGTAGCCCATATCCTTCATCACCTGGAAGCGGTACATGGGACCGAAGTGGGTGATGTTGGTGAGGCCCTTCTCCTTGAGCTTCTTCTCCAGCTGGCGGATGTCGCCACCGACCTTTGCGGGATCGATGCGCAGGAGATAGAGGTGGTGGGTACCGAAGGTATCCGCGGTATCCTGCTTTTCGACCAGGATGCCGTCCTCCTGGGAGAGCACCGCGTTGGTGTATTCGGCGGCCTTGCGGCGCTGGGCGATGATGTCGTTCAGACGAGCCATCTGCAGCTTCAGGCCCAGTGCCTGGATTTCCGTGATGGAGTAGTTGCCCGCAATCTGGACATTGCCGAAACGGTCACGCAGGGAGACGATGTCGTAGAGCCAATCCTTGATCTGGCGGCTGGCATCCAATCCCAGGAAACGGGAGGAATTGAACTGCTTGCCGGCGAAATCCTGGTCGGTCAGCAGGATACCGCCCTCGCCCATGGAGGTGATGTTCTTGACTTCGTGCAGAGAGAAGCCGCCGAAGTGGCCGATGGTTCCCAGATACTTGCCCTTGTACTTGCCGCCCATGCCGTGAGCGCAGTCTTCCATGACGTAGAGGCCGTGCTTCTTCGCCAATTCCATGATGGGATCCATGTCCACGGGATAGCCACCCAGGTGCACGGGGACGATCATCTTGGTCTTGGGAGTGATCTTGCGCTCCACATCGGCGGGATCCAGGTTCAGGGTAACGGGATCCACATCCGCGAAAACCACCTTCGCACCGATGTGCAGAGGATAAGCCATGGTGGCGATGAAGGTGATGGCGGGCATGATGACCTCGTCGCCTGCCTTCAGACCAGAGAACTTGTATGCCACTTCCATGCCGGAAGTCCAGCAATTGGTCAGGATGGCATACTTGGAACCGAAGGTCTCCTTGGCGGCCGCCTCGGCTTCGTTCACCTTGTCGCCCATGGTCAACTTCATGGCCTTGCCGGAAACCGCCGCCAATGCCTCGATGTCCTGGCAGACCTTCGCGTATGCGTCGGCATAACCGGGCTTGTCCGTGTCAGGCAGGAGGAATTTGACGAACTCCTTCACATCGCCGCCATTGTAGAACTCGCCGACTGCGTACCACGGCACCTTGCTGGGGCCCACTGCATAACGGAAATCGTTGTTGCTTTCAGCCATTTTCTTACCCTCTGTAAAAGAATGTTACTACGTTATCTCGAACTAAATTGCCATGACCTTGCCGCCATTCTGGGCGGACTCATGGGCCTTGCGGCAGAGACGGAGATTGCGGATGCCGTCGGAGCCATCCAGGAGCTTGCCAGTGATGATGGACACCGCGTGGGCGTCAATCTGTGCCTGGTAGATGTTCTGGAAGGTCGTGGGAGCCAGCTGGCGCACGCCGTCGGCGGTCTCCACTTCCAGGTGGACCTTGAAAGGCTCGTCCTTATGTCCGGAAAATTGGAACATAGTGCCAAATCCGCGCATTACACCCTTGTCGCCGTAGATTTCATAGCCCTGGGCGCACATTGTGCCAACAAATCCGCCGCGGGGTTCACTGAAGGCGACCATCACGGAGCCCTGCAGGCCATTCTTCATGGTGAACTTGATGTATGCGCCATTCTCGGCCACGATGTCCATGGTCTTGGGAATGTATGCCGCCGCCACGGAGACGATCTCGGAGTCGAAGAGGTATTCCGCCATGTAGAAGCAATGGGATGCCACATCGCCGATGGGGCCGCCCATCTCCTCGATCTTGGAACAACGCCAGGTGGCCGCCTCCTGAGGAGTGGCACCATAGAGGAACTGCATGTGGAAAGTGCTGTCGTTGACGGCGCCCACCGCACCCGTCGCCAATTCCTGCTTGGCCAGGCGGTTGAAGGCGTTGTTCACCATCATCTGGTCAACGCTCAAGGACAGGCCCTTCTCCTGGGCCTTGGCACGCATGGCCTCGGCGTCCTCAATGCTGGTAGAAATAGGCTTTTCCACCATCACGTGCTTGCCGGCATCCATGGCCTTCAGCGCCAATGCCGCATGGCTGGCGTTGTTGGTGGCGATGTAGACCGCGTCGATGGACGCATCTGCCAGGATTTCCTCGAAGGAACCATACCACTTCAGGCCCAGTGCCTCCACGGCGGATTGACGGGCGGGATTGACGTCCGTGGCGCCAACCAGCTCGCAATGAGGCAGCGCCTCCGTGAAGCGTGCCTTGTCCATGGCAAAACCCTCTTTGGCGATACGGTTTTCAGCGATGCCGCCGAAGCCCACCAGGGCGTATGTAACTTTTCCGTTTTTCATGGTAGTAAAAGAAGTGTATTGAAACGCAAACACGGCGAGCCCACAAAGGGCCCGCCGTTTGGATATACGCGAGTTGCTAGACTACTTCATGTAGTAAGCGGCGACCTTCTTGAAGGCATCGATATCCGCCTGGATGTGCTCCTCGGTGTAGGTAGGATGGGTCCAGAAGGAGATGGTGCGGTCGGTGAGCCAGTGAGCCATCTTGCAATCGAACTTGGTGTAGTCGATGTTGCGGCTGCGGGGATCATTGAAGGGATAGCCAGCAACGCCGAAGCCCTTGCGCAGGGTGTAGGCCTCTTCCTTGTACATCTCGGGCCACAGCACGCTGTAGGCGGCGGCACCTTCTGCCTGGACGGCGGCGATGAACTCCTTGCAGGAGCACTTCAGCTTGTCGGTGTCCAGAACGAAGGGCACCAGCCAGAAGCAGTTCTGGCGGTCCTTGGTGTCCACGGGCAGATACTTGATGAGGGGATGCCCCTTCAGGCCCTTGATCAGCATCTTGCCCAGCTTGATGCGCTGAGGCAGGTTCCAGATGTCAAAACGCTCCAGCTCGCCCAGACCA
Source organism: Lentisphaeria bacterium UBA1724 (assembly GCA_002315885.1). Classification (GTDB taxonomy): domain Bacteria; phylum Verrucomicrobiota; class Lentisphaeria; order Oligosphaerales; family Oligosphaeraceae; genus UBA1724. Next base: position 4,207 of record DCIO01000058.1, read on the forward strand.
ATCTGGCTCTGGATCTCGGTCATGCGGAAGTTGAAGCCCACGCGACGATGGATGTAGAGCTGCTTGCCTTCCTTCTCCAACAGGTTCATCTTCTCCTTCACATCGTAACCGTGGTCACGGAAGGAACGGCACTCCCAGGCCAGGTCGTCGTCGTTGGTGCAGACCATGCCGCCTTCGCCACCAGTGGTGAAGTGCTTGCTCTGGCAGAAGCTGAAGCAGCCCACGTTACCGATGGTACCGGCCTTCTTGCCTTTGTAAACACCACCAAAGCACTGGGCGCAGTCCTCAACCACAAACAGGTTGTGCTTCTTCGCAATCGCCATGATGGGATCCATGTCCGCGACCATGCCATACAGGTGGACAACCACGATGGCGCGGGTACGCTCGGTGATGGCGGCCTCGATCTTCTTGGGGTCCATCAGGTGGTCGGTGTCAACGTCAACGAAGACGGGCAACGCACCAGCCTGCAGGGCGCAGAAGGAGGAAGCGATGAAGCTGTAGGAGGTGCAGATGACTTCGTCACCAGGGCCAATGCCCAGGGAGGCCAGCGCAACGTGCAGAGCCGCGGTGCCGTTGGCAACACTGATGGCGTTCTTCACACCCAGCCACTTCGCCCAGGCGGCCTCAAACTGCTGACCAACCTTGCCAGTCCAGTAGTTCACTTTGCCACTCTTCAGAATCTCCGCAACCTTGTCGATGGTCTTGGGATTGAACTGGGGCCACGCGGGGAAGGCCTTGTCATAAACCTTCGAACCACCCAAAATCGCCAACTTGCCAGCATCACACTTCTTCGCACATGCCTTCTTCTCAACGGGCTTCTTCGCAGCAGCTTTCTTCGCAACAGCCATGGTAATTTCTCCTAAAAAACAGGTTTGAGCTTAATGAGGGAACTAATGAAACAACAAAAAAAATCAATTATAATACAAAATCGGAGTATTCAGAAGAAACACACTTTAGAATTTAGCACCATTTCGAATTATATTGCAATTTTATTTTCAATTGAATTCGGATAAATGCCTCGTTTTCGTGCATTAACTTCTGTCAACGGGAATAAAGATAATGCCAATGAAACAATTTGCCATAAAAATGTGAAGAAAAACTGAGCTATATTCTCACAAAACTGTTTTACGATGCAATCATAAAGAATTTCTTGAATATCATAGATGGATTACCTATCGATTCACGAGTATCCCCTTCCGACGCGTCATGAAGGCGGTGCATTAGGCAATGGCTATTTAGGGCTATATGCCTGGGGTTCGGGGCGAGTGCTATCCCTGACCATAGGCTGCAGTGCGTTATGGGACCACCGTGGTGGTCTTTCCTGGTCACCGAAACAGAATTTTCACGACATTTTGAAGTGCCTTCGTGCCAATGACGAGGCAGGTTTGAAGGCGATTTATCCCCACAGCCAGGAGTATTACAAATGGCGTGAGAAGATTCCCAGCATCATCCCCGTTGGGCGTGTGGACTTGACTCTGTCGGAGGGATGCGTCCTGCTCCGGAACGAATTGGATCGCGGTACAGGTCTTCTTCGCGTCATTTACGCCACGCCCGTTGGTGAATCCGCAGTGGAAATCCGTCTGGACATGCAGGAGAAGGGTCTTGTTGCCTTCCGATGTGATGCAAACATCCCCTGTAAGCTCTTGTCGGGCTACGATTGCTGTGTCCAGGACACGAAGAACACCTTCGATCCCATGGGCGCCTGCGAATTCCCCCATCCACGCCTGACGGCGCGCGGTTCATTCCAGTCCTTCGTACAGGAGATGCCCGCGGATCCCGCCTACGGCATGGCGTTGCGCCAGGATAGCGAATTGCACACCCTGCGCTATCGCCAGAATACCCCCGCGGAGGAACTGCAGGCATTCTTTGACGGCATGGAGTCTGTGGAGTGGTCCGCCTTCGACCAGAAGAACCGTTCCTGGTGGGAGACCTTCTGGAAGCGTGTCCCCAAACTCTGGACGGGTGACGACCTGCTGGACGAACTCTACGTGGATGGCCTCTACAAATTCGAGTCCATGACAGAGGAGCACGGCGTTCCCGCGGGATTGCAGGGTCCCTGGATTGAGGACTGCGGCTTCCCGCCCTGGAGTTCCGACTACCACCTGAACATCAACCTGGAGATGTGCTACTGGCCCAGCTATCGCTCGGGACTATTCGGCAACCTCCGCAAGGTACTGGACCTGGTCTGGTCCTGGCGGGACACCCTGCGCCACAACGCAAAATGCTATATCGGCATCGACGACGGCTATATGCTGGCGCACTCCGTGGACGACCGCTGCACCAGCATGGGCAATTTCTGGACGGGCGAAGTGGACCACGCCTGCACCGCCTGGATGGCCCAGATGATGTTCGACTACTACGACTACACGGGCGACGAGGAATACCTCAAGACCGTGGCATTCCCCTTCATGAAAGGCGCCATGAATGTCTATCTGGCACAGATGGAGACCGACACCGACGGCACACTCTGCCTGCCCCTCACCGTCTCTCCCGAATATGGCGCCGCAGATATGGAAGCCTGGGGCAAGAACGCCTCCTTCCAACTGGCGGCATGCCACCGACTGAACCGCAACCTCCTCAAGTCCGCCGGAATCCTGGGTGAAGTCCCCGACAAGCGCTGGCTCGACGTGGAAGAACGACTCCCCCTGGCGACCTTGGGAAAGGACGGCCAGCGGGATGTAATTGCGCTGTGGGAAGACCAGATGCTGGAAGAAAGCCACCGCCATCACTCGCATCTGGCGGGAATCGTCCCCTTCGACACACTTCCCCAGGATGATCCCAAGTGGTCGAAAATCATCCAGGATTCCCTGATGCAATGGGTGGAAAAGGGCATGGGCCTCTGGACGGGATGGTGCATGTCATGGGCGGCGATGCTTCATAATCACCTAGACGAGCCAGAGGCCGCCCAGGAAATCCTCTATCTCTGGAAGCACTTCTTCACCAACAAGGGCGGCAGTTCCACCCACGACGCACAGCATCCCGGAATCTTCCTCTTCTGCCAACGACGCAATATCATGCAGATGGATGGCGCCATGGGGTGCCTCACTGCCGTCCAGGACTGCCTCCTGCATAGCAGAAACGGCGTCCTGCATCTCTTCGCAGGCATCGTAAGAGACCCTCATCGCAACGCGGGTTTCCAGGAAATGCCCGCACCTGGCGGCTTCCTGGTCTCCGCAGAACGGAAGGGGCACACCGCCACTGCAACCATCCGCGCAAACCGCAAGAACACCCTGCGGCTGGTATGCCATTGCGATGGTAAGCTCCTGACCGCCCTGCCCCAGAATGCCTCTCTCCTTCCCAATGGAGAAATCCAAATTCCCATGGAGAAAGACGAGGTCATCACCCTAGTTTTTTCGCCCTAAAGGGCTCACACAGAACAGAAGGGTATTCCACCTTCATCAGTCTCTCCACTTTTTTAAGCCTAGCCTGCCCCCCCCTCTCTTCCCTCTCAGTGTCCCTCTCTCCGTTCTGTGCGAGCGCTTTAGCGCGAGAAAAGCGAGAAAAGCGCGAAAAGATGAAAGAATTTTCCCAAAAGCATCGTATATGAGATAGAAGGCACAATCATCCCGCAATAGCTTAGACATATTCCAACTTCTCCCACCAATACCATGACAACAAGCACCCCCAATCAATTCAGACTCTATACCGGCAACAACTTGGAAGTGCTGGCAGAGGCATTCGCAAAAGCTCGCCTGGAACACAAGGAATACTTCCACCAGGATGATTTCTTCGCCGAGGAAAAGGTCTGCGTCGCCACCCAGGGCATGCGAGTCTGGCTGGAACACTATCTCGTCCAGCAAGGACACGTAGTCGCGGGCATCCAATTTCCATTCCTCAGAGACGCTATTGATCATATCCTGGAAATTTTCATGAAGGACGAAAAAGCCTATCGTCCAGACCTCTTCCAGGAAGATGTGCTGACCTGGCGTATCTATCGCCTACTCACAGAAGAAAACCTCACAGGTTCTCTCGAACTCTTGAATCATTACCTAAAAAAAGAAAACGATGACACAAAGGACATTCGACGTTATCAACTAGCCCGTAAACTATCACAGGTCTACTACGATTATATCGCGTTCATCCCTGAAAAACTCCACCCGGAAGAAAGTGGAACGCAATCCGCCATCTCCGACGCAGACCAATGGCAACTGGCGCTCTGGCAAAAACTCTGCAAAGATGACCAAGGGAACGATGTTATTTCCCCTGCAAAAGCACTCCTGCGGTTCTTGGCGAAGGGCACTACGCTGACTCAAGACGGCTACACCCCCATCACCTTCTTCGGCGTCAGCGCTATGCCGCCCTATTTCCTCCTGGTCCTGAAAAAACTCTCCACCGTCCAACCCGTGAATTTCTTCTACCTCAATCACTGCGATGACCTGTGGGATGATGTGAAGACAAACTGGGAAAAAGGGAAAATCAGCGAAGCAGAAAATAAACTGGATACGCTTTTCGCGGGCAATTCCCTCCTGGGGAACTTCGGCATCCAGGGACGGGAGTTCTTCAAGGTGGTTCTGGACGAAGAAGACGACATGGACCTGGCTGAACTCACCAGTCTGGTCTATGACAAATCCTGGAATAACCCCAAGCCTTCCGATCAGACGACCTCCCCTGACACGAAGAAGGAGCCCTGCCTCCTTCTGGACATCCAGGAACGCGTCAAACGCAATGATGCCACTACGAAAACTGCAGAGGCACTTCCCCTGGGAGATGACTCACTCACCATCCATAGTTGCTTCAACGAAATCCGCGAGGTGGAGGCACTGCAGGACTGCCTGCTGAAACTCATCAAAAAATACCACGATGAGAAGCGCCATCTTTCCATGAACGACATCATCGTCATGGCACCCGACATCTCCAAATTCGCCCCCGCCATCCAGGCGGTATTCGGTCGTGGTCCCTTGAAGAGCCACTACTGCATCAGCGACCGCTCTGTCCGTAGCGCAAATCTCTTGGCAGAGACTTTCTCACGCATCCTGGACCTGACCAAGAGTCGCTTCGAGGTCTCACGCATCACAGCTCTGCTGGATTCGCCACCCCTGCGGGCGCGCTTCGGCTTCGAAGACAACGATGTGGAAGTGCTCCGCGACTGGATCAATAAATCCGGCATCCGATGGGGACGAAACAAGGCAGACCGCAAAGGCGAAGGCGATTTTGAGGAATACTCCTGGCAGTATGGCCTGGACCGCCTTATGCTAAAACTGGCGGTGGATGGACAAGACGAAAAGGGTGACAGCGTGCTTTCCACCAACGATCTCTTACCCGTAAATTTCTCCACCTCCGGCGAAAATCAGCGACTCCTGTCTGGACTCATCACATTCTTCCAGGAACTCTGCGATTTCATCGACGATGTCCAGGAAGGCAACCGCAATAGGAAAACTGCTGAAGAATGGTGTGAATTGCTCAAAGAGAAACGCAAGGCATTCTTCCAGGCAGATGCGGACTCCGCCCTGGAATACTCCATGCTAGGCAAGGCATTGGGAGCACTGGGCAAAGACACGCAGACCGCGGGATTGCAGAACGCCAACATCCCCTTCGATACCATTCGAACCGCTTTGGCATGCACATTGGACAATCCCGCAAAGGGCGAGCCCTTCCTCAATGGCAAAATCACCTTCTGCTCACTCCTGCCCATGCGGGGCATCCCTTGCAAAATCATCGCAATGCTGGGCATGGACGTAGGAGAATTCCCACGCCCCAACGATACCACGGGGTTCAACCTCGTCTGCCGCAAGGACGACAAGGGAAATTACTGCGGGAACCTCCTGAAATACTACAACCGCTCCCGTAGCATTGAAGACCGCTTCACCTTCCTGGAAGCCATCATGTCCGCAAGAGACTACCTCATGATCTTCTACAAGGGACAGGATGACCAGACTCTCAAGGAACTGGTGGCCGCCGCCCCCGTCTGCGAATTGCGGGACTACATCAAGACCATCCGCAACAGCGAAACTTCCGACGGAATCTTTGTCAAGCATTTCCTCAATCCATTCGCCCCCGATAACTTCCAGAAGGGCGATGACACGACTGCCCATGGCCAGTACGATGGAATGCTCCGAAAGAATTTCTCCTTCGACAGCCAGATGGCCTCCGTCGCTAAGGCACTCAAAGGGGAGAAGGGACCCTCTGTTGCCACCAAGCTCCCCTTCTGGCTCCAGGCATACACACTGCCACTGCCGGAAACCCTGAAAAACACCACAGAAAAAGACCGAGAGATCACCATCGAGCTCTCTACACTGGAAAAATTCCTCAAGAATCCTGCGGACATGTACGCATCAACCCGACTGGGCTTGAAAAAATCTGCCTGGGATGACCCGCTCCTTACCGACTACGAGCCCTTTCAAATCGATAACATCAATGGCTCTGCACTCAAACACAAACTAGCGGCAGAAATCCTAAATCCAAATATCGATAAATTCGAAGCCTTGCCCCCCGATGACAAGAATCCCAGAATCAAGAAAATCTTCCAGCAGGCAAAAAGTGAGGGTATTCTCCCTGTCGGCGAAATGGGGCGGCTAGCCTTCCTTGAGGCAGAAGAAAATACCTGGATTGCCGACAAGACCTTCCGCCAGGAATGGCAGAAACAGGAAAATTCCGACCCAAGGGATTTTGAAATCGACCTGGGATATGTTACCCCAGGGGACTCCGCTTTCATGAGGGAGTGGCTTACCGAGGCTATCCAAATGTCCGCTACAAAGGAACAGCAACAGCAGATGCAGGATAACCTCAATGCCCTAAAGAAACTCTCCTATCGCGTCAAACTCCACGGGAACTTCCGCGTATTCACGCCAGTGCAATCCCCGGTGGCACCAGAGGCTCCTACTGCATTGTCCGACAATGATACTGCGTCGGAAAATGACAACGCACAGGAGGATTCCTCCCCCCAGTATACACCTCTGCCTGGATTGCGACATATCATTTGCGCCAAAGCAAAGGGACATCATGTCATACCAGTATTCCTTAAACACCTGCTGCTCGCTGCACAGCAAACTGACGAATCAAATGGTGCCAAAAACAATTTTAAATCCATTTTCTGGGGAAAGAATGAACATTCACTTGCCTCTGTTTCAGACAACGGCATGAAATTTGATACGTTGCCCGATAGAGTCAAAGAGCTACTCCAGAACTTCCAAGATGAGAATACCCAATCACTCACGACGGAACAAACGGTATTATTGGATAGAATCCAAAAGTTTCCCGAGGAATTTGAAACTGGATACAACGAGTTGCAAAACCAACTTACAAACACTTATAACAGTATCCAAGCGTTCAAAGATTTTCTCAATCAACAAAAGGGCGTTGGTGGAGTCATTACTAATTTGACTGAAAACCTCAATACATTACAAACAGCCCAGCAGAGCAATCTATTTGTAGTTGAATTCAATGCACTTGAAACTGTCGGAAAAAACTTCAAATCCTCAAAAATCAAATCAAAAACCGTCAATGACAAATACGAAGCGGAATATACCCCCCCCCTTGCTTCCATCAATGACTGCATAAAGAAGTTCAAGGATTTTCTTGAGAATCAACAAAAAGCATACAATGGAATCCTTGATGACCTGGAGAAGCTTCTTCCTGAGAATGAGGATAGTAACTCGTGTGAGGAAGTTATTTTTGATTACACCTTGGAGGATTTCTACTGCGAACTACTTGAACTCAGGCCTATGTTTCCTGACTTGCAAACGGATTCCAACACCGCCAAGAGCAGACTGCGCCGTATTGTGGAGCTCTATCTCCTGAATATGTTCTATCCGGTCCCACTCTTCAAGGATGCCTCTCCACAAGAAGCGCAACCGAAAAAAGAGGGGGATTCCTCTGCTGCACAAAAATACAAACTGGAGACGCATAACGAACAACTGCTCTTCCAGGACTGCACCACTGCCCAAGACATTCTCAAATTCCAATGGGGTGAACGATTCAAAATACTAGCTTGCCACTGCTACGACGGCATCGGGAAATTCTATGAAAATTAATCACGAGGGAGGGACTTGTCAATGGCTGACGCGCTAAACATGAATAACAATACAACCGAATTAAATTCAAATACTTGTGATTTGAACTGCCAGTCCATCGTCTCCGCAGGGGCAGGAACGGGCAAGACCTACAACATCCAAATTCTCGTCCTGCGTAAAATTCTCGCGGGGACTCCCATTGAAAAAATTCTGGTAGTTACCTTCACCAATCTCGCCACAGAGGAACTCCAGGACCGTTTGCGGAAAGTCCTGCAGAAGGCATTGGAATTCTGCGCAAAATTCAAGGCAACGGGCAAGTCTAGCATCTCCGAGGAGGATATCGCCAAACTACCTCCTGGCGAAATAGATGAATACAAACAGGTCAGTCCCTGTATCAAAGGTCTCGACCTCGATACGATTATTCCATACCTCCAAAATGCACTCCATGACTTCGATTTTGCATCGGTCTCTACCATCCATGGCTTCTGTTCCCGAACCCTCTCGGACAACGCATTCGAGAGCGGTCTGCGATATGGCCTGGAAATGCGCAAGAAAAGCGATGCCTTGGGGAAGGCAATCCTCTCGCAATTCTATCGTAATTTCACAAAGGATGCCACCGAACCGAACAACAACCGTTGCCGTCTGTTAAAAGTCCTGAAAATCACCCCAGATACCCTCGCAAAAAAACTAAAGGACGCCATAAGCAACCCACGAGTCGCGATTAACTGGGGGAAAGTTCCAGGAACTGATACTCCAATTGAACAACTGTCCCTTGCGGACCTCGAAAATCTCTTGGCAGAGACGGAAAATATATGGGCGGAGCTATCCAATGCTCCTGTGGAAGAAACGGAATCTCCCCAAGACAAAAAGGGCAAGGGCAAGAGCAAAAGCAAGGAAGAGACCCCGCAGGATGAATGCAAGAAATTATACAAATGCCTGCTGTTGAAGAGGGCATACAATTATCTTGTGTCTGGAATTCAAGAAGCAAAAAAACACGACGGCTTCATGACATTTAATGACCTGCTCGTTGATTTGCTGGAACGGCTACAGAGCGATGATGCAGAACGCCTCCTGGAATTGCTCCGAAAGAAATACGATTGCATTTTGATTGACGAATACCAGGACACGGATGCCGTCCAAAGCGCAATCTTCAAGACGATTTTTGGCGGCTTAAAGGACAAGATGGTATTCTACATTGGAGATGAAAAACAGGCCATCTACAAGTTCCGTGGTGGCGATGTGCAGACTTTTCAAAAGACCAAAGAGGATATTGCGAAAGACAAACAGTACACCCTTTCGAAGAATTTCCGTTCAAGCGAAGAATATATCCACGCTATGAATGATGTATTCAACAATGGCTTCTTTGAGAGAAAAAGTTGCAAAAACCAGGAAGGAAATGAAACGGTTTCCGAGGCCACTACCACTCCAGAAGCTACTTCATCCGAAGGAAGTCTGACAATTACCATGCCAGAAATCGTTCCCTCTGATGATGGCAAGGAGCGTTATCTCTGCGATGGTAACGGGAACCCTCTGCAAGACGATATGAAGAAACATCTGTTGAGCCTCTGTCTTCTCGACAGCTCCTCAACGAGTGTCGCTCAGGAAATGGCCGCAGAAATCAAGGCCCTGCATGACTCCGGATACAAATTCCGAAAACTTAAGGAAGAAAACGGAGTCAAAGAAGAAGTCAAAAAGGAAATCAGATATCAGGACATCGCAATTCTGGTTCGGAGCAGCACCCATGTCAATGAATACCGAGAGGCTCTGAAGGAGCGTGGTATCCCCTCGGTTTTCCTGCAAGGGAAGAGCATCTTCAGCACCCCGGAAGCCGCCTGGCTTCTCTCGGTCATGGATGCGGTGATAAGCCCCGGAGACCAGGGGTTGGCACTCTCGGCGTTGGCAAATCCCGTCCTGGGCTTCTCTTGCCAAGAACTGGCTTTCCTACAACAGAATTGCCTGGCAGATTTCCAGATGTTCCTGAAAAAATGCCTTGAACTCTGGAATACAAAGTCATTCTATTTCATGTTCAATGAATTTCTGAAAAAGCCCCTCGCCTCCATATTCCCACATCTGAATAAAGGAAACGAAGACACCCAAAAGGGAACAATCTTTTCCAATGATGCCTTAAGCGCTTCCTTCATGCGACGCATTACAGAAATGTCCTTGGATGGGACACATGTCCTGTCAATCATTCTGCAATTGTCGGAAATGCTGATGGCGGTTGCCTTGGAACAGCATCTCGGCCCAGGCGCGCTACGCACATTCCTCCACGAGAAGATACAAGTCCAGCAAAATAAGAAAAACAGTGCCTTTGGTAGTTCCGATGGTGAAAATGCCAGCGTGGATGAAGATGATAATGACGATGAACTCTTCCCCGTCCACATGACTACACAGGCCGATGCAGTGCGCATTCTGACCATTCACAAGAGCAAAGGTCTGGAGTTCCCTATCGTCTTTGTGCCGCAATTCATCTCAAATGGCCCCTCGCAGTTCAAGGAATGCGTCTTCCATGTAGATGGCAAACGCTGCATCAACATGGACGAAGATGACAAAGAGAGCCAAACGAAATGCGACGAAGAAAAGCTCGAGGAGCAAAGACGTCTGATGTATGTGGCCATCACTCGCGCAGGCTATCTCTGTCGTTTCATTTCCAAGGGAAGCACAGGAAAAGATGATGAAGAGACAAGGCAGAAGACCCATCCTGAGCTCTTTATTCAGAATCGGGTTTCTCCCGAGGAATGGTTTCTGGCGACGACAGAAGCTTGTCCTTCTCCTGCTCCCGCATCTGGCATTCAAGAAGAGAATTTCGACCTGCAATCCAAGGATATCCATCCTGGCTGGGTGACCACCAGCTTCAGTTCCATTGCTAAAGGCAAGAAGCATGACACGGATACCCAATCTCAAAAAGACAACGGAGATTCGGCAGAAAACGCGAATTCTTCGGAGGATACTGCGGAAACCACCGACGCAAGAGGACAGTCTCGCATCACCGATGACGATCAAAACGAGGACAGCGAAAAGGATGACCTGTCTAAGAATCACTCTGGAGAATCCTCTCCCTGGACGATGATTCCTTTCGCCGATCGCACGCCACTCTTCCAATTCCCTGGCGGCACCCGCACGGGCACATGCTGGCACGAAATCTTCGAAAAACTGGATTTCACCCAGTGGAAGCAAGGCACGCAGGAGACAGACGAAAACTGGATGGCCTCCTGGGAACAGGTGGAGAAGCAACTCCAGAACTACGCACAACTCGGTAGAGAAAAGACACGAGATGAGCGAAAGAACGCCTTCAAGGAGATGCTCTTCCGTGTCTGCAACACGAAACTCTTCAATGGCGAAGTCCAACTATACAAAATTCCTCTGAGGCGGACTCTCCGTGAATTCGATTTCACCTACAAAATCCATGAAGGGATCACGGCAGAGGAAATCCGTGAACTCCTTTCTGATGCCGGCATTTCAGTCCCCGATGAATGGTCCCACAACATTGGCAAACAGAATCTCACGGGCTCCATCGACCTGCTCTTCCAACAGCCCGAAAATGGCAAATTCTACATCCTGGACTGGAAAACAAACATCCTGGATGCGGATGCAAAATCCTTTACCAAGGAAAATGTCAAAAAGGAGGTCGACCGACGCTTCTACTCCTTCCAGTGCGTCATCTATGTCCTGGCATTTGTCCAATACTATCGACAAAGGTTGCACGGAATCAATTTCACAGAGGATGAACGCAGTCAATACGCGGAAGAAGCACTGGCAAAATTTGGCGGGTGCGGGGACATGCTGGTTCGAGGCATGAATGGCGTGAATGACGACAGCGTCCACTACCTTGAACAGAATGACAAGTTCAAGGAGCTCATCCTGGAGCTGGACAAGAAGATTGGCGTCTGCACAATGAAATAAGGGGAGGAATTGATGATGGCTAATAACAAGACATACTGGCACGAATACCGCATCCTGAATAATCTCCAGGACGCCTTCGGAAAGATGATTGTCCGACAAAGCAATCTCCCCGATAAAGAGGTCAATGCCTCTGGCTCCGATGCCGAGGCGCTTTATCTGCTGGCGGGAGCGACTCTGGCTGCCGTCCAGGATAGCCACAGTTGTCTGGACCTCCAGAAATGGATACAGGAGTGGAAAGAAAAATACGCTGAGGAAACAGCCCCCCAGACAACGAAAAAAACACTCCCCGACGATTTGGTGCCCCGTCTGGAGGCCTGGATGAAAAAATGCTCGAAGCTCAATACGGACATCCTGACCATTCTGAATGACAATGGAGGCGTCTTCACCCCCAACCAACTCGTCATTCTGAGAACAGACGAGCCGCTTCGTGCCTATCTAAACCGATATTACCTCTACGAGAAAAACATCGGTTCACGCATCAAGAACATGCAAGGCACCTCTGCCATCCAGAATGAGCTAAAAGAACAAGTCTCAAAGACGAATTTCCGCCCAAAAGATGACAGTCAGAAAGAAGCTATCGAGCACGCCTTGGAACATGACTTTGCCATCATCACGGGTGGTCCTGGCCGAGGCAAAACCACTGTCCTGACAGAATTGCTTGCCTTCCACATAAAGGCATTCCTAGAAACAAAAGGCCGTTCCATGCGTGTCGCCATCTGTGCCCCTACAGGTAAGGCCTCCGTACGTATGAAGGAATCCATTGACAATGCCATCAGCGCCATGTCAGAAGAAGGGAAAGCCTTCTTCCCAGAAGAGGTCGTGAACCAGTTGAAGTCCCTCACGCCCTTGACCCTCCACAAGTTGTTGGGCATATACGAAAACTCCGACTACCCATCAAAGAATGCCAGCAATCCCCTGGATTTCGACCTGGTGGCTGTGGACGAGTGCTCCATGATGTCCCTAAAGCTCTTCAACGAATTGCTGATGGCCTTGAAACCGGACACAAAGCTGGTTCTGTTGGGAGACGAAAACCAGCTCCAGAGCGTGGAGGAAGGCAATGTCCTGGCAAAGCTCTGTGAATGTCAACAGGAACAGGGTATCGTGAACCGACTGCTTGTCAACCACCGTTCAGATGCCAACCCGGCACTCTGCGAATATACCAATGCACTGGTGGGATTAAGCAAGAACGCCCCCGATGTAACCACACTCTATTCCGAGCATACTCCACCTACCACCCAGGGACTCTTCCAGGCATTCGAGTTGCCTGAAACCAAGAAATTGGAAGAAGAACTCAAGAAAATCCTGAAGACTTTCGGCATCCTGGACGAAAAAGGAAAGCCCATGGAACAACATTACGAGAATGCCCAGGATGCTCTAAAAAGCATCGCCTCCTTCAAAATCCTGGCCGCAGTCCGAGAAGGACACTACGGTGTCAAGGGACTCAATATCATGATGCGGCGGATTCTGGAAAAAGAAAAGACCTACGCGGATGGCGTCCCCATCATCATCACCCAAAATGACGCCGTCACTGGCCTCAGCAATGGCGATATCGGTGTTTGCTTCAAGAATAAAGTCCACTTCCCGGGGATTGACGAAAATGGCACCCCTGCCCCCAAGGAATTCGATCCAGTCCAACTACCATCCCATGAGTGCGCTTTCGCCATGACAATCCATAAGTCCCAGGGCTCCGATTACCCAAATGTCCTCATGGTGCTCCCCGATAAGGACATGCCACTGCTGACCAAGGAACTCATCTACACGGGCATAACCCGCACAAAGACGAATTTCATCCTCCTGGCAAAAAGGGATATCCTGGAAAAGGCCCAGCAACGCAAAACCATCCGCTGGTCCGGCCTCGACAAGTGGCTTAAATCATAATCGCGCCCAGGACGAAGAGCATCCCCAGGATAGCATCCCAGGTCAGGGTTTCGCCGAAGCATAAGAATCCCACTAGTGTGGCCACCACGGGTTCAATGGCGGCCACGATGCCCGCCAGGCTGGGAGGAATATACTTCAGTCCTGTGGTGAAGAGGCAATAGGGAAGCAGTGTCGGAATCAACACCAGTCCCACCAGAATTCCCCAAGAAGACCCCACGCTTGCGGAATTCATGAGAGAGAAGAATCTCCCCCAATCCAGGAGGCAGATGGACACCCCTCCCGAAATCAGGAATGTCCACAAGGTAATGGAGAGGCTGGAGTATCCCCGTTGCTGGGCGAAACGGCTGAAGATGGAAAAGAGTCCATAGCAAAGTCCCGACATCAATCCCATGAAAAAGACAAATGGGGAGATGCTCCCGCCTTGACGCAGGGCGCCGCTGACCAGGATGCACCCCAGGGTAACAATGACCAGCGCCAGGATTTTCCGTTTGGTGATGGCCTCCTTGAAGCACAACCGTGAAATGAGCGTGATGAAGATAGGGGATGAATAAAGCAGAATGACCGCGATATTCACCGTGGTGTGCTGCATGGTATAGAAGTAGCAGGAATTGAACAAAAGCATACTGATGATGCCACATCCCGCCATGCACCAGGCGTCCCGCCAGCGCAGACGAAATGCCTTGGGCTCTACATAGGGCACTACGGCCGCCATGATCAACCCCGCCAATACACAGCGCATGGCGGATATCTCCCATCCCAGGAACCCCAGGGTAGTCAGGCGACGGATGAAAATACTGATGACGCCCCAGGCGCACCCCGCCCCCAACACAAGTAAAACACCCTTGCGACGGGCAGAAGGAGATATGGAAACACTAGAAGGCATAAGATACTCGTAATATCTCAAAGCTTTCGCCTTGAGCACACAACACTCCCCCACCAGGTCATGTGCTTGAAGCGAGAGCTTCAAGGGATTCTAGAATGGGCATTTGAGCCCCAGTTCCTCGAAATGCAGCGGTATGGCCAACTTCCGCAGTTCCTTCTCCAGGGTGGAATACGCCAGCGCCTTTGGCTGGACGCGGTGTTTCAGGGAGACCGCGGCCGCCAGTCCCGCCGCCTGCCCAGTGACCGCAGCGCAGGGAATCACCCGCATCACATCCCAGGCATCCCCGATGGCGCCCATGCAACGTCCTGCGAAGAGCAGATTGCTGGGACCGTCCTTTGCATAGAGTGAGGAATAGGGGACTTCCCAGACATATCCGGATTTGCGCCAATCCGCCACCATACCCACGGAGTCCTTGGCGGGAGTCCACTCCCCGCCGTCCTTCATCATGGTAGGCGCGTCAATGGCGGCAATCATCCGTAGCTGGTTCATGGCGGGAAGTTTCACGGGGAAATGCTCGCTACGGCTCTCGCCCTTCTTTTCGTAGCACTCGCGGTAGAACTCCCGCACGCAACGACGGGTCCCCATGATGTAGTCGGTGACAATCTTCCCGCTGATGCCCTCAACGGTGTCCTGCCCCAGGCTCTCGCGGGTGGCATACCCCGCCGCCTTCAGCACATCATCGCTGTAGAGATCCGATGCCTTTGGACTGACCCCAATGGGACCGTAATGCATCAGCATCTTCCCCTTGTTGGTCTCGTACACCCAGATGGAACGGTAGTTCTTGGTGGTGTGGATCTTCATGCCCAACCGACGGGCCAACACCGCACTGCCAGAACCATCCACAAAACGCTTCGCCTTCAACAAAACCGTGCCGCTTTCGTTCTCCACCGTCAAAGCGGAGATCTTCCCCTGGGAGAGACGTGCTCCCGTGACCACGGTATCCAGCCAGGGCTCCACACCTGCTTCGGTAATCATCTGGTCCAAAGAGAGGATATATGACGCGGGAGAAAAATCCGTGCGGTAGCGCTTGGCGTCGTGTGAAGCACCGTGCTCCTTCTTCCAGCAGGGGGAGACGCCACCAGGACCAAAGTCATTGCAGTGCTGAATCAGCTCCTGGCAGAGGCCGTATGAGACCTGAGTGCCATAGCCGTCGCACAAAGGAAGATAGATATTCACCAACCCCGTGGTGGCCAAACCACCCCAAAGGACGGTCTTCTCTACCAACGCGGTCTTCAAACCACAACGGGCCGCCTGGATGGCAGCCGCTACACCGGCTATGCCACCACCTACTACCACGACATCGTATGACTTGCTAGGTATGCTCATTTTTCTAATGCGGAATTCAGTGTGTACCGACGGCGTCCCCGCCGTCGTTCAGTAACAAAATTACTCCAAAACCAGCGGTGCGAATTTCGCGGAGTCCTGGCCTCCCGCGACGCCCTGGGCGAAGGAGAGCCAGTATGGGGCTTCCTTGTCCGTGGGAGAAATGCCGTCGAAGATGACGAACCCCATTCGCAGTACAGCGCCCGGTTGTGGAGTCATGCCGATTGCCTTCCATGGGATGGCGACTTCGTAGAAGGTGTTGTCGCCCTGGCGAATCACATTGCCACGGATTTCCGCGGAAGCCTTCTCCCCCACCAGCAACCCGATCTTGACCTGCCCGTCCTCATGTAGTGCAATTGCATAATTTAACTTGCCAATGCGATTGGGTTCGCGGTCATCAAAGCAAACTGACGCAGGCGGCACCGCATCCACCGCGAAAGCGAATTGCAAGGCGTCTCCCCGCCACAGATTCTGGGGATCGAAATGCTGGCAATGGATGGGGTCATCCACCTTCGCCGCCAGGAAGAGAAATTCGTCATTGTACGCCAGATTGCATTCCGCGGAGATGTTGTGCTTGTCGGGGCTGTAGGTGGTCTTGAAGTACGCCTTCTCGGGTTGCAGCGCGGAGCGTGGAAAGATATCCTGGGGATACTCCAACTTGAAGGAGGACATCCCCGTCAACCAAATCCCCTTCCCGTCCAGCACGGGCTTGCTCAACACACGCGGCACGGAAACCAACGCGGGTGCCTCGTCCTCAAAGGCGGTGATTTTGCCCGCCTGGACGAAAGTCCCCTTGCCGGTGTACGGTATCAGGACCTTCTTCACCAGATGCGGCAGGAGAGAAACCGCCACGGGCGCCCTGCCCTCCACAACGATTTCACCAGCGACGGTGTCGTTGCCAAAGTTATTCAGATAGACCGCCAACTCCTGGGCATTCTCACGCAGAGCGGAAACCCGATAGGGTGGAACAGAATTCTCCAATGCAGTCTGGATTTCCACCGCCAACGCCTGGGCCTCCTGGTCGGTAACCAGGTAGATCGGCGCCGTGGAAATCTTCAAAGTGCCATTCCCCGCAAAGGTGGATTCCTCCCCCATCATGGTGACCAACTTCGCGGACTCGGAAATGGCAAAGTCCACATCCACGCTACGGTCCTTGTTCCAGATGGCCGCCACCCGCTTGCCGTCCTCACGTTCAAAGATATAAGCATAGAAACTTCCATATACAAAACGACTTACGCACTTAACGAATGCCAATTCACGAGTCAGCGTGGCATACATGGCCGCCCCAGGCAACGGAACCCCCGCCGCCTCCCCCTGGTCGTCCTTGATGGTCCGCCAGATGGTAACCATGCTCATGGAATTCACATCGTTCTGACCCTTCTCATACACATTGTTGGGACGATGCAATTCGTAGGAAAGCGCCCCCGCCACCCGGTTCAAGATGATGGAACGGGCGGTATATTCCGCCTGCTGGACGGTCATGCCCGAATCCAACGGCGAGCCGTAGCTGACGCAATATCCCGTCTCGTTGTTGCGGATGATGGGAGACTTGCCTAGACTGGCTGCCAACTCCGAGGACTTCTCCAAGAACTCCAGCGTCTTTGCCTCGGGTGGCGGGACATTCCCCAGCATCAGATTCCAGTTGCCCGTGTAGCAGTCAATCAGATACCCGTCATAGTCGTCCTTCAGGTCTTCCATGACAATCCGCTCGTAGGGCTCGATGGAGGACATCTGGTTGTTGGCACCCACCAGAAAGCGCATGCCGGGTTCCACTTTGCGGACGGCGCGGCTCACAATGCGCCCCAGGACCATCTGGTGATACATGGCCTCAGACCAGGTCCCGCAATACTTCGCTTTCATGGTGGCGGAGCTGGCAATCTCCTGACCAGAACTCCAGGTGGCAATACGGCCCTTGGTCGCCTTCGCAAATTCCGTCACCAAATCGTGGAGGAATTTCTGCATCTCGTCCGTCAGGCAGGAATAGCCCTCCGCCAACGCCTCGTCATCCTGACGCATCTCCCGGGTGGGGGCTGTGTGCACGTGCACATCCAGCTCAAAATCGTCATTCTCCAAAAAGGGCTTGTATGCATTCAGATTGTAATCCAGAAGGAATTGAAGGGTGCGCTTGTAGAAGGTCTGCCAAAAGAGCTTCAGGCTGATATTTCCCGTGCCAATGCGCTTGTAGCCCTCCGCAAAACTGCCGTCCACACCATACCCGAAGGAATAGAATGTGTCGCGCTTTTCCAAAGGCATATCCTGGACCACAAACCCGCACTGGCAGAAATACGCCCGCGCCCCCGCCTCGTCCTTGACCTCGGCTTCTATGTAGTAGTAGCCTTTGGGGAAATTCCCCTCCAGAACAAAAGTATTTGAATAGGGCATTTGGACATCCTGGAGCTCGTCGTTCCACAGGGTATTACCATGCCAATCCTTGACATTCAGGGAGATGGAGCAACGCCCCGCACCCTTCAGGACCATGTGCAAATCCACCGGATCCCCAGGCACGAAAAAACCACGCACGCCCTTGGAGCCCTGCTCGGCACACTGTCCAGGATACAGCAGGCACTCCGCCACCGAAGAACCATAATTCCTGCGGAAGAATTTCCGGGTAGCCAGCTCCTCGTTGCTTTCGGCATTCAGCGCACGAACCTGGATGTTGTCATACCACGCCTTGCCGCCACCGATCAAAGTCGGCGCAATCTTGATGGTGGTGCTCTCCAAATCCTTGGCGGTAAACTGACCCTTCACATACCGCCAGTCAAAAGTGCCAGTCTCATTCGAATTGTCCTCACGGCTGGTAATCCGACGCCAACGCTTGTTACCCTCCAAAATGATCCGCGCACCACGATTGTCACCAGCGGGAATGTCCTCGCCTTTGACGTAGCAGGTAAGCTCGTAGGTCACACCTTCCTCTATCTCGATGGACTGAACCACCGCCGTACGATCAGCCCCCTCCAACAGCAGGGACTGAACGCCCTCTACCCCATTCCCCTTGTCCACCACCGGCTTTCCCCCGCCATTATGCCAATCGGCCAAATCTCTCTCAAAACTGGCATTCTTCAGCACCACCTCCGCGCAAAAGACCAACGGCAGAAAAACAAGCAGGAAAAGTCGTTTCATAGGAATAATCTCTGGATTGGAATCACTTTATCGGCTACGCCGAAACATCCCCTACGGGGAATGAAATTGATTGGGTTCCCTTCCCCCGGGAAAAATCCCGGGGCTTTATCGGCTACGCCGAAACATCCCCTACGGGGA